>NZ_JBBCKX010000013.1:0-117128 GCF_037153115.1 Pantoea sp. USMM079
AGACACAGGACAGAGCACAAGAATTTGCCTGGCGGCTGTAGCGCGGTGGTCCCACCTGACCCCATGCCGAACTCAGAAGTGAAACGCCGTAGCGCCGATGGTAGTGTGGGGCCTCCCCATGCGAGAGTAGGGAACTGCCAGGCATTAAATAAGTGAAGAAACCCTGAACGAAAGTTCAGGGTTTTTTTACGTCTGCAAATTGGCGAAATCAATGCTAACAGCCACGAAGATCGCCAAAATACCGCTAAATGCGCTGCGAAAAAAGCTTGAAGTGCTCCGTAAAATCCCCCATTTTTCCTCTCAAACACTGTCATTACGCCTCATCTATATGCAAAAAACGCATAAAACACCGTGTTGGTCGCGCAAAGATGTAGCATAAATAGACGGATCAGACCTCCAAATCCCGCTTTAAACTGAAACATTTTCATAATCCGCATGAAGACTCGACATTCAGCGGATGCCAGGCTAACCTCGGGCATCTGGATGTCTAAACGTTTATACGGTTATCAGTAAGAGGTCAGTTAGCTATGCCAATCAGAATCCCCGACGAATTACCGGCAGTGAATTTTTTGCGTAATGAGAACGTGTTTGTCATGGCCTCATCGCGCGCCAGTGTTCAGGAGATTCGCCCGCTAAAAGTACTGATCCTCAACCTGATGCCAAAAAAGATCGAAACGGAAAATCAGTTCTTACGCTTACTCTCCAACTCGCCACTGCAGATCGACATACAGCTACTGCGCATCGACAGCCGTGAGTCACGCAATACGCCGAGCGAGCATCTCAATAACTTCTACTGCAACTTCGAAGATATTGAGCACGATAATTTCGATGGTCTGATCGTTACGGGTGCCCCGCTGGGATTGGTGGATTTCAATGACGTGGCATACTGGCCGCAGATTCAGCGTGTGCTGCACTGGGCGAAAGAACACGTCACATCCACGCTGTTTGTCTGTTGGGCGGTACAAGCCGCGCTGAACATTCTGTACGGCATTCCAAAGCAAACGCGTCAGAACAAACTTTCAGGCGTGTATGAACATCAAATCCTGCATCCGCATGCTTTGTTAACCCGTGGATTTGACGACAATTTCCTCGCGCCGCATTCGCGTTATGCTGATTTCCCGAGCCAGTTAATTCGCGACTATACCGATCTCGAGTTGTTTGCCGAATCTGACGCCACCGGGGCTTACCTGATGGCGAGTAAAGACAAGCGCCTGGCGTTTGTAACTGGCCATCCTGAATACGATGCGCTGACGTTATCCGGTGAATACCATCGTGATTATGATGCCGGGCTGCATCCGGAAGTACCGTTTAACTACTTCCCACAAGACAATCCTGAGCTGCCACCGCGTGCCACCTGGCGCAGCCACGGTAATCTGTTGTTCTCAAACTGGCTAAACTATTACGTTTACCAGATTACACCGTTCGATCTGCGTCATATGAACCCCACACTCGACTAAAGCAAAGCTCGCTTTTCTCGTTAAATGTGCCGTGACAGCCTCGTGCTGTCGCGGCATTTTTTTTGCCTTGCGCAATCTTGTGGAATCCATTGCCTTTAATTTGAGAGTTTAAATTACATATTTATCAGTACAATAAGGCAGTTTAAATATAAAAATGGAAATAGTTTTTGAAAATAAGATGAAAATCATTATGCTCTGATCTTGCCGGTTAAAAATCACCCTACACCCGGATCCCGTAAATGGGGACGGATCATAACAGGAGCAGCCCGCATGACAGATTCGGTTATCCACAATACGCTGACCTTCACTCAGCCCTTTACCTACGCGGAAAAGCAGCTGCTCACCCCGCAAGCCATCGACTTCCTGCACACACTGGTCGCGCGTTTTGCACCGGAACGTGAGCGCCTGTTAAAAGCACGTCAGCAGCGCCAGCAACGTTACGATCAGGGTGCCTTACCTGACTTTGATTCGGAAACCACTTCCATTCGTGAACGTGACTGGCAGGTTCGCCCGATTCCCCAATTGCTGCGCGATCGTCGCGTCGAGATCACCGGCCCGCCGGATCGCAAAATGGTGATCAACGCGCTGAATGCGAACGTCAACGTCTTCATGGCCGATTTCGAGGATTCGCTGGCACCCACCTGGCAGAAATTGATGGATGGCCAGCTGACACTGCGGGATGCGGTCAACGGCACGCTGAACTTCACCAGTGAAGCGGGCAAGATCTACCAGCTGAAATCCGATCCTGCTCTGCTGATGTGTCGTGTACGTGGGCTGCATCTGAATGAAAAACACGTTGAATGGCGCGATCGGGCCATTCCCGGCGGGCTGTTTGATTTTGCGCTTTACCTGTTCCACAACGTTGATGCGCTGCTTGAGAAGGGGCATGGCCCCTGGTTTTATCTGCCAAAAACCGAGCATGCATCTGAAGTGGCGTGGTGGCGTGAGATCTTCCGCTTTAGCGAGGATCGCTTAGATCTGCCGCGCGGCACCATCAAAGCCACGGTATTGATCGAAACGCTGCCGGCAGTATTCCAGATGGACGAGATCTTATGGGAGCTGCGCGATCATGTGGTGGGCCTGAACTGTGGCCGTTGGGACTACATCTTCAGCTACATCAAAACCCTGGCACAGCACGGCGATCGCATTCTGCCGGACCGCCAGCAAATCAGTATGGATCAGCCCTTCCTCGATGCCTATTCACGGTTGCTGATCAAAACCTGCCACCGCCGCGGCGCACTGGCGATGGGCGGTATGTCCGCGCTGATTCCGAGCAAAGATGCCGAGCGTAATGCGTGGGTGATGCAGAAAGTACAGGAAGACAAAGCGCGTGAAGCCGGCAACGGTCATGACGGCACCTGGGTCGCGCATCCGGGGCTGGCCGATATCGCCATGGCTGAATTCGACCGTCAGCTCGGCAATCAGCCTAATCAGCTGCAGGTCAGTCGTGATCAGGATGCACCCATCACCGCCGAACGTCTGCTGCGGCCATGTCGGGGTCTGCGCACTGAAGCGGGTATGCGCGCCAACATTCGCGTGGCGTTGCAGTACCTTGAGGCGTGGATTGGGGGTAACGGCTGCGTGCCGATTGATGGGTTGATGGAGGATGCCGCCACGGCAGAAATTGCCCGCACCTCCATCTGGCAGTGGATTCATCACAAGCAGATCCTCAGCGATGGCCAACTGGTGACCGCCGAACTGTTTGAGCGGCTACTCGATGAAGAGATGCTGGCCCTGCAACAAACGCTGGGCGAGGAGCGCTTCCGTAGCGGACGCTTTGCCGATGCCGCCGCGCTGATGGCGCAAATCACCACGGATAACGAACTGGTTTCTTTCCTTACTCTGCCGGGCTACCGCCTGCTGCCATGAACCTGGAGATAACGCTATGAATCGTCACCAACTGATCAAACAACTGGAATCGAGCTGGAACGACGCGCGCTGGCAGGGCATTACCCGCCCCTACAGCGCGGAAGATGTTATCAACCTGCGTGGCTCGGTGAATCCGGCCTGCACGCTGGCAGAGCGCGGGGCGAATAAACTGTGGTCGCTGCTCAACGGTGAGTCCACCAAAGGGTATATCAACAGCCTCGGCGCCTTAACCGGCGGGCAGGCAATACAGCAAGCCAAAGCCGGAATAGAGGCGATCTATCTCTCCGGCTGGCAGGTTGCTGCGGATGCGAATATGGCCGGGCAGATGTATCCCGATCAGTCGCTCTATCCGGCGAACTCGGTGCCGAATGTGGTCGAGCGTATCAATCAGAGCTTCCAGCGCGCCGACCAGATTCAGTGGGCGAATGGTCTGTCGCCAGAGGATGAAGGCTTTATCGATTACTTCCTGCCGATTGTCGCGGATGCAGAAGCGGGCTTTGGTGGCGTGCTCAATGCCTTCGAGCTGATGAAGTCGATGATTCAGGCGGGCGCCGGTGCAGTGCACTTTGAAGATCAGCTGGCCTCGGTGAAGAAGTGTGGCCATATGGGTGGCAAAGTGTTAGTGCCCACTCAGGAAGCGATTCAGAAACTGGTGGCTGCGCGGCTGGCAGCTGATGTCATGGGCGTGCCGACGATATTGCTGGCACGCACCGATGCGGATGCCGCTGACTTGATTACCTCCGACTGTGACGAGCGCGATGCGCCGTTTATCACCGGGCAACGTACCGCTGAAGGGTTCTTCCGTACTCGCGCCGGTATTGAGCAGGCGATCAGCCGTGGCTTGTCGTATGCGCCGTACGCAGATGTATTGTGGTGCGAAACCTCGACGCCGGATCTCGAACTGGCGCAACGTTTTGCCGACGCGATTCACGCGCAGTATCCGGGCAAGTTGCTGGCCTACAACTGCTCGCCGTCATTCAACTGGAAGAAGAATCTCGACGATCGCACCATCGCCCGTTTCCAGCAGGCATTAAGCGACATGGGCTATCGCTTCCAGTTCATTACGCTGGCCGGCATTCATAGCATGTGGTTCAACATGTTCGATCTGGCACACGCGTATGCGCAGGGTGAAGGGATGCGCCATTACGTTGAGAAAGTGCAGCAGCCGGAATTTGCCGCGCGCGAAAAAGGCTACACCTTCTCCTCGCATCAGCAGGAAGTGGGCACCGGCTATTTTGATCGCATCACCAACGTGATTCAGGGCGGCCAGTCTTCCGTGACCGCACTGACCGGTTCGACAGAAGCCGCGCAGTTCTGATCAGTCTGCATGCGTACCCTACGAAAATGGCACGACCCATTCGTAGGGTCGCCATTGATGCCGACTAAAACCGCATCGCGGACTTTCATCACGCCTGGCCCATGGATGGGCTCCCTTTGCCGGAGCGTTGCCGATGACACCGAGAGAATCTCTGATCGCCCACACCATTCTGCAAGGTTTCGACGCGCAGTATGGCCGCTTTCTGGATATCACCGCAGGCGCCCAGCAGCGCTTCGAGCAGGCCGACTGGCATGCCGTGCAGCAGGCAATGAAAGCGCGTATCCATCTTTACGATCACCATGTTGGATTGGTGACCAACCAACTGCGCATCCTCAATGATGTGTCAAACTGGGATGAAGCGTTCTGGCTGCGGGTGAAAAGCCACTATGAGACGCTGCTACCCGGTTATCCGCGCCATGAAATTGCCGAAAGCTTCTTTAATTCCGTCTATTGTCGCTTGCAGGGGCACAGCCATCTCGATCCCAATCGGCTGTTTATCTTCCCGTCGCAGCCCTATGTCGCCGCGCCGATGGCACAACGTCCATTGTCGCGGCTGTACCGTCCACAAAGCAGCTGGCATGAAGTATTAAGGCAGGTTCTGAACGATATTCCTTTGCGCTTGCCCTGGCAGGATATCACCCGCGATATCGGCTGGATCGTCCGCCACTTGCATGAACAGTTCAGCCCCGCTCAACTGGCCACCGCCACGCTGGATGTCGCCGGTGAACTGTTCTACCGCAATAAAACCGCCTGGATCGTGGCGCGATTACAGTTGAGTGATGGCATGGTGCCTTGCTTGCTGCCCATCCAGCGTGATGAGGCGGGACGCTTGTGGATCGACACCTGCTTAACCGACAGCGACGACGCCAGCATCGTGTTTGGCTTCGCACGCGCCTATTTTATGGTGTATGCACCGGTGCCCGCAGCGTTGGTTGCCTGGCTGCAACCGATTCTGCCGGGTAAAACCCTCGCCGAACGCTACATGGCCATCGGCTGCCAGAAACACGGCAAAACCGAATGCTACCGCGAATACCTGCATTATCTGTCACACAGCGACGAAGAGTTCACCATCGCGCCCGGCATCCGCGGCATGGTGATGCTGGTGTTTACACTGCCCGGATTTGATCGCGTATTTAAGGTGATTAAAGATCGCTTCGCGCCGCAGAAAGAGGTCACTGATGCGCAGGTGCGTGACTGCTATCGCATGGTTAAAGAGCACGACCGTGTGGGACGCATGGCTGATACGCAAGAGTTTGAGTACTTCGCGATACCGCGCGCACGTATTCCGGCAGCGCTGATGGAGGAATTTCAACGCGACATTCCGGAGAAAATGGAACTGCGTGACGACGTGCTGATCATTCGACATCTGTGGCTGGAGCGCCGTATGGAGCCACTCAATTTGTGGCTGGCGCAGGCCACACCAGAACAGCGTCAGCACGCGATTGGCGAATATGGCGATGCGATTCGCCAGTTGGCGGCAGCGAACATTTTCCCCGGCGACATGCTATTTAAAAACTTCGGCATGACGCGTCACGGCCGCGTGGTGTTTTACGACTACGATGAAATTCGCCCCATGACCGAATTGCAGTTCCGCGATGTGCCGCCAGCGCGTTACGAAGAGGATGAGCTGCAAGCCGAGCCGTGGTACAGCGTGGGGCCGGATGATGTGTTCCCGGAAACTTTCCGCTACGCACTCTGCAGCGAGCCGGGCACCGGTAAGTTATTGCTCGCGCTGCACCCGCAGCTGTTTGATCCGGGCTGGTGGCGCGCGCTGCAAACGCGCATCCGGGAAGGGCATATCGAAGAAGTGATCGCCTGGCGTGCCGGACAGCGTTTCAGCGCGCGCTATGCGTCGGTGGCTGCTTAGCGGCCAGAATAGGTTTGCGTGACCTGCCTGGCGGCGCGGATCACCAGCGCGCCCAGTTCGGTCACACGGTCGTCGGTCATGCGTGCTATCGGGCCGGAAATCGAGATGGCGGCAAAAGGCTCGCCGTGCTCATCATAGATGGGTGCCGCCACGCAGCGCAGGCCCAGCGCGTGCTCTTCATCATCGTGCGAAAAGCCCATCTTACGGATCAGCGCCAGATTCTCTTTCAGGCTGTGCGGAGACATCAAAGTTTTCGGCGTGTAGTGGTGCAATCCTTTCTGATGCAACAGCGCGGTCACCTGCTCATCGCTGAGATGGGCGAGAAATGCTTTGCCTGCGCCAGACGCGTGCATCGGTAGCTTACCGCCAATCGGTGCCGACATACGCATCAGCTGCGTACACTGCACCTGGTCGATAATCACTGCCTGATAGTCGCTGAGATCCAGCACCGCCAGATTCACTGTCTCTCCGGCATCTTCCATCAGTTTACGCAGGATGGGATGCACAATCGCCAGCAGATTGCGGCTCTGAAGAAAACTGCTGCCGACCACAAAGGCATGTGAGCCGATGGTCCAGAAGCCCAGATCACCAACCTGATGCACAAATCCCTGCTGCTGCATGGTGGTCAGCAAGCGATGCGTGGTGGAATTCGGTAAACCGGCCTGTTGAGCCAGCTCGGTCAGCGCGACGCTGCCGTGAGATTCGGCGATCAGTTCGAGTAAACGCAAACCGCGCGTCAGGGATTGAACTTGCCCACCTGCCGGGGCGCTGGTGGCTGTTGCGGCACGCGGTTTTTTTCCACGTTTCGCCGGTACTGGGGTTGCCATAACGTCTCCACAATCGCATCAATGCTGGAAACCATTTTCGTTTTTGGGCGTATGAATGCAAACGCTGCTTTACTGGTCGGATCTGTAATGCTTTCAGGCTGAAAATGTCTCATCTGTCGTGACTTTTGCTCACCGGAAAGTTATGCCAGTATGTTTGGCTGGCATATTAGCCAACGCAATAACGTGGACGGGGCGAGAGTGAGCAATAAAACAGAAATGCTGCATCAGCAACTGGCACAGCGGATTATGATTTTGGACGGTGGCATGGGCACCATGATTCAGAGTTATAAACTCAGCGAAGCCGATTTTCGTGGCAGCCGTTTTGCCGACTGGCCCTCCGATTTGAAAGGCAATAACGACCTGTTAGTGCTCACCAAACCGGACGTTATTCGCGAAATTCATGATGCTTATCTTGCCGCTGGCGCAGATATTCTGGAAACCAACACCTTCAACTCCACCACCATTGCGATGGCAGATTACGCGATGGAAGCTTTGTCAGCGGAGATTAACTTTGAAGCGGCAAAACTGGCGCGCGCCAGTGCGGATGCATGGACGGTAAAAACACCTGACCGACCGCGCTATGTTGCGGGCGTGCTCGGCCCCACCAACCGCACCTGCTCCATCTCGCCGGATGTGAATGATCCTGCCTTCCGAAACGTCACCTTCAATCAGCTGGTGGAAGCCTACCGCGAATCAACGCATGCGCTGATTGAGGGTGGTTCAGATCTGATCATGATTGAGACGGTGTTCGATACCCTGAATGCCAAGGCGGCGATTTACGCGGTGCAGGTCGAGATGGAAGCGATGGGCGTGAAGCTGCCGGTGATGATCTCCGGTACCATTACCGATGCCTCGGGTCGCACACTCTCCGGCCAGACCACAGAAGGTTTCTACAACTCACTGCGCCACGCCGAGCCGCTGTCGTTTGGCCTGAACTGTGCGCTCGGTCCAGACGAGCTACGCCAGTACGTGCAGGAGCTATCCCGCATTGCGGAAGGCTATGTCACTGCTCACCCTAACGCCGGTTTGCCGAATGCGTTTGGTGAATACGATTTAGATGCGGCAACCATGGCTGAACAGATCGGCGAATGGGCGCGAGCCGGTTTCCTGAATATCATCGGCGGCTGCTGCGGTACCACGCCGGAACATATCGCGGCGATGGCGGCGGCGGTTGAGGGCGTTGCCCCCCGCCAGCTGCCTGAAATCCCTGTTGCCTGCCGTCTGTCCGGTCTGGAACCCCTGAATATTCACGCTGATTCGCTGTTTGTGAACGTCGGTGAACGCACCAACGTCACGGGTTCGGCCAAATTTAAGCGTCTGATTAAAGAAGAGAAGTACAACGAAGCGTTGGATGTGGCCCGTCAGCAGGTGGAAAGCGGCGCGCAAATTATCGATATCAACATGGACGAAGGCATGCTGGATGCGGAAGCTGCGATGGTGCGCTTCCTCAACCTGATTGTCGGTGAACCCGATATCGCGCGCGTACCGATCATGATCGACTCCTCCAAGTGGGAGGTGATCGAGAAAGGGCTGCAGTGCATTCAGGGCAAAGGCATCGTTAACTCAATTTCGATGAAAGAGGGCGTTGAGCCGTTTATCGAACACGCGCGTAAAGTGCGACGCTACGGTGCCGCCATGGTGGTGATGGCGTTTGATGAAGTCGGCCAGGCGGATACCCGCGCACGTAAAATCGAAATCTGTCGCCGAGCCTACAAGATCCTGACGGAAGAGGTCGGTTTCCCGCCAGAAGACATCATTTTCGACCCAAACATCTTCGCAGTCGCCACCGGTATTGAAGAGCATAACAACTATGCGATGGACTTTATCGGCGCCTGTGAAGACATCAAGCGCGAGCTGCCGCATGCGATGATCTCCGGCGGCGTGTCTAACGTGTCGTTCTCGTTCCGTGGTAACGATCCAGTGCGCGAGGCGATTCACGCGGTGTTCCTCTATTACGCGATTCGCAATGGGATGGATATGGGCATCGTCAACGCCGGTCAGCTGGCGATCTATGACGACTTGCCCGCAGAACTGCGTGATGCGGTGGAAGATGTGGTGCTGAACCGTCGTGACGATGGCACTGAGCGTTTGCTGGAGCTGGCGGAGAAATATCGCGGTAGCAAGAGCGACGGTGAGCAGGAGAAGCAGCAGGCCGAATGGCGTAGCTGGGATGTGGTTAAACGTCTGGAATACTCGCTGGTAAAAGGCATCACAGAGTTTATTGAGCTGGACACCGAGGAGGCGCGTCAGGCTGCGTCGCGTCCGATTGAAGTGATCGAAGGGCCGCTGATGTCCGGCATGAACGTGGTCGGTGATCTGTTCGGCGAAGGCAAAATGTTTCTGCCGCAGGTGGTGAAGTCCGCGCGCGTGATGAAGCAGGCGGTGGCTTATCTCGAACCTTACATTGAAGCCAGCAAAGAAGTCGGGCGCAGCAACGGTAAAATCGTGCTGGCGACGGTGAAGGGCGATGTGCATGACATCGGTAAAAACATTGTCGGCGTGGTGCTGCAGTGTAATAACTACGAAATTATCGATCTTGGCGTGATGGTGCCAAGTGACAAAATCCTGAAAACCGCCATTGCTGAAAATGCCGATATCATTGGGCTTTCCGGGCTGATTACGCCTTCGCTGGATGAGATGGTCAACGTGGCGAAAGAGATGGAGCGCCAGGGCTTCACCATCCCGTTACTGATTGGCGGTGCGACCACGTCGAAAGCGCATACGGCAGTGAAGATCGAGCAGAACTACAGTGGTCCAACGGTGTATGTGCAAAACGCCTCACGCACCGTGGGTGTTGTCTCTTCACTGCTCTCAGAAAGCCTCAAAGAGGAGTTTATGGCCCGCACGCGCAAAGAGTACGACACGGTGCGCATTCAGCACGCACGTAAGAAGCCACGCACGCCGCCGGTCAGCCTGCAAACCGCACGCGACAACGATTACGCCATCGACTGGGAAAGCTATACGCCGCCGGTCGCGCATCGCCTTGGGGTCAGCGCGGTTGAAGCCAGTATCGACACCCTCCGTAATTACATCGACTGGACGCCGTTCTTTATGACCTGGTCGCTGGCGGGGAAATACCCGCGCATTCTCGAAGATGAAGTGGTGGGTGAAGAGGCTAAACGCCTGTTTGCCGATGCCAACGCCATGTTGGACAGGCTCAGTGAAACCGGCACCCTCAATCCGCGTGGCGTAGTCGGTATTTTCCCGGCAAACCGCGTCGGAGACGATATTGAAGTCTACCGTGATGAAAACCGCGATCAGGTGATAGGTGTGAGCCATCACTTACGTCAGCAGACCGATAAAACCGACTTCGCCAACTACTGCTTAGCTGACTTTGTCGCACCGAAATCCAGCGGTAAAGCCGATTATCTCGGCGCGTTTGCTGTCACCGGTGGACTGGAAGAGGATGCGCTGGCCGAAGCGTATGAGCAGCAGCATGATGATTACAACAAGATCATGGTCAAGGCGCTGGCAGATCGTCTGGCAGAAGCTTTTGCCGAATATCTGCATGAGCGGGTACGTAAGGTGATTTGGGGCTTTGCCGCACATGAGAACCTGAGTAACGAAGAGTTGATTCGCGAAAATTATCAGGGCATTCGTCCTGCTCCGGGCTATCCGGCCTGTCCGGAACACACGGAGAAAGCGCAAATCTGGCAGTTGCTGGATGTGGAGACGCACACTGGCATGAAGCTCACGGAGTCCTTTGCTATGTGGCCGGGTGCGGCAGTATCCGGCTGGTATTTCAGCCATCCGGACAGCAAATACTTCGCTGTGGCGCAGATTCAGCGCGATCAGGTGGAAGATTACGCGGCGCGTAAAGGAATGAGTGTCAGCGAGGTTGAGCGCTGGCTGGCACCGAATCTGGGTTATGACGCGGATTGATGGGCTGATGGCGTAAAAGGATACGCAGAGCATTCAGTCGGGGCCCAACCAGGCAAGGCCCCGAAACTTCCAGGTATGCGCCTGGAGGTCAACGCCGTTTCAACCTTCCACACTTGTCGTTAATTAAACCGCGCATCACGATCTGAGGTCATGTCATACAGCTGATATTTACGCCCCAGCATCTGTCCGCCATCACGCGTTAGCGGCACCCAATTCACCTGCGCACGGCCACGGGTTGGCGTCACGGTAAACAGATCCATTGGAATCGAGATATAGAAGCCTTTGGTGAAGTCGCCTTCGCCATAGGCTTCGGCGGACACGTTGGTTTTGGTGGCGTAGAAGCCGACCATCACACCGCTGTCGAAGCGCTTCGACACATCGACCGTCACACCTTTATCTTTCGCCAGATATTCACCGACGCTGGCTTTCACCAGCACGTCCTGCATGAACCATGGGCGCCAGTACGCGGTGAAGTGTCCGGTTGGCGCTTTGTAGTCGGTGAACTGCATCATGTTGTCCCAGTCACGTTGTTTCACGTAGTTGGCATCAACACCAAAAGCCCAGTTGCTGTCTATCGGACGATACAACACTTCACCACCCACGCCGCCGTACATGGTTTCGAGATAACCGCCGTACACCTGGCCATAGAAGCCATTGCCGAGATACCCCATGTAGTTGGCTTGCAGGTCATTAACGTAGACATTGTTCTCGACGTAGTCGCGAATATGGGTACGCACGCGCGGCAGGGTGGAGTCAGCCGGTGCGCCGTTGTAGTTAAATTTGTCGTAGTTATTGGCGAGGTTACCAAACAGGCTGCCGCTAACCAGCAGGTGATCGGTCAGTGCGTAATCAACGCTGCCCATCACGCCCAGTTGGTACATGTAGAAGCTCTCAGGCCCACCAACCGACTGATTGAGCACCGGTGCCAGATTGTAGTGAAGGCGATCTTTGCGGATAAAGAAGCCTTGTTCAGTCTCGCCAGGATCGACCGGATTCTCACGCGTCTGCTGCAGCGGCTGCTCATGACCCAGCGGGTAACCGCTCAGCGCATTGTGCAGACTGGCGACATCAGTGCGGGTGGTCACCTGCGGCATATTGAGACGCGACTCGGTGACATCTATGGTATCAATGCCGGCCGGCAGGTTGTTCATGATGATGCGATTGGCACGATCGACGCCTTCGCGCGTATCGCGGTATTTCGTCTGTTCGCCAGAGACATACAGCGTACTGCCTTTGGTCTGGATGCGCGGACCGCTTAATCCGGCGTTGTACTTCAGATCGGTCAGCTGGTTGGCTACCACCGTCGGTTGCAACAGATCACCCTGCGGCTGCGGGTTATAAGCCGGTTTGGCACTATCAATGTGCGACTGGCGCAAATCGTTGAAGTTAGTGCGCACGGTCACGCCAAACATAAAGGTGTTGCCACGCTCATAGCTGGCGTTGATATCGGCCCAATCGGTCAGACGATAAATCGCTCCCACGTTGACCTTGCTGCGCTGTTCCAGACGTCCGGCAAAGTCATCCTGATAGTCATTGCCTTCATATTCCAGCTTCAGACGTAGCGGCTGCCAGGGGGTTTGATACTCCACGCCGCCAAACAGTGCTGCCGGGCCGTGGAACATCTGGGAACCATTGATAGAACCCGCCGAGCCACCGCCGGTACGGCTACAGAAGCTATCGCTGTAGGAGCAGAACGGGTTTTTGATACTGCCGCTGTTACCGAGGTAGCCCCAGCCGATGCCCATGGTGAAATCAAACGGTCCCCAGGCTTTGGTTGCCACCAGATATTCACTGTCAAACAGGCCGGTACCGCCCAAATCACGCGATCCGACTGCCACTTCAGGCAGCCAGTAGCTCTCCTGCCACAGACGCAGTTTCACATCGAAGGCTTTGTCTTTATAACTTTGGTCGCCACTGAAGCCTTCAACTGCGCTATAGCGGCGCGTACGCACGTCAGTGTAACGCACGGTGGTTTCCAGCCATGGGAACAGCTGCAGCGAAGCAGAGTAGTAGCGATATTGATCGTTATCGCGGAAGTTCAGGCTGAATTCGCCCTCTTTTGCCATACGTGCCGTGGGGGTCTGCATCAAACCCACGCCGCCGAAATCCGATTGTGATGGCCCGATGGGTTCCGGCCAGGTTTCCGCGTGCACCTGGCATGCCGCAGAGACAGAAGCAGCCAACAGGCTGAGAAGTAATTGTTTTTTCATCAGTCTGGAATCCGGTGTGTCAGAACAGAAAGCATGCGCGCATTCAAATCAGCTTTTCCCCACGGCAGGCTCCATGAGGTAAAGCCCAGCCAGATGATGCTGCCGGGTGCCACTTCCACGTGACGTTGATTCCAGTAGGCGACCGGCACCTGCTGCATCTGGCCCGAAGGCGAGATCACCGTGGCGAAACTGCGCTCGGCTCCTGACAGGCGATCGTGGGTATCAAGGTAATCACGCACGGTGCGACCGGGTTGCCAGCTTGCTTTGCCGGGATGTTCCAGCGCGCCGAGAATCAGCACCTGGTCAGGCCGAGGCAGCGTGTAGAGGTCGTAGCTGCCCTGTAGCGTGCGATTGGCTTCTGGACGCAAGCGCACCCAATCAGGATCGAGTTCAGTGAACTGGCGTCCGGTGACCTGTATCGCGCTGAGCTGGTGGATCACCGCGCCAATGGTCGCTGCCAGCGCATCGCCGCTTTCGGCCTGCCAGGTGCGTAAATCAGCCAGCAACTGTTGCTGTTGTTGCTGTGCCACCGCCGTTGCGCCACGTTCAGCGATCACCGTACCGGGCCACCAGGTGTGCAGTGCCGGGTTGGTGACCAGCTGCGCCAGATTCTGCGCATGATCGATCTGCAGGATGTTTTGGCCATGCAAGTCATGCACGGTCACCTGGCTATCCGCCAGCGCATAACCGGCAGTCAGTAAGGCGACAGCCGTTAGCAGGGGTGTGATTATTTTCATGATTTCGCCGGCTTCAGAATGGTGGTTTCAACAGGGAAAGCGTCTGCGGCCAGCATTTGATTTGCCTGCAACACCGCGCCATCACGGTTATCGATCCAGAAGGTGTTTTGCCATTCTGCGCCCAGACTCTCCATGCGGACTGTCTCGATCCATACGCGACATGGCACGCGTTCGCCTGTCACATTCAGCACCGCGTCATCGCCGCGCTGAAATTGAGATACGGCGGTGGCGGCGCGCACGCGATCTTTCTCGCGCCACTGCACCACGCGGGTCCAGCTGGCGTTGTTTTGCAGATGCAGTGGATCGGCGAGCGGGTCTTGCGCCAGATTACTCACGTCATCGAGGTTGCTGGCCAGCCCCAGGGTCTTCACCAGACGTCCGTGCTGCATCACCAGCATCGCTTTATCCTGGGTGATCCATTTCTGCTGGCCGTTTTCGTCATACCCAAGTACCACGAAGATACGCGGTCCTTCATTGATGCGCGCATACAGGCTGGCGTAAGGGAGACTGGCAACCTGCTCATCGGTGACGGTGACATCATCCGGACCTTTCACGGCCAGCATCACGGTTTGTTCCAGGCCTTTTTGTGTTTGTGTGCAGGCCTGCAGCAGCAGGCAGAAAAGTAGCAAGGAGAGTCGGTGCACTGTGTATATCCCTGTCAAAAATAAAACCAGGCAAAAAATAACCACACGGCTGTGTGGTTATGTTTAAAGGTGCTACATCAACGCGTGGTGCTCGTTGTGGTGGTCGTTGTTGTGCCGGTATTTGCGCCGTCACCGCCGCCAGCAGCAGCGATGCCGAGTCCTACTAACGCGCCCAGTGCGCCGATACCCACAGCGGTCGTGGCACCGGTCGAGATTGCTCCCGCCTGCGCGCCCGCTGCAGCACCAGCTTCTTCCGGTGCGGCAATCGCAGCGGAAGAAACGGCAACGTAAAGTAAGGCTGCACCGGCAACCATCAGTTTTTTCATAACAACGTTTCCTGCATTTTTAGAAACAAATGAATGAAGGATGTACCCTAATTTCGGGCGCGTTCAGTATAGGGCAACAAATTACCAGAGTTCATCGCCAGTAAAAGAGGGTGAAAAACAGGGGTTATTCTGGTGATAAATACGGCGAATTGGCGATAGCTGCTTTTTTTAAATGAATATTTTTCAGGTGGCGGGATATTTGAGTGGTTGTGGCTGACACGGCAGCATTTTTCACTTTTGCATTAAAAAATGGTACGGAATAGGATTAATCAGATTTTCCTGAGTGTGCTTTAATTTTAATGATAGATTAATCAAATAGATGCTTATTTTAGGTGGGCGAATTAGATCCATTTTTTGATGAGTGCCATGCTATTCATTTTAAACAAACTCCGATTTTCCTTAGCGCATTTTAAGAATTATCTAACCGTAACGGGATCGCTGAATAACAAAATTGCGAGGTTTATTGCATGTTTGATAGAAATAAGGCGGCAATTAAGCCGCCTTATTCAGATTGGCAGGAAAATTATCGCCAGGATTTATAGCGGTTAATTAAGCCATTCGTGGAACTGTCGTGGCTGCTGATCTGCGATTCATTTTCCAGCTCTGGCAGAATACGGTTTGCCAGCTGTTTGCCCAATTCAACACCCCATTGGTCAAAGGTGAAGATGTTAAGAATTGCGCCCTGAGTGAAGATCTTGTGCTCGTACAGCGCAATCAGTGCACCCAGGCTGAACGGGGTGATTTCACGTAGCAGGATGGAGTTGGTTGGGCGGTTACCTTCGAACACCTTGAACGGCACGATGTGAGCAACAGACTCAACGGATTTACCGGCATCGGTAAACTCTTTCTCGACCACCTCACGAGATTTACCAAACGCCAGCGCTTCGGTCTGCGCGAAGAAGTTCGACAGCAGTTTCGGATGGTGATCGGTCAGTGCGTTGTGGGTCTGCGCCGGGGCGATAAAGTCGCAAGGGATCAGTTTGGTGCCCTGATGAATCAGCTGATAAAACGCATGCTGACCGTTGGTGCCAGGCTCGCCCCAGATAATTGGGCCGGTCTGGTAATCCACCGGGTTACCTTCGCGATCCACGTACTTACCGTTGGACTCCATGTTGCCCTGCTGGAAGTACGCTGCGAAACGGTGCATGTACTGGTCGTAAGGCAGGATGGCTTCGGTTTCGGCACCAAAGAAGTTGTTGTACCAGATACCGATCAGTGCCAGCAGCACCGGCAGGTTTTGCTCGGCTGGCGTGTTGGCGAAGTGGTTGTCCATCGCATGTGCGCCGCTCAGCAGCTGTTCGAAGTTCTCGAAGCCCACTGACAGGATGATCGACAAGCCAATCGCTGACCACAGTGAATAGCGACCGCCGACCCAGTCCCAGAACTCAAACATATTGTCGGTATCGATACCGAACTCGCCCACCGCTTTACCGTTGGTCGACAGCGCAGCAAAGTGTTTGGCGACATGCTGCTGGTCGCCCGCGGTTTTCAGGAACCAGTCGCGCGCGCTGTGGGCGTTGGTCATGGTCTCCTGCGTGGTGAAGGTTTTAGACGCCACGAGGAACAGGGTGGTTTCCGGGCTGAGATCTTTCAGCGTTTCGGCAATGTGTGTGCCATCAACGTTAGAAACAAAGTGCATGTTCAGGTGATTTTTATACGGGCGCAGCGCCTCAGTCACCATGAATGGACCGAGATCCGAACCGCCGATACCGATGTTCACCACGTCGGTGATCGCTTTGCCGGTATAACCTTTCCACTCACCGCTGATGATGCGCTCAGAGAAGCCTTTCATCTTCGCCAGCACCGCATTCACTTCTGGCATCACATCTTTGCCATCAACAATGATTGGCGTGTTGCTGCGATTACGCAAAGCAACGTGCAGCACGGCACGCTCTTCGGTGCGGTTGATCTTCTCACCAGAGAACATGGATTTGATGGCGCCCGCCAGATCGGTCTCTTTTGCCAGCGCCTGTAACTTATCGAGGGTTTCCTGGGTGATGCGGTTTTTTGAGAAATCCACCAGCATCTGATCGTCGAAAGTGGCAGAGAATTTCGCAAAACGATCGGCATCATCTTTAAACAGGTCGGCGATCTGCACCGATTTCATCTGGTCAAAATGCTGCTGCAGCGCTTTCCAGGCTGCGGTTTGTTTCGGATTGATATTTTTCATGGCAACACTCTTGTTGAAATAAGAACCGTCATTCCAGCCGGGCGCGTCCTGCTGGCCCAGCGTGCTAAGCATTTCTTGTGGCTGATACGCTACCGCAAACGGGTTTCAGTATGACCACAGTTGCAAACGAAGGGAAAAAATTTGTGACCGTGGCCGCAAGGTTTCAGGTTAATCCGGCGGTGATTGTCGATGTTCTGGCAAAAAAATTCCCTGTGCCGCATCAGCAAAAAGCCGCGTTTTTGCGCGCCGTTGACTACTTTAGGCGGGTGTGGCTGCCAGCGTTTGTTCTGCGATGCGCTGGCGTAATTCTAAAAAAGAATTTTCAGCGTGTTGCAAGGCTGGACAGCAGCAAAATTAATCAGTATTTTGTGCCCGCGACTTGCACCTTTGGGTGCAAGCCAGAAGAGGCGCGTCGCCCAGGCAGTGTGTTTGAGGATCCGTATCCAACGACAACACATCATGGGGTGCGACGCCGAGATGGAACAACGCGCGGAGTGTTGTCCTGTCGGCTGCAGGGGCTGAATCCTCTGGGTTGTCACCAGAAGCGTCCGCAGTCGGACGTTTCGCAAGGTGAAGTGCTTTTGGTGACTCATCTCCTGATCTTGTCTGTCCAATTCTGCTCTTCTCTTGTGCCAAGGCTGAAATCACCTCTTCCGTTTAACTATGGGAGAAAGCTAATCTGACACGAGGTTCGTAACATGTCTCAAAACCTGATCGTGGCAAAATTTGGCGGCACCAGCGTTGCCGATTTTGATGCCATGAACCGCAGTGCGGATGTTGTGCTCTCTGATGCCAATACCCGTTTAGTGGTGCTCTCTGCGTCTGCTGGCGTGACTAATCTGCTGGTTTCTCTGGCTGAAGGCCGGGAACTGGAGCAGCGCGCGCACCTGCTGGACGAAATTCGCAACATTCAATACGCCATCATTGATCGCCTGCAATCCCCTGAAGTGATTCGCCAGGAGATTGATCGCATGCTGGAAAACATCCTGATGCTGGCGGAAGCGACTGCGCTGGCGACCTCACATGCGCTGACCGATGAGTTGGTAAGCCACGGTGAGCTGATGTCGACCCTGCTGTTCGTGGAAGTGCTGCGTGAGCGTCAGGTCAATGCCGAATGGTTTGATGTGCGTAAAGTGATGCGCACCAGCGACCGTTTTGGTCGTGCTGAGCCTGATGTTGCCACGCTGAAAGAGCTGTCCACCGCGCAACTGGCTCCACGTGTTGCAGAAGCACTGGTCGTTACTCAGGGCTTTATTGGTAGCGAAGGCAAAGGGCGCACCACCACGCTGGGACGTGGCGGCAGCGACTATACCGCAGCACTGTTGGGAGAAGCTCTGCAGGCGTCGCGTGTGGATATCTGGACCGACGTGGCCGGCATCTACACCACCGACCCGCGTGTGGTGCCCACCGCGAAACGCATCGAAGAAATTACCTTCGAAGAAGCGGCTGAAATGGCAATCTTCGGCGCGAAAGTGCTGCATCCGGCGACCTTGCTGCCAGCTGTGCGCAGTGACATTCCGGTGTTCGTGGGTTCGAGCAAAGATCCGGCTGCCGGTGGCACGCGCGTGTGCAATGAAACCCAGAATCCACCGCTGTTCCGTGCGCTGGCACTGCGTCGTAAGCAAACCCTGATGACGCTGCACAGCCTGAACATGCTGCACGCGCACGGCTTCCTGGCTGAAGTGTTCGCGATTCTGGCTCGCCATAACATCTCCGTCGATCTGGTCACCACGTCAGAAGTGAGCGTGGCGCTGACGCTGGATACCACCGGTTCTTCGACCACCGGTGAAAGCTTGTTGACGCAAGCACTGCTGACCGAACTCTCTTCACTGTGCCGCGTGGAAGTGGAAGAGAACCTGGCGCTGGTGGCGATTATCGGCAACAACCTGTCGAAAGCCTGCGGCGTTGGCAAAGAGGTGTTTGGTGCCCTTGAGCCGTTTAACCTGCGCATGATCTGTTACGGAGCCAGCAGCTATAACCTGTGCTTCCTGGTACCAACGCCAGACGCAGAAGAAGTGGTGCGCGCGCTGCATAAGAATCTTTTTGGTTCTTAAGGCAAATTTTTAGCGCAATCCATCAAGCCGGACCTGGTCCGGCTTTTTTATTTTATAAATTTCGTTAAACAATAAATTAAGCCAAACGGCAGCGCATTTTTCGCACCAGTGATTTCTTGATAACCCCATGATTCATAGCTATTTACTTCGTTTTCCCCACTGGAATTGTCTTCATATCCCACTACGCTGCTAATCAGCGGTTACGTTTTAATCGCTCTTATCGATTGTCCCAATGAGAAAACATTCAATTTTTGAGGGAATGGCTATGCAAAGATTGGTTGCTGAAGGGGTAGGCACGTTTGTTCTGGTGTTAGGCGGGTGTGGCAGCGCGGTATTAGCTGCCACCTTCCCACAAGTCGGGATTGGTTTTGCGGGCGTGGCGCTGGCATTTGGTTTAACGGTGCTGGTGATGGCGTTCGCCGTAGGGCACATTTCCGGTGGGCATTTTAATCCGGCCGTCACCATAGGGTTGACGGTGGGAGGGCGTTTCCCGGCCGCTCAGGTGATCCCTTACATCATCGTGCAGTTAATCGGCGCCGCAGCCGCAGGCGGCGTGTTGTATCTGATTGCCAGCGGTAAACCCGGCTTTGATGCCGCTGCCAGCGGGTTCGCTTCGAATGGCTATGGTGAGCATTCACCGGGCGGATTTAGCCTGCATGCCGGGATGATCTGTGAAACGGTGATGACGGCAATCTTCCTGGTGGTGATCATGGGCGCGACCGATAAACGCGCACCGGCCGGTTTCGCACCGATTGCCATTGGGCTGGCGCTAACGCTGATCCACCTGGTGAGCATTCCGGTGACCAATACCTCCGTCAATCCAGCACGCAGCACCGGTGTGGCGATTTTCCAGGGCGGTTGGGCATTGCAGCAACTCTGGATGTTCTGGCTGATGCCGATTATTGGTGCGGCAATCGGTGGTGTGATCTACCGTGTTTTACTGGAAAAAGCAGAGTAATTTCTCTACAAAGCGCGGATCGACCGCAGACGATCCGCATTTTATCCTGCCAGCGACTTCCCGCCTTACGTCACGATAATGAAATGTTATGATCCCGCGTCCGTCGCTGTGGTCGTTCCCCGCGCGGCACTTCATCTGTGGCATATGAAATAAATTAAAAAATATCTAAGGAAGTCTCTCCATGCTCGCCAAGTTAACCCGCCTGTTCCCGCTCTGGGCCGTGCTGCTCTCGGTCGCGGCGTATTACTCGCCCTCGACATTCCTCGGCATTGGGCCGTGGGTCACTTACCTGCTAATGCTGATCATGTTCGGCATGGGTGTGACGCTGAATATTGATGATTTCAAACGTGTGCTGACACGTCCGGCACCGGTTATCGCCGGCACCTTTTTGCACTATCTGGTGATGCCACTCGCCGCCTGGGGCCTGGCTAAGCTATTCCACATGCCGCCGGACCTTTCAGCCGGGATGATCCTGGTGGGCAGCGTGGCCAGCGGTACCGCGTCCAACGTGATGATCTATCTGGCGAAGGGCGATGTGGCCCTGTCCGTGACCATCTCTTCAGTGTCTGCGCTGGTGGGTGTTTTCGCCACGCCGCTACTGACGCGCTTCTATGTCGATACTCACATTCAGGTCGATGTGATCGGCATGCTGCTCAGCATCGTTAAAATCGTGGTTATCCCGATTGGTCTGGGTCTGATCATCCACCACTCAATGAACAGCGTGGTGCGCCGTGTTGAGCCCTATCTGCCGGCATTTTCCATGGTCTGCATTCTGCTGATTATCAGCGCAGTGGTAGCGGGTTCTCAGGGCTTTATCGGTTCTGTCGGCCTGGTGGTGATTGCGGCGGTGATCCTGCATAACGCCATCGGCCTGCTGGGCGGTTACTGGGGCGGCAAGCTGTTTGGCTTTGACGAATCCACCTGCCGCACGCTGGCACTGGAAGTGGGTATGCAGAACTCCGGTCTGGCGGCAACGCTGGGCAAACTCTACTTCTCGCCACTGGCCGCCTTGCCGGGTGCGCTGTTCTCGGTGTGGCACAACCTTTCAGGTTCGCTGCTGGCCGGTTACTGGTCGGGCAAACCGATTGAGAAGAAGCAGAAGTAATCCTGCGAGCGGGCGGCCAAAGTGCCGCCCGCTGTCTATTTACTTACGCGCTACCGAAGCAGGGAATGCGAGGAAAGGGAACAGCAGATAGGGCGCGATGAGCAAAAGAATAAAAACACCTCGCGAATAACCCGCATCATTAATCCTTCGACTGCCACAGGCCAGCAACGGCAGGATAAACAGCAGCAGCGGCACTAAAGCAATTTCGCCACTCTTCATGGCAAACAGCTGCAGGTAAAGGCAAAACCAGATCACCTGAAACACGACGAACACCACGTAGCCTGCACGTCTTTCCAGCCCACTAAAGTTAAACGTCTTGAGAAAGCCATCTTTGATAATCGTAAAAAATCGGGTTATCAGCATCTTCCCTTCCTATGGCTACAGTTTCAGATAAGCGCGGATCCCATCCAGGAACATCTGCGTTGCCAGCATAATCAAAATCAAGCCCATTAACCGTTCCAGCGCGTTAACGCCTTTGTCACCCAACAGGCGTAAAAACAGTCCTGACATCAGCAGAATGACCACGGTAACGCCCCAGGCAATCAGCAATGCGCCAACCAAATGTGACATCTGATTGGGATATTGATGTGACAGCAGCATCAGCGTGGCTAACAGCGAAGGGCCTGCAACCAGCGGAATCGCCAGCGGCACCAGAAACGGTTCTTCACCTGCAGGTAATCCGCTGGTACTGGTTTCGCCAGAGGGAAAAATCATGCGGATGGCGATGAGGAACAGGATGATGCCGCCGGAGATCGAGACGGTTTCGGTGCGCAAATTCAGGAACGCCAGAATACGTTCGCCGGTAAACAGGAACAGCAGCATGATGATCAGTGCGATCAGCATTTCACGTATTAGCACCGCGCGCCGGCGCTTGGGTTCGAGATGCTTAAGCACCGACATAAAAATCGGCAGGTTGCCTAGCGGATCCATAATCAACAGCAGCAATATGGTCGCAGATATCATTTCAGTCATAGGTAAAAGCCATCCCTTGTTCCCGTCATTCTTCAACTCAGGTGCGTTGGCGGCGATGGGCTTGCGGAGCGCTGAATCGTGTAGCCGATCGAGATACTCCGAATTTCCGCCTGCCCGTACCTCGATTCATTGAGGGGAGTATTAGTTGTACTGCTGAAAAAGTTGGCGCAATCGAATTAATTCACTTGCCAGAAAGCCTGCATTTTGTAGAGTTGGAGGTCGCAGGTAAACCTGATTATTACGCAGATCAACTGGATATTCCGCTTGGTCTTTTCCTCGCACCACGAAGGGCACAGTGAAAACGCCCCGGACGGACAGAAAATGAAGAATGTAGGCTTTATTGGTTGGCGTGGCATGGTCGGCTCTGTGCTGATGTCACGCATGAGTGAAGAACGCGATTTTGATGTGATTAATCCGGTCTTCTTCTCCACGTCTCAGCTTGGTCAGGCAGCACCGACATTCGGCGGCAAGTCGACCGGTGCGCTGCAGGATGCTTTTGATATCGAGGCGCTGAAGGCGCTGGATATTATTATCACCTGCCAGGGCGGTGACTACACCAGTGAAGTTTACCCTAAGCTGCGTGAAAGCGGCTGGCAGGGTTACTGGATTGATGCGGCCTCGACGCTGCGCATGAAAGATGACGCCATCATCATTCTCGATCCGGTTAACCACAATGTGATTCGTCAGGGCCTCGACAACGGTATCAAAACCTTCGTCGGCGGTAACTGTACCGTCAGCCTGATGCTGATGTCACTCGGCGGCCTGTTCGCTAACGATCTGGTGGAGTGGGCCTCTGTCGCTACTTATCAGGCGGCGTCGGGCGGCGGTGCGCGCCATATGCGTGAACTGCTGACCCAAATGGGCATGTTGCACGACCACGTGGCGAAATCCCTGCAGGATCCGGCTTCGGCGATTCTGGATATCGAACGCAGCGTCACCGATTTCACCCGTTCAGGCACTTTGCCGACCGACAACTTCGGCGTACCGCTGGCGGGCAGCCTGATTCCATGGATCGACAAGCAGTTGGATAACGGCCAGAGCCGCGAAGAGTGGAAAGGCCAGGCAGAAACCAACAAGATTCTGCGCACCAGCAGCGTGATCCCAGTGGATGGTCTGTGTGTGCGCGTCGGTGCACTGCGCTGCCACAGCCAGGCATTCACCCTGAAGCTGAAAAAAGATATCCCGCTGAACGAAATCGAACAGCTGCTGGCTTCTCATAACGAATGGGTGAAAGTGGTGCCAAATGACCGCGAAATCACCATGCGTGAACTGACCCCTGCAGCGGTGACCGGTACGCTGACCACGCCAGTGGGCCGTCTGCGCAAACTGAACATGGGGCCGGAATACCTTTCCGCCTTTACCGTGGGCGATCAGCTGCTGTGGGGCGCGGCTGAACCGCTACGCCGCATGTTGCGTTTGCTGATCGACTAAGCGCAGCGACAAACCAGACAGGCCGGGATTTCCCGGCCTTTTTTATGCCAACCAGGTTGCAAAACTTAACCCAAATTGCGCCTGACAAGTGATCCGCTTCCCCTTTTTGCTTGCCCGACAAGATTTTTTTGCTTTCCCCCCTGGCTTCTGCCAGCCCCAAGCTATGATTTAACAGTGATGTGCCGGTTGTTAACTGTTTTTGCTTTCCGAACTGAATGGTTGTTGTACACGGCAAAGATCTTCTCCCATGGACGGTGTCCTCTCTTGCTGGTGTATGTATGGCTCAATGAAAAGCAGCGCACCAGAGGCGGCATTGTTGTCCACTCCGGTCGCCTGCGCAAAATCATAGGAAGAAAGTCATGTCAGAGCTTCCCGATCGCCAGGCGATCAATGCCCTTTTTGCCGGGAATTATGCCGATCCCTTCTCTTTTTTGGGGATGCACCAAACTGTCGAAGGCCTCGAAGTCCGCGCGCTGCTGCCCGATGCCTCCGAAGTCTGGGTGATTGAAACCAACACCGGACGCAAATGCGCGCAGCTTAAATGCCTCGATTCACGCGGCTTCTTCTGCGGTGTGATCCCACGCCGTAAAAACCTGTTTCGCTATCAGTTGGCGGTCACCTGGCACGGCCAGCAAAACCTGATCGATGATGCCTATCGCTTCGGTCCTCTATTGGCCGAAATGGATGCCTGGCTGCTCGGCGAAGGCACGCATCTGCGCCCGTATGAAACGCTAGGTGCTCATAACGCGACCATCGATGGCGTCAGCGGCACCCGTTTCTCGGTGTGGGCACCGAACGCACGTCGCGTCTCCGTGGTGGGCGAATTCAATTTCTGGGACGGTCGTCGTCACCCGATGCGCTTCCGCCGTGAGCTGGGTATCTGGGAGCTGTTTGTGCCGGGCGCGGTGAATGGCCAGCTGTACAAATATGAAATTATTGATGCATCAGGGCAGATGCGCATCAAAGCCGACCCGTTTGCCTTTGAAGCACAGATGCGCCCGCAAACCGCCTCAATGATCTGTGGTTTACCGCCGAAGGTGGAGATGCAGCCGCAGCGCAAAGCCGCCAATACTTTTGATCAGCCGATCTCGATTTACGAAGTGCATCTGGGATCCTGGCGCCGCCACACCGACAACAACTTCTGGCTGAGCTACAAAGAGCTGGCCGAACAGCTGGTGCCTTACGTCAAAGAGATGGGCTTCACCCACATTGAACTGCTGCCGATCAACGAACATCCGTTTGATGGCAGCTGGGGCTATCAGCCTCTTGGCATGTATGCACCCACGCGCCGCTTTGGTACCCGCGATGAGTTCCGCCACTTTATCGACGCAGCGCACGATGCCGGCCTTAATGTGTTGCTTGATTGGGTGCCGGGTCACTTTCCCAGTGACGATTTCGGATTGGCGAAATTTGATGGCACCGAACTGTATGAGCACAGCGATCCGCGTGAAGGCTACCATCAAGACTGGAACACGCTGATCTACAACTTTGGCCGCCGCGAAGTCAGTAACTATCTCTCCGGCAACGCGCTGTATTGGATGGAGCGCTTTGGCATTGATGGCCTGCGTGTGGATGCCGTGGCATCGATGATCTACCGCGATTACAGCCGCAAAGAGGGCGAATGGGTGCCCAATCACTTCGGCGGTCGCGAGAATCTTGAGGCCATCTCATTCCTGCGTCACACCAACCGCACGCTGGGCCGCGCGGCACCGGGCACCATCAGCGTGGCGGAAGAGTCCACCGACTATCCTGGCGTGACACGTCCCTCTGAGGATGGCGGTCTTGGCTTCTGGTTCAAATGGAACCTCGGCTGGATGCACGACACGCTCGACTACATGAAACTCGATCCAGTGCATCGTCGTTATCATCACAACCTGATGACGTTTGGCATGCTTTATAACTACACCGAAAACTTCGTGCTGCCGCTGTCGCACGATGAAGTGGTGCACGGTAAACGCTCGATTCTTGATCGCATGCCCGGCGATGCGTGGCAAAAGTTTGCCAACCTGCGTGCCTATTACGGCTGGATGTGGGGCTTCCCCGGTAAAAAGCTGCAGTTTATGGGCAACGAGTTTGCTCAAGGCCGCGAGTGGAATCACGATTCGAGCCTCGACTGGCATCTGCTGGAGGGCGAAGACAACTGGCACAACGGCGTACAGCGTCTGGTGCGCGATCTCAACCACAGCTACAAACACTTCACGCCATTACATCAACTTGATTTCGATGCGCAGGGCTTTGAATGGCTGGTGGTCGACGATCATGAAAACTCGGTGTTTGTGTTTGCACGTCGCGATCGTGACGGCAATGAAATCATTGTCGCCAGTAATTTCACGCCGGTGGCGCGCCATGACTATCGCTTTGGCGTTAATCAACAAGGCGGCTGGCGTGAGGTACTGAACACCGACCAACAGGATTATCACGGCAGTGATGTGCGCAATCATGGGGTGGTGCATACCGACGTGATTGAGAGCCACGGTCGGCCGCAATCGCTTAGCCTGGTCTTGCCGCCGCTGGCCACGATTTGGCTGGTGCGGGAGGGCGACTGATGCTGGAGACCGGGCAGCCGATGCCGTTGGGCGCCCATTATGATGGGCGCGGCGTAAACTTCACGCTGTTTTCCCGCCATGCCGAGCAAGTGGAGCTGTGCCTGTTTGACGCGCACGGCGTTGAACGGCGCTTTGCGCTGCCCGCGCGCAGTGGGGATATCTGGCACGGCTATTTTCCGGCATTAAAGCCCGGCCAGCGTTACGGCTATCGCGTGCACGGCCCATGGGCACCGCAACAAGGACATCGATTTAACCCGGCCAAATTACTGGTCGATCCCTGCGCAAAAGCGGTGGTGGGGGATATTCCCGACGATCCGCGTTTTAGCGGAGGTGAGCAGCAGCCGGATGAGCAGGATAACGCTGCCATTGCGCCCAAATCACTGGTGATCGCTGAAGATTTTGACTGGGATGATGAGAAACCACTGCGTACGCCGTGGGGCAAGACGGTGGTGTATGAGGCGCACGTGCGCGGCTTAACCCGGCAACATCCGGAAATTCCGGAAAGGCTGCGCGGGACTTATGCGGCACTGGGCCATCCTGCTATGGTGAAGTACTTTCGCCATCTCGGTATTACCGCGCTGGAACTGCTGCCGATAGCGCACTTCGCCAGCGAGCCGCGTCTGCTACGACTCGGGCTGAGCAATTACTGGGGTTACAACCCGTTCGCGCTGTGGGCGGTGGATCCCCGCTACGCGTCCGGCGAGCAGGGTTTAACGCCCTTGCAGGAGTTTCAGCAGGCGGTCAAAGCGCTGCATGCGGCGGGTATCGAAGTGATCCTTGATGTGGTGTTCAACCACACTGCCGAGTTGGAAGAGATTGGCCCCAACATTTCACTGCGCGGCGTGGATAACGCCAGCTATTACTGGCTCGACGCGCAGGGTGAATATCAAAACTGGACCGGCTGCGGCAACACGCTCAATCTCAGCGATCCGCAGGTGATGGAATGGGCATTAGAAGCGCTGCGCTATTGGGTGCGGGACTGCCATATCGATGGCTTCCGTTTTGACCTCGCCAGCGTGCTGGGTCGTACGCCGGACTATCGGCAGGATGCGCCGCTGTTCATCGCCATTAAAGCCTGTCCGGTGCTGTCACAGGTCAAATTGATTGCTGAACCGTGGGATATCGGCCCCGGCGGCTATCAGGTGGGCAATTTTCCCGAAGGATTCGCGGAATGGAATGACCATTTCCGAGATGCCGCGCGCCGTTACTGGCTGCACGGCCAGCTCAATAATGGCGAATTTGCCCGGCGCTTTGCCGCCTCCAGCGATGTATTCCAGCGAGAGGGACGCTTGCCGCACGCCAGTATCAATCTGATCACCGCGCATGACGGTTTTACGCTGCGCGACGTGGTGAGCTTCAACAATAAACACAATCAGGCCAACGGCGAAGACAATCGTGACGGCAGTAGCAGTAACTTCAGCCACAACCATGGCAAAGAGGGGCTACAGGTCAATTTCGATATTGTCGAACGTCGTCGGCGTAGCGTGCATGCTCTGCTGACCACGCTGCTGTTGGCGCAAGGTACACCGATGCTGCTGGCCGGGGACGAACGCGGTCACAGCCAGCACGGTAACAATAACGCGTACTGTCAGGATAACCCACTCACCTGGTTGCACTGGCATCAGGATGATTTTGGACTGGTCGACTTCACTGCCGCGTTAATCCGGCTGCGTCAGCGCATTCCTGCACTGACAGCGGATCGCTGGTGGCAGGAGGGCGATGGCAATGTGCAGTGGTTCAATGCCAGCGGCAAACCACTGGGAAATGAGGAGTGGGAACAGGGGGCGCACAGAATGCAGATCCTGCTCTCCAGCCGCTGGTTAATAACAATCAACGCCACGGAATCGGTGAGTGACCTTGCCTTACCAGACGGAGAGTGGCGTGCCATTCCTCCTTTCGCCGGGGAAGATAACCCCATCCTGACAACTGTCTGGCACGGGCCCGCACACGGCGTGTGTGTGTTCCTAAAGCAATCATAAGGAGTCAGACATGGTTAAGTTAGATAGAACAGATCCACTGATGCTGGCGCGCCAGCTCCCTACACAAACGGTGGCGTTGATCCTTGCTGGCGGGCGCGGTACGCGTCTGAAAGATCTCACCGCGAAACGCGCCAAACCTGCCGTTCATTTCGGCGGCAAGTTCCGCATCATCGACTTTGCGCTGTCGAATTGTATCAATTCGGGTATTCGGCGCATCGGCGTGATCACCCAATATCAGTCGCATACGTTAACGCAGCACATCCAGCGTGGCTGGTCGTTATTCAACGAAGAGATGAATGAATTTGTCGATTTGCTGCCGGCGCAGCAGCGTGCATCCACCGAGCATTGGTATCGCGGTACCGCCGATGCAGTTTCGCAGAACCTCGACATCATTCGCCGCTATCGAGCGCAATACATCGTGATTCTCGCCGGGGATCATATCTACAAAATGGATTACTCGCGGATGTTGCTCGATCACGCTGAACGTGGCGCGAAGTGCACCATCGCCTGCTTACCGGTGCCGCTCGACGAAGCCACGGCGTTTGGTGTGATGGCGGTGGATGCGGACAACAACGTGGTGGATTTTGTGGAAAAACCGCCGAAGCCACCGTCAATGCCGGGCGATGACACCAAAGCGTTAGCCAGTATGGGGATCTACGTGTTCAACGCTGATTACCTCTACCAGCTATTGGAAGAGGATTTGCTAATCCCTGAATCGAGCCACGATTTCGGCAAGGATTTGCTGCCAAAAATTGTCGCCAGCGGTGAAGCCTACGCGCACTCCTTTACGTTGTCGTGCGTACAGAACGATGAAAACGCCGAGCCTTACTGGCGTGACGTCGGAACGCTGGAAGCTTACTGGCGCGCTAATCTCGATCTGGCCTCGGTCACGCCGGAACTGGATATGTACGACCACGACTGGCCAATCCGTACGCATATGGAACCCTTGCCGCCCGCCAAATTTGTGCAGGATCGCTCGGGCAGCCATGGCATGACGATGAATTCACTGGTTTCCGGCGGCTGCATTATCTCCGGTTCCGTGGTGGTGAATTCGGTGTTGTTCCCACGCGTGCGCATTAACTCGTTTTGCAATATCGACTCATCGGTGCTGTTACCGGATGTGGTGATCAATCGTTCCTGTCGTCTACGCCGTTGCGTGATTGATCGCGCCTGCGTGATTCCGGAAGGCATGGTGATTGGTGAAAACCCTGATGAAGACAGCCGCCGTTTTTACCGTTCAGAAGAAGGCATCGTTTTGGTGACGCGCGCCATGCTGGCCAAATTGGCTGGCTGACCACGAATGCAACGAGCAAGCACATAATCGCCGCGGGGAACGCGCGCGATAACACAATAGGGGTCCAGGATGCAGGTTTTACATGTCTGTTCAGAACTTTTCCCGCTGCTCAAAACCGGCGGGTTGGCTGATGTCGTCGGCGCATTGCCTCAGGCTCAGATTGCGGGTGGTACGGATGCGCGGGTATTGCTTCCCGCGTATCCGGATCTGCGTAAAGGGATTCCTGACACCGAGATCGTTGCGGAATTGCATACTTTTGCTGGCCCGGTCCGTTTATTATTTGGACAATTCAATGGAGTTGGCATTTATTTAATTGATGCGCCGGGATTGTATGAGCGTCCCGGCAGCCCTTATCACGACACATCGCAGTTTGCCTACGTGGATAACTATCTGCGTTTTGCGCTGCTGGGCTGGATGGGTGCCGAGCTGGCCAGCGGGTTGGATACCTACTGGCAACCCGATGTGGTGCACGCGCATGACTGGCACGCGGGGTTAACCTGTGCTTACATCGCGGCCCGTGGACACCCGGCAAAAACGGTGTTTACCGTGCACAACCTCGCGTATCAGGGGCTGTTCAATGCGCGTCATCTGGATGAGATCCAGATCCCGCGCAGTTTCTTCACCATGCATGGCCTGGAGTTCTACGGACAAATTTCGTACCTCAAGGCGGGATTATTTTATGCCGATCATATAACCGCAGTCAGCCCGACGTATGCTCTGGAAATCACCCGGCCAGAATTCGGTTATGGCATGGAAGCGCTGCTAGAGCAGCGTCTGAAAGAGGGGCGGCTGAGTGGCATCCTGAATGGCGTTGACCCGGGTATTTGGGACCCGGCGCACGACCTGCTGCTGACGGCGCGTTACGACCGGGAAACGCTGGAGAGCAAAGCGGAGAACAAGCGCCAACTACAGATCGCCATGGGCCTGAAGGTGGATGACAAAGTGCCGGTATTTTGTGTCATCAGCCGTTTGACCAAACAGAAAGGGCTGGATCTGGTGCTGGAAGCGTTACCGGGGCTATTGGCGCAAGGCGGGCAGCTGGTGCTGTTGGGCCAGGGCGATGCAGAGTTACAACAAGGTTTCCTCGCTGCGGCGGCGGAACATCCAGGCAGCGTCGGCGTGCAGATCGGTTATCACGAAGCCTTCTCACACCGCATTGTCGGTGGCGCCGATGTGATTATGGTGCCGAGCCGTTTTGAACCGTGCGGCTTAACTCAGTTGTACGGTTTGAAATACGGCACGTTGCCGCTAGTGCGCCGCACCGGCGGGCTGGCAGATACCGTGCAGGACAGTTCGCTGGAGAACCTCGCTGACGGGGTCGCAAGCGGTTTCAGTTTTGAAGACAGTAACGCCTGGTCGCTGCTGCGGGCGATTCGACGTGCTTTTGTCCTCTGGTCCCGTCCTTCTCTCTGGCGCTACGTTCAGCGGCAGGCGATGGGGATGGATTTTAGTTGGCAGGTGGCCGCACAAGCCTACCGCGATCTTTATCAACGTTTGCTGTAATCAGAGATTGGGATACTGGATATGAATGCACCTTTCACCTATGCCTCACCCACGCTAACGGTTGACGCACTGAAGCACTCAATCGCCTATAAACTGATGTTTACTATTGGTAAAGACCCGTCGATCGCCAATCAGCATGAGTGGCTTAACGCCGCCTTGCTGGCAGTGCGCGATCGTATGGTGGAACGTTGGTTGCGCTCAAGCCGTGCGCAGCTGTCGCAGGATGTGCGTCAGGTTTACTACCTGTCGATGGAATTCCTGATGGGACGCACGCTGGGCAATTCACTGCTGGCGATGGGCATCTATGACGATCTCAATCAGGCGCTGGACGAGATGGGGCTCGACCTCAGTGAACTGATGGACGAAGAGAACGATCCGGGGCTTGGCAATGGCGGCCTGGGTCGTTTAGCGGCCTGTTTCCTCGACTCGCTCGCCACCCTCGGCTTACCGGGACGCGGTTATGGCATTCGTTATGACTACGGCATGTTCAAGCAGAACATTGTCGACGGTCAGCAGCGTGAATCGCCGGATTACTGGCTGGAATACGGCAATCCGTGGGAGTTCCAGCGCTTCAATACCCGCTACAAAGTCCGCTTTGGTGGCCGTCTGCAGCATGAAGGTGCGCGCGTACGTTGGCTGGAAACCGAAGAGATTATCGCGGCGGCTTACGATCAAATCATTCCGGGTTTCGACACCGATGCCACCAACACGCTGCGCTTGTGGAGCGCGCAGGCCAGTAATGAGATCAACCTCGGCAAGTTTAACCAGGGGGATTACTTTGCGGCGGTAGAAGATAAAAACCACTCAGAGAACGTATCGCGCGTGCTCTATCCGGATGATTCTACCGATTCTGGTCGTGAACTGCGTTTGCGTCAGGAGTATTTCCTCGTCTCCGCCACGGTGCAGGATATTTTGAGTCGCCACTGGCAAATGCATGAAACCTGGGACAATCTGGCGGATAAAATTGCTATCCATCTCAATGACACCCACCCGGTTTTAGCCATCCCTGAATTGATGCGCTTGTTGATCGACGATCACAAGTTCAGCTGGGATGACGCTTTTGAGGTCACTTGCCAGGTGTTCTCTTACACCAACCACACATTGATGAGTGAAGCGCTGGAAACCTGGCCGGTGGATATGTTCGGCAAGATTCTGCCGCGCCACCTCAGCATTGTGTTTGAAATCAACGATTACTTCCTGAAAACCATCCAGGAATACTATCCGGATGATTGGGATTTGATGTCACGCATCTCGATCATCGACGAAAACAACGGCCGTAAGGTGCGCATGGCGTGGCTGGCGGTGGTGGTCAGCCATAAAGTGAATGGCGTTTCAGAGCTGCATTCCAATCTGATGGTGCAGTCGCTGTTTGCTGATTTTGCGCGCCTGTTCCCGGGGCGTTTCTGTAATAAAACCAACGGCGTGACACCGCGTCGCTGGCTGGCGCTGGCTAACCCGGCGCTGTCCGATGTATTAGACGAGACGATTGGTCGCACCTGGCGAACCGACCTCAGTCAGCTGAGTGATCTGACGCCACACATTGATTATCCGGTCTTTATCGAGCAAATTTCCGACGCCAAATTCGCCAATAAAAAACGTCTGGCGGATTGGGTGGCGAAGAACATGGATATCGTGCTGGATCCGCATGCGCTGTTCGATGTGCAGATCAAACGTATCCATGAATATAAGCGTCAGCTGCTTAACGTGCTGCACGTCATCACCCGTTATAACCGCATCAAAGCCGATCCCACTGCGGATTGGGTGCCGCGCGTCAATATCTTCGCCGGTAAAGCCGCATCGGCCTATTACGTGGCGAAGCACATCATCCATCTGATCAACGATGTTGCCAACGTGATCAACAACGATCCGCAGGTGAAGAACAAGCTGAAGGTGGTGTTTATTCCTAACTACAGCGTGAGCCTGGCGCAGATCATTATTCCGGCGGCGGATCTGTCCGAGCAGATCTCTACAGCGGGCACCGAGGCGTCCGGCACCAGTAACATGAAGTTTGCCCTCAATGGCGCGTTGACGATTGGTACGCTGGATGGCGCGAACGTCGAGATGCGCGAGCATGTGGGTGCGGAGAATATCTTTATCTTCGGCAACACCACGCCGCAGGTCGAGCAGTTGCGCAAGGATGGCTACAACCCGCGTAAATATTATGAGGAAGATGCCGAGCTGCACCAGGCGCTAACGCAAATTGCCAGTGGTGCATTCAGCCCGGGAGAGCCAGGTCGCTATCGCAATCTGTTTGATGCGCTGGTGAACTTCGGCGATCACTACCAGCTGCTGGCCGATTATCGCAGCTATGTGGATGCGCAGGATAAGGTGGACAAGCTTTATCGTCAGCCGGATGAGTGGCAGCGCCGTGCGGCATTGAATATCGCCAACATGGGCTACTTCTCAGCAGACAGGACGATCCAGGAGTACGCGGACGAGATTTGGCATATTTCGCCGGTGAGATTGTAAGGTATGAAATGGGTCGCCATTAAAGGCGACCCTGAACGCAATGGATGAGATTTTCGAAGGGTGCGCTTTTATACGCACCTATAAAGCATTACTTGAGAGTGATGCTTTTCACGATCGCATCAGCATCGCTCTGTGCCTGCTGCTGATTGTCGGCTGGAAGAGTGATCTGCAGGGTCAGCAGTTTGCCATCCACTTTTGCCAGAATCACGGAAGACCATGAGGTTTGGTTGTTGGCCGAAATCACGGTATCCAACTGCTGAGCTGGCTGATCTTTCAGCGTCACCGCTTTGTTAGAAACGACCTGCAACTGCGGATCGCGACCGCGCTGCTGCTGTTCCAGACGCTGTGACAAGGCATCCAGCGCTTCGTTGGTCGGATCGCCCGCAATCACAATAATTGCGCGCTGGCCGGTTTCATCGGCGTACACATGCATATTGGTAGATTCAGAACCGAGTTTACCGCTTTTATCAGACATGCCCGCCGGCAGACTGAAGCTCAGCTTGCCGTCCATCAGGTTCACCGTCTGGGCTGACTGGCTGGCGCTGGCACCGTTGCTGCCTGCCGCCGCATCTTCTTTCTTCTGATCACAGGCCGCAAGACCTAACACCAACAAACCAATACCCGCATATTTCACTAAGTTACGCATTCTTTTCCCTTTGATGATTCCAGTCAGGTGCTTTCTACCCGGTATAAAAACGGAATCGGCGGTCAAAAGCAACCGCCGGTTTGTCAGGAAATCTTAGCGCGCTGCGGCGTTTCGTCTATGTGCAATTAGCCGAAATTGATCTGACGCTGTGTCGAGCGCTCTGCCAGACGTTTTAGCAGGCTGTTCAGCAACACACCGTAAGCGGGCAGGAAGAAAATCATGCAGATCAGCACTTTGAAGCTGTAATCCACCAGTGCGATCTCCACCCAATGCGCGGCCATGAACGGGTCCGGGCTCTTGTAGAAGGCGATGAAAAAGAAGGCCAGCGTATCGCTGATATTGCCGAGGAACATGGCTGCAGCAGGGGCGATCCACCACTGCGGTAAACAACGCAAACGGTTAAAAACGTGGACATCCAGAATCTGACCGAGCGCATAGGCCATAAAGCTGGCACTGGCGATACGTGCGACAAACAGATTCACCTGTTCCAGCGATGCCCATCCCTGCCATTCGCCCTGGTAAAACACACAGGACACCACGTAAGAGATAAACAGCGCCGGGATCATCACCGCCAAAATAATACGACGGGCTAACGGCGCGCCAAAGATGCGCACGGTGAGATCGGTAGCGAGGAAGATAAATGGAAAGCTAAAGGCACCCCAGGTGGTGTGGAAGCCGAAGATGGAAACCGGCAGCTGGACCAGATAGTTACTGGAAGTGATCACCAGCAGATGGAATAGGGAAAGCCAAAACAGCGCATGCATGCGCTGACGTGCAGAGAAATCAATCATGTCTGACCTTTTTGAGTAATGGGGTGAGGGAACCCAACAATCCTCTTCATACTTCGCGTTGTCGCTTCGTTGGCTACGTTCGCGTACCCCAGCCACTTACTTATGTAAGCTCCTGGGGATACACGCACTTGCCGCCTTGCTAAAACGCGAATTATTTCGAGGATTAAGCAATTTGGTAAAAAAACGGCGGCATCTTAGCGCGTTGCGCAATTAATGCAATGGTTAATTTTAACGCAATCGTTATCGCCTTGCGCTGTGCATTTAGCGCGCTAGAATGAGCGCCCATCTTAAATGAAGACAGAGAATCATGAGCGATCCCTTTTCTGCGCCGGACCACAAGCTTGATGCCCTTGGCCTGCGCTGCCCTGAGCCGGTAATGATGGTGCGCAAAACCGTGCGCACCATGCAGGCGGGCGAAACCTTGCTGATCATTGCTGACGATCCGGCCACCACGCGTGATATTCCCGGTTTCTGCCGCTTTATGGAACATCAGCTACTGGCACAGCAGACGGAAACGTTGCCGTACCAGTATCTGATTCAGAAAGGCACGGCTTAACGCTGCCGCAGCAATCGCAAGGCGTTGGCCGTGACAAGCGCTGTCGCACCTGAATCTGCCAGCACCGCCAGCCACAAACCGGTGAAACCGAGCAGTGTGGTGATCAGGAAAATGCCTTTTAGCCCCAGCGCTATCGCGATGTTTTGACGGATGATGGCGCGCGTGCGACGGGCCAGTGCGATAGTGCGTGGCAGAATTGCCAGACGGTTTTGTGTCAGCGCGGCGTCGGCGGCTTCCAGCGCGACATCGGTGCCGCTGCCCATGGCAATGCCAATCGTGGCCGCTTTCATCGCCGGGGCGTCGTTAATGCCATCGCCTACCATCGCCAGCGGCTGCTGCTCCTCCAGTTTGCGCACCATCTCCACTTTATCGGCAGGCAACAAGCCGGCGCGATAATCGATGTTGAGTTGCGTCGCCATCGACGCCGCCGCACGCGGGTTATCACCGGTCAACATCAGGCTATTAATGCCCAGCGCTTGCAACTGTGCCAGCGCCGTGACGGCTTCCTCGCGTAGCTGATCCTGCAACGCCAGGGTGCCGATGACGGTCTCATCCTGTAACAGCACCACCACGGTTTTACCTTGAGCTTCCCGTTGCGCGATCGCCTGCTGCTGATCGACCGTGAGCGTGCTGGCATCGCGTGGTGCCAGCAGCTGATAGGTCACGCCATCAATCTGCGCCCGGATGCCGCTGCCAGCCAGCGTTTGCTGCTGCCGGGCGCGCGGTAGCCTGAGCTGGCGCTTTTCGGCCTCACGCACGATGGCGATCGCCAATGGATGGCTGGAACCTTGCTCCACTGCCGCCGCAATGCTCAGCATTGCATTTGCTTCCATCGCACTGAAAGATTCGACCTCGGTCACCTGCGGTTTACCCAGTGTGAGGGTACCGGTTTTATCGAATGCGATGGTCTGGATGCGGCTGAGACGTTCCAGCGCGGCGCCACCTTTGATCAGGGCGCCCTGTCGCGCGGCCGCCGCTAAGCCAGAGGTGATTGCAGCGGGGGTAGAAATCACCAGTGCACAAGGGCAACCAATCAACAGCAGCGTCAGGCCTTTATAAATCCATGGCAACCAGGCGGCCCCTGCCAGTAGTGGCGGTAGCACCATCACCAACAGCGCCAGCAACATAATGGCGGGTGTATAGATGCGGCTGAAGCGATCGATAAAGCGCTCAACCGGTGCACGGTGGCTTTCAGCTTCTTCGATGAGCTGCAGGATGCGATCAATCGCGCTCTGGCCAGGTTCGGAGATGACTTTCAGCGTGACCAGGCGATCCACGCTAGTGGCGCCCGCCATCACCGTTTCGCCCGGCTGACGGGCAACCGGCACGGACTCGCCCGTTAGCGCACTTTCATCAAAACTGGCGCTCTGGTTCAGCAGCTCGCCATCGGCCGGCAAACGACCGCCAGCCGCGACTTCAATCGTATCGCCAGGATGCAAGTCAGCCAGCGCCACCTGCTCGCGCTGCGTGCCTTTCAAACGCGTAGCAGTATCGGGGCGCAGTGCCATTAACGCCGTCACACCGCGTCGTGCGCGAGAAGCTGCAAATGACTCCAGCCGTTCACCCAGCTGGAACAGCAACAGCACCATCGCGGCTTCGGCATGTGCGCCAATCACCAACGCACCGGTGGCGGCAAGGGTCATCAGGGTTTCGATACTGAAGGGTGAACCGCCTCGCAGCAGTTTCCACGCGCTGAATGCAATCGGCGCCAGGCCGATCAGCGTGGTCATCACAAACAGGCGATCGCCCCATACCGGAGAAACCTGGCTCAGCAGCCAACTGGCGAGCATCAGCAGTGCCAGTAACAGCAAACCGGCATTTTCCTGCCAGCGGCGTTGCGGTTCGGGCTGAGATTGCGGATCGTTTGAGGTCAGGGTAAAACCGACATTTTTGACGGCCTGTTCGATGGCCGGGCGAATATCCTGGTCGGCATCCACCACCAGTTTTTCACTGGCAAAAATCACCCGAGCGGTGCGCACCTGCGCCAGCTGTTGTACAGCACTTTCAATTTTTCGCGCGCAGCTGGGGCAATCCATTCCGGCAATCTGCCAGCGGAATTGATGAGATGTGGATGAGGGCCTGTCGCTTTCGGCGTCGCTTTCGCCGCCGGGACTGCCGCTGTCGTTGTCACAGCAACCGCAACCACTTTCTGGTGTGGCGGGGAGGGCGGCTGAGATTTTCAGCGTCGTAGGTGAAACACTGCGAATGGCGCACAGCGGCTGGGTTTTGCTGTGGGATTTTCCACAACGGCATGAATGAGAATGGGCGTGCATAGAGCCTCCGGGATCAATGCGGGCCACTGCCCGCATCCCAAATGCTACACTCTGGAGTCAACTCCAGAGTCAAGCAAAAGGTCATCTTTTCTTCAATACAGCCACAGCGAACGCACAATCATAAAGTGGCCGGCGAAGTAGCAAGCGGCAACAATGGCGCTATCGGCACTGAAACGGCGGCGATAATGGGTGATAAACCAGGTAATGTTGCCTAATAGCAGCAGTCCGGCGCCAACCAATAGTGAGAAGCTGTAATCCGTCGGGCGGAAGAAGTAATTCTCTGCCGCCATCCAGTTCATCACCAGCGTCATCCCAATTAGGGTACAGATCGGCCAGCGCAAATCCTCCAGCTTCGACCAGATAATGCCAATCACCACCACCCCAATGACCAGCAGCGTGACCGGAATCGGCCAGAAGAAACTCATGGTCATGTGGGCAGCAAAGCTGATGGTGTAGAGCAGATGTGACAGGAAGAATGCACCCAGTGCATAGAGCATTTGCTGGCGAGGCAGTAACGTCAGTGCATCACCGACCAGAGTGGCAACCAGGCCAGCCAGAATCAGGTAATCGGTGGTATTGAGCGTGGGCGCTTGCCAGGCCCAGGCGACCAGCAACAGCAAGGTAACAGGTTTGAACAGCCAGCGTTGCCACTGCGGGCCACGGTATGAAGCATCAACGTACAGCCAACCGGAAAAAAGTACGGCAAGGAAAGACCAAAGCATGTTTTCTCCCTTTTCTGAACGCGACGTCCAGAGTCATGAATTTTCCCAAAATCGCGATCTCAGTGTAAGTTACCGGCGACGAATGTGACAATCGGTCAACTCTGGTTGTATGCTTTGTCGTCTTTTACTGTTCCGACATTAACGCAAAGTGCGAGAGAAAACATGAGCAAACCACCGCTAATCTTTTTCATCGTTCTGGCGATTATTGCCGTTTTGGCGACCCGTCAGTTTATTAAGCAACGCCGTGAAACTGCGGTAAATGATGCTTCACCGGTTCGCTCACTGAGTGTTGAAGTGAAAACCAAACGTGAGTTCCCTTCCCCCAATCGCCGTTCGCGCCAGCGTGAAGAGATTGTGGCTGAAGATATGAAGTACGAAGCCTGGTTTCATCCACTCAATGGGGCGAGTGATATCAAGGTGGTGGTGAGCGCCGATGACTATCATCATATCGATAAGGGCGCGAAGGGAGAGTTGAAAATGCAGGGCAGTCGCTTTGTCAGTTTCACGCCTGCGCAATAAAACGGGCCGCTGCAGCGGCCCGTATCGTTACATCTTCGGGTAATGCTTTTTCTGCCACGCCAGCAGTTCAAACACACCAAAAAAGAAAATCTTCGCTTGCGTGACGCCACTGAGTTTTGGCGCCTCTTTCGGCTGAGTCGCGCGCAGCAGGACCAGCTGCAAGCCGTGCATAATCACCATAAAGAACAGTGCCACATGCACAAAGTAGCGCAGCGGTGTCGGGAAAGGGTGCACCAGATTCAGCAGCAGAAATGCCCAGACGCAAATCATCAGTAATCGTCCCAGATTAAGCCACATCGTGCGTCTCCTGTTGGCGTTGATAAAGGCGATATGCCACCTGACCGGCAATTTTTTCGCGGTACAAGTCCCAGTTAGCGGGCGCCACAGGCGTGCCGTGCTCCACTTCGCTTTCGACGTAAATCAGTGCGTTCTCCGCCAGCCAGCCGTTGTTTTCCAGCAGCGTTAGCGTCTCCAGCAGTAATCCTTTACGGAATGGTGGATCAACAAACACCACATCGAACGGCTCTCCGGGTTGGCTCAACCACTGTAGCGTATTGGTCTGCACGACGTTGCCTTGCGTCGCACGCAGGGTTTGCAGATTCTGCGACAGCTGTTGGGCGACGGAACGTTCCATCTCAAGCAGCGTAGCAGACGCCGCATAGCGTGACAGTGCTTCCAGGCCGAGCGCACCGCTGCCGGCGAAGCAATCGAGGCAGCGCGCTTCCTGAATGTCCGGCGCTAACCAGTTAAACAGGGTTTCACGCACGCGATCGGTGGTCGGGCGCAGACCCGCGCTATCCGGCACCGGTAATTTGCGACCGCGCCACTGTCCGCCAATGATACGAATCTGGCCAGCAGCGCCGCTGCTGCGGGGGGATTTACTCATTTTGCTCACAACTCGTCATAATTTGTTGCGTAGTTTAACGGGCGTGGCAGGCAGAAGAAACGTAAAAAAGGGTGCTGTGGTGCGCTGGCTGGAAAGTGTTAGACTACTGAGTTGATATGGCGCGCGTAATTGCCTGATTTTTACGCCGCTCACGAACAAAAAATTGAATTTTTTATCCCCTGGGAACAGCGTGCTACCGGGAATAAGCCATCGAGGAGTGTGGTTACACAATGGCAAAAGAGAAAAAACGTGGCTTTTTTTCCTGGCTAGGCTTTGGCAAAGAAGAAGAGAAGCAGCAGCCTGCGGAAGAGCAGCAACCGGCCGAAGCGGCGCAACAGCCGATCGCTGAAGAGAGCGCGTTAGCAAGCGCCGAAGCGCAGGCGGAAGAGACGGTTGCCGTCACTGAGCACGTAGCCGAAGAACAACGGGCACAGCCGGAAGCGGTGGTGTCCAAGCCGATCACGGCAATTGAAGAGGAAGTGCTACCGGAGGAGGAAATCCATCCGGACGTAGCACCTGTCGAAGAAGAGCCTCAGGCAGAAGAACTGATTGTTGAAGCGCCTGCTGCGCAGCACGAGCCGGAGATCGAAGAAGCAGTCGTTGAGCCAGTGATTGCGCAGCACGAGCCAGAGATCGAAGAAGCGGTCGTTGAGCCAGTTATTGCGAAGCACGAGCCAGAGATCGAAGAAGCGGTCGTTGAGCCAGTGGTTGCGCAGCATGAGCCAGAGATCGAAGAAGCGTCCGTTGCGCCAGTAGTTGCGCAGCATGAGCCGGAAATCGAAGCAGCAGCCGTTGAATCGGAAGACGACGCGTTAAGCGACGAAGAACTTGAAGCCTTGGCGTTGGCCGAAACCTATGCGGAAGACGCTGAAGCCGAAGCGCAGGATACCGTCAGCGATTTACCGCTGGCCGCAGCGCCGCTGGTCACGCAGGAGCAGGATCGTCCGACCAAAGAGGGCTTCTTTGCTCGCCTCAAGCGCAGCCTGGTCAAAACCCGAGAAAACCTCGGTTCCGGTTTTGTTAGCCTGTTCCGCGGCAAAAAAATCGATGATGACCTGTTTGAAGAGCTGGAAGAGCAGTTGCTGATTGCTGATGTGGGTGTAGAGACCACGCGCCGCATCATCACCAATCTGACGCAGCAGGCTAACCGCAAACAGTTGCGCGATGCTGAAGCATTGTACGGACTGCTGAAAACTGAAATGGCCGGCATTCTGGAAAAAGTGGATCAGCCACTGGATGTGGGCGGCAAAGCGCCATTTGTTATCCTGATGGTAGGCGTCAACGGCGTGGGTAAAACCACCACTATCGGTAAGCTGGCGCGTCAATATCAGGCTCAGGGCAAATCAGTGATGTTGGCGGCGGGTGATACCTTCCGTGCAGCAGCAGTGGAACAGCTTCAGGTCTGGGGTCAGCGTAACAACATTCCTGTGGTGGCTCAGCATACGGGTGCTGACTCGGCTTCCGTTATCTTCGACGCCATTCAGGCCGCGAAGTCGCGCAACGTCGATGTACTCATTGCAGATACTGCTGGTCGCCTGCAGAACAAAGCCCATCTGATGGAAGAGCTGAAAAAAATCACCCGCGTGATGAAAAAGCTGGATGAGGATGCGCCGCATGAAGTGATGCTGACCCTTGATGCCAGCACCGGGCAAAACGCCGTCAGCCAGGCCAAACTGTTCCATGAAGCGGTGGGACTGACCGGTATCACGCTGACCAAGCTCGACGGCACCGCCAAAGGTGGTGTGATCTTCTCGGTTGCCGATCAGTTTGGCATTCCGATTCGTTATATCGGTGTCGGGGAAGGCATCGAGGATTTACGGCCGTTTAAGGCCGCAGACTTTATTGAGGCACTGTTTGCCCGAGAGGAATGATTGGGATGATTCGCTTTGAAGAGGTCAGTAAAGCATACCTGGGAGGACGTCAGGCGCTGCAGGGAGTGGATTTCCATCTTCGCCCCGGCGAAATGGCATTCCTGACCGGCCACTCCGGCGCAGGGAAAAGTACCTTGCTAAAGCTGATTTGTGGCATTGAGCGCCCGAGCGCCGGGCAAATCTGGTTTAGTGGCCACGATATTTCACGTCTGCGTCGCAGCGAAGTGCCTTTCCTGCGACGTCAGATCGGGATGATTTTCCAGGATCACCACTTGCTGATGGATCGTTCGGTCTATGACAACGTGGCGATTCCGCTAATCATTTCCGGCGCCAGTGGTGAAGATATTCGTCGCCGTGTATCGGCAGCGCTGGATAAAGTCGGCTTGCTCGACAAAGCTAAGAGTTATCCGATCCAGCTTTCTGGTGGTGAACAGCAACGTGTGGGTATTGCCCGCGCGGTGGTGAACAAACCTGCGGTGCTGCTGGCGGACGAACCCACCGGTAATCTGGATGATGCCCTGTCAGAAGACATTCTGCGCCTGTTTGAAGAGTTCAATCGCGTTGGTGTGACCGTCTTAATGGCGACGCACGACACCGGGCTGATTGCCCGCCGCAATTACCGCTTGATGACGCTGAATCAGGGACGCCTGCACGGAGGCCATGATGGTCAATAAACGCAATAAGCGCCCAGCGGCGCCGAAGGCGGCGAAGGCGCCTTCAAAAAGTAAGGCGCTGAAAGGCGGCTGGCAGGAGCAGTGGCGCTATGCGCTGCGCGGTACGCTCTCGGATATGTGGCGTCAGCCGCTGGCCACGCTGCTGACCGTGATGGTGATTGCCATCTCGCTGACGCTGCCGAGCGTCTGCTATATGGTGTGGAAAAACGTCAGCCAGGCGGCGACGCAGTGGTATCCGGCACCGCAGTTGACGGTGTATCTGGATAAAGCGCTGGATGATACGGCGGCTGAGAATGTCGCTGCTGAGCTGAAAAAGTTAGATGGCGTGGATAACGTTAACTATCTGACCCGTGAAGAAGCGCTGAATGAGTTCCGTAACTGGTCTGGTTTCGGCGGTTCAATGGACATGCTGGAGCAAAACCCGCTGCCTGCCGTGGCCATCATCACGCCGAAACTGAATTTCCAGAATTCAGACACTATGGCTAACCTGCGCGACCGCGTGTCGAAAGTGCAGGGTGTGGATGAAGTGCGCATGGATGACAGCTGGTTTGCCCGTTTAGCGGCGTTAACCGGGCTGGTAGGGCAAATTGCTTCGATGATTGGTCTGCTGATGGTGGTGGCGGTGTTCCTGGTGATTGGTAACAGCGTGCGCCTGAGCATCTTTGCCCGTCGCGATACCATTAACGTGCAAAAGCTGATTGGTGCCACCGACGGCTTTATCTTGCGTCCGTTCCTGTATGGCGGCGCGCTGTTAGGTTTCAGTGGTGCAGTGCTTTCACTGCTGCTGTCCGAAGTGCTGGTACTGCGTCTGCAATCAGTCGTAGCGCAGGTGGCGACGGTGTTTGGCACCACCTTTGTTCTTGAAGGTTTTTCCTGGGACGAAGGGCTGCTACTGCTGCTCATCGCCGCCATTATTGGCTGGGTTGCCGCATGGTTAGCCACTGTACAACATTTACGCCGATTTACGCCGCAGTAACCAACAGCAACGTTTTTTGATATACTCTTCCTCTGCTGCCGACGATCTGGGAGCAGAGGAATCTTCCTATTTTCCCCGCCGTCATCTGTGTGTAAAATATTCACTGCTAATATTGAACTTGTGGATAACTTTGTCGTCCAAGTAGCACAGATTGCTTTTGGTTTTTTCGCGACGTTGACATAATGTAACGTCTGCGCAAAATACCGCGCAGCAAGTCCATTGAATTTGTGAGGGTTTGAATGACCAAAGAAATGCAAACTTTAGCGATTGCGCCTCTGGGTAACCTGGAATCTTATGTCCGGGCTGCCAACAACTGGCCGGTATTAACGGCAGAAGAGGAGAAGGCATTAGCGGAGAAACTGCATTACCAGGGCGATCTGGATGCAGCTAAGACGCTGATCCTGTCTCACCTGCGCTTTGTTGTTCATATTGCTCGTAACTACTCCGGTTACGGCCTGCCACAGGCGGACCTGATTCAGGAAGGTAACATCGGTCTGATGAAGGCGGTGCGTCGCTTCAACCCTGAAGTTGGCGTGCGTCTGGTGTCATTTGCCGTGCACTGGATCAAAGCAGAGATTCACGAATACGTGCTGCGTAACTGGCGTATCGTGAAAGTCGCGACCACGAAAGCCCAGCGCAAGCTGTTCTTTAATCTGCGTAAAAGCAAACAGCGTCTTGGTTGGTTTAATCAGGATGAAGTGGAGATGGTTGCGCGCGAGTTGGGCGTGAGCAGCAAAGATGTCCTCGAGATGGAATCTCGTATGGCCGCGCAGGATATGACTTTCGACATGTCTTCGGATGACGAAGCTGGCGAAGGTAAGCCGATGGCACCGGTACTCTATCTGCAGGATAAAACCTCAGACTTTGCCGACGGCATTGAAGAGGATAACTGGGATGCGCACGCTGCTGATAAGCTGAGCGATGCCATGCTGAGCCTTGATGAGCGCAGCCAGCACATCATCCGCGCCCGTTGGCTGGATGATGAGAACAAAACCACGCTGCAGGAGTTGGCCGACAAATATGGCGTCTCTGCAGAGCGTGTGCGTCAGCTGGAAAAGAACGCCATGAAGAAACTGCGTATGGCGATTGAAGCCTGAGAACCATCAGGTGAAAAACGGGGCGACTTTATAGTCGCCCTTTTTATTTGCACGCAGTCCGTAGCCGCGCAATGTATTGCGCATCAGTCACCAACCCTGGCGCTTCAGGACAGCGCGATAAATCGCGCCGTTACGTGTCCGCAATAATTAGCGCACCCAGCCATCGGCCTGCGCGCGAAAACCACAGGCCTGCATAAAGGCCGCGCGCACACTCTGATCGTCGTCGCCGTCATCGGCTACCCACCAATCTGCCAGCGCGCGATTCTGCGCGATAGTCTCTTCCAGCAAATATTGCCCGACTCCACGGCGGCGCGTCACTTCGCGCACGGTGAGGTGTGAAATCTTCCCCTGCGTGCCACAAATCTCCAGCTGCAACCCGCCCAACAGACGATCGTTAAACCTTGCCGCATACAACCGCTGCGTCTCGCTTAATGCAGCCTCAAGTTGCGAAATATCGATCTGCGACCAGACTTTAGCTAAATCCAACCGATCCTGCGGCGTGAGTGCGGTGATTCGCTGAATAGTGAGCTTCATTACCCTTACCTGTACTGCCAGAAAGGCCATAGTGTAGCGAATTTAGACAGTCAGCGTGCTGTCACTTTTTTGCGATGAAAATAGGTCAAATGCCAGCCACTTTGCCAGGATTGTGGAGGAAGCCATCAATGTTGGCTGAAAAAGCCAGCATAACGCGCTGGCATTTTGGCTAAAAACCGGCCATAAAAACCAGATGATTCTGCTGTGCAACGCGACTAATACTGAATATGTCAGTTGATTTACAGAAGAAAGTTCCTGTTTAATAACCTGAAAAATAAAGCCTTATTACCAATAAATGCCAGAAAAGAGCGCTAACTCATTATTCTTGAATCAGTTTTCCTCTTTGACTGGCAGAAAATAAACCAAACACAACGACACACGACACAACAGATGGGGAAGTTCGCATGAAAATGAGTAAAGGACGCGCATTACTGGCGGGTTGCGTTGCGCTGGCGCTGAGCCACGCGGCACTGGCGAAAGATATCAAGATTGCCATCGTTGGCGCAGCAACTGGTCCGGTTGCACAATACGGTGATATGCAGTTCACCGGTGCAGCGCAAGCCATTAAGGACATCAACGCCAAAGGTGGCGTGAACGGTGACAAACTGGTTGGCGTGGAATATGACGACGCCTGTGACCCGAAACAAGCGGTTGCAGTGGCCAACAAAGTGGTTAACGACGGCATCAAGTATGTGATCGGCCACCTGTGCTCCTCTTCTACTCAGCCTGCTTCCGACATCTATAACGATGAAGGCATTCTGATGATCACCCCAGCGGCAACCGCACCAGAGCTGACCGCGCGTGGCTATGCAGATGTGCTGCGTACTACCGGTCTGGATTCCGATCAGGGTCCAACCGCTGCTACTTACATTCTCAATGAGATCAAACCAAAACGTATCGCTGTGGTGCATGACAAGCAGCAGTACGGTCAGGGCCTGGCAGAGTCGGTGCAGAAAACCCTGAAAGCCAAAGGCGGCAATGTGGTGCTGTTCGAAGGTATCACTGCGGGCGATAAAGATTTCTCAACCCTGATTGCGCGTCTGAAGAAAGAGAACGTCGATTTCGTTTACTACGGCGGCTACTACCCAGAGCTGGGCCAGATTCTGCGTCAGGCAAAATCAGCCGGTTTGACTGCGGGCTTCATGGGGCCAGAGGGCGTGGGCAACGCCTCACTGTCTAACATTGCCGGTGATGCATCTGAAGGCCTGTACGTCACCTTGCCGAAACGTTATGACCAGTTGCCAGAGAACAAGGCGATTGTTGAAGCCATCAAAGCCAATACCGCGTCTAACCGTAAAGATCCAACCGGTCCGTTCGTCTGGACCACCTATGCGGCCATTCAGTCGCTGGTGGCCGGTATTGAACGTAGCAAGAGCGCTGAGCCAGATGCCATTGCTAAAAACCTGAAAGAGGGCGCAGCGGTTCCAACGGTGATGGGCAACCTGAACTGGGATCAGAAAGGCGACCTGAAGGGCTTCGAATTTGGTGTCTTCAAATGGCACAAAGACGGTTCCTCTACCGCTGTTAAGTAATTCCCAACCTTAAATAGATTGGCCCTCTCTTTTGCCGGAGAGGGCTGGGGGAGGGACAGCGCGTACCGTCTTGATGAGATCCCGCGCGCCTGTTCCCTCACCCTAACCCTCTGCCAAAAGGGAGAGGGGATTTTTAGTCCACATGCAGGTCCTCACTATGTCCGAGCAGTTTCTCTATTTCATTCAGCAGATGTTCAACGGGGTCACCCTCGGGAGCACTTACGCGCTGATCGCCATTGGTTACACCATGGTTTACGGCATCATCGGCATGATCAACTTCGCCCATGGCGAGGTGTATATGATCGGCAGTTATGTCTCCTTTATTGTGATTGCCGCCCTGATGATGATGGGTATCGATACCACGTGGCTGATGATTGCCGCCGGGTTCGTGATGGCGGTGATCATCTCCAGCGCCTACGGCTGGAGCATTGAGCGCGTGGCGTATAAACCCGTGCGCTCCTCTAAGCGCTTGATCGCGCTGATTTCGGCTATTGGGATGTCGATCTTTCTGCAGAACTACGTCAGTCTGACGCAAGGTTCGCGCGATCTGGCGTTGCCAAGCCTGATTACCGGCCAGTGGACGCTGGGCGAGAGCAACGGCTTTGCTGCCACGCTCTCCACCATGCAACTGGTGATTTGGGTCGTGACCTTCCTCTCGATGCTGGCCCTGACGCTGTTTATTCGTTATTCACGTATGGGCCGCGCCTGCCGCGCCTGTGCGGAAGACCTGAAAATGGCCAGTCTGCTGGGGATTAACACTGACCGCGTGATTTCACTGACCTTCATTATTGGTGCGGCGATGGCGGCGGTGGCGGGCGTGCTGCTCGGCCAGTTCTACGGCTCCATTAACCCGTTCATCGGCTTTATGGCCGGGATGAAGGCGTTTACCGCTGCGGTATTAGGCGGTATCGGCAGTATTCCGGGCGCGATGATTGGTGGTCTGGTGCTGGGTATCGCGGAAGCGCTGACCTCGGCGTATCTGTCGACCGAATACAAAGATGTGGTGTCGTTCGCGCTGCTGATTGTGGTGCTGCTGGTGATGCCGACCGGGATTCTGGGCCGTCCGGAGGTGGAGAAAGTATGAAACGCCTCGGACTGGTCAACGCCGTGATTTCAACGGTGATGTTATTGATTCTCGCCACCTTCTTTATGGGCGTCCGTCTCGATCTGGACGGTACCAAACTGGTGGTGGCTAACGCCGGGGCCGCACGCTGGAACTGGATTTTCATCGGCTGTGCCGTGGTGTTTGTTTTCCAACTGCTGCGTCCGCTGTTCCATGGCAAATTCAAACGCAGCGGTAAAGGCTTCGTGCTGCCGGGCTTCGATGGTTCGACGCCAAAGCAAAAGCTGGTGATGGCGCTGTTGATTGTTGCTGCGGTGCTGTGGCCGTTTCTGGTGTCACGCGGCAGTGTCGATATCGCCACATTAACGCTGATCTACGTGATGCTCGGTCTCGGCCTCAACGTGGTCGTCGGTCTTTCTGGCCTGCTGGTGCTGGGCTATGGCGGTTTCTATGCCATCGGCGCTTACACCTTCGCGCTGCTCAATCACTATTACGGCTTTGGCTTCTGGGAAAGTCTGCCGCTGGCGGGGATTGTCGCCGGTGCGTTTGGTCTGATGCTAGGCTTCCCGGTGCTGCGTCTGCGCGGTGACTATCTGGCGATTGTGACGCTCGGCTTCGGTGAGATCGTGCGTATTCTGCTGCTCAACAGCACCTCTATTACCGGCGGTCCAAACGGTATCGCGCAGATTCCTAAACCAAGCCTGTTTGGCATTGAGTTTGGGCGTCGCGTCAGTGAAGGCGGCTGGACTACTTTCCATGAGCTAACGGGCCTGCAGTACGATCCTAACCACCGCGTAATCTTCCTCTATCTGGTGGCGTTGCTGCTGGTGGTGCTGACGCTGTTCGTCATCAACCGATTGCTGCGTATGCCATTAGGCCGTGCGTGGGAAGCGCTGCGTGAAGATGAGATCGCCTGTCGTTCATTGGGACTCAGCCCAACACGCATCAAGCTGACCGCTTTCACCATCAGCGCCGTGTTCGCCGGTTTTGCTGGCACGCTGTTTGCCGCACGTCAGGGTTTTGTTAGCCCGGAATCCTTCACCTTCGTCGAATCAGCCTTTGTGCTGGCGATTGTGGTACTGGGCGGCATGGGTTCGCAGTTTGCGGTGATCCTCGCGGCCGTGCTGCTGGTGGTGTCGCGCGAATTGATGCGTGATCTGAACGAGTACAGCATGCTGGTGTTGGGTGGTTTGATGGTGCTGATGATGATTTGGCGTCCGCAAGGATTGTTGCCGATGAAGCGCCCACACCTGAAGTTGAAAAGCAGTAAACAAGGAGAGCAGGCATGAGTCAGCCTTTGTTAGCCGTTGAAGGCTTGATGATGCGCTTTGGCGGGCTGTTGGCCGTCAACAATGTGGCGCTGGAACTGCATCCCCAGGAAATCGTGTCACTGATCGGGCCGAACGGTGCCGGTAAAACCACGGTGTTCAACTGCCTGACTGGTTTTTACAAGCCGACCGGCGGTACCATCAAACTGCGCGATCAGGAGTTGCAGGGCCAGCCAGGCCAGAAGATTGCGCGTATGGGCATCGTGCGTACTTTCCAGCACGTGCGACTGTTCCGTGAGATGACGGTGATTGAAAACCTGCTGGTCGCGCAGCATCAGCACCTGAAAAGTGGCGTGTTCTCCGGCCTGTTCAAAACCCCGGCGTTCCGTCGCGGGGAGAGTGAAGCGCTGGATCGTGCTGCCACCTGGCTGGATCGCATCGGCCTGCTGGAGCTGGCCAATCGCCAGGCGGGCAACCTCGCTTACGGCCAGCAGCGTCGTCTGGAGATTGCGCGCTGCATGGTGACGCGTCCGGAAATCCTGATGCTGGATGAGCCTGCCGCAGGACTTAACCCACGCGAAACCCACGAACTGGACGAACTGATTGCCGAACTGCGCGGTGAGCATAAGGTCTCGGTGCTGTTAATCGAACACGATATGAAGCTGGTGATGGGGATTTCTGACCGCATCTATGTGGTGAACCAGGGGACGCCGCTGGCTAACGGTACGCCGGAAGAAGTGCGTAACAATCCGGATGTGATCCGTGCTTATTTAGGTGAGGCGTAATATGGCAAACCCAATTTTAACGTTGCAAGGGGTGAGTGCCCATTACGGCCCGATTCAGGCACTGCACAACATTAACCTGCACATCAGTCAGGGTGAAATTGTCACCCTGATTGGGGCTAACGGCGCGGGTAAAACCACGTTGCTCGGCACCCTGTGCGGCGAACCGCGTGCCACCAGTGGCACTATTATCTTCGACGGCAAAGAGATCACCGACTGGCAAACCGCCAAAATCATGCGTGAAGCGATTGCGATTGTGCCGGAAGGCCGCCGCGTATTTTCCCGGATGACGGTGGAAGAGAACCTGGCGATGGGCGGCTTCTTTGCCACGCGTCAGCAGTATCAGGAGCGCATTGAGCGGGTGTATCAGTTGTTCCCGCGTCTGGCTGAACGTAAAGTGCAGCGCGCGGGCACCATGTCCGGTGGTGAACAGCAGATGCTGGCGATTGGTCGTGCGCTAATGAGCCAGCCGCGTTTGCTGTTACTCGACGAACCTTCTTTAGGTTTAGCACCGATTATTATTCAGCAGATTTTCGATACGATTGAACAGTTGCGTAAAGAGGGCATGACCATTTTCCTGGTGGAGCAAAACGCCAACCAGGCGCTGAAGCTCGCCGATCGCGGCTACGTGCTGGAGAACGGTCATGTGGTGCTGGAAGACAGTGGTGAAGCGCTGTTGTCCAACGAAGCGGTACGCAGCGCTTATCTGGGCGCCTGACCTGGCTTACTTGCCAGCTTGCGGTTGGGCAGTGCTCGCCATCCTCACGTACTAAGAGTACGTTCCGGTGGCTGTGCGCTGTCCGCCCGCAATCTGGCTGCGCCGCCGACGGTCTGATAAAAGGTGCGGTCTGACTGCAACGCTGGCGGTCTAAACAGTGGCTCAAGTTTGAGATAACTTGTGCCACTTTAAACTTTCTAATACGCGCAATCTCCGTCACATTCCCGTCATAAACCTGTTATTAATCCGTCATTTCCCCGTGTCATGTTACTTCGCGAACAAAAAAATGCGTGATATCGCGCGTACCTAACAGCACAGGAAAAAACTTATGTCCGCTTTTACGCTTCGTCCCCGCCTGATGAGTGTTTTGCTTGGTCTGGCGCTCAGTGGTAACGCGCTGGCTGCCACTGACATTCCTTTCTGGCACTCAATGGAAGGCGAGTTAGGCAAAGAAGTCGATTCTCTGGCACAACGTTTTAACCAGGCTCACCCAGAATACAAAATCGTACCGACTTACAAAGGTAACTACGAGCAGAGCCTGGCAGCGGGTATCGCTGCTGTGCGTACCGGTAAAGCACCGGCGATTCTGCAGGTTTACGAAGTGGGTACGGCGACCATGATGGCTTCAAAAGCTATCGTGCCTGTGCATGACGTGTTTAAAGACGCGGGCGTGCAGATGGATCCAAAACAGTTCGTGCCAGCGGTTGCAGGTTATTACAGCGACAGCAATGGCCAGCTGATCTCTCAGCCGTTCAACAGCTCAACCCCAGTGCTGTACTACAACAAAGATGCCTTCAAGAAAGCCGGTCTGAACCCAGACCAGCCGCCTAAAACCTGGCAGGAACTGGCAAAAGACGCCGACGCACTGCGTAAAGCGGGCATGACTTGTGGTTACGCCAGCGGCTGGCAGGGTTGGATTCAAATCGAAAACTTCAGCGCCTGGCATGCACTGCCGGTTGCCACCAAAAACAACGGCTTTGACGGTACCGATGCGGTATTGGAATTCAACAAGCCGGTTCAGGTGCGCCACATCCAGATGCTGGAAGACATGAACAAGAAGGGTGATTTCACCTACTTCGGTCGTAAAGATGAGTCTACCGCTAAGTTCTATAACGGCGACTGCGGCATCACCACGGCCTCATCCGGTTCACTGGCGGATATCAAGCATTACGCGAAATTCAACTTCGGCGTTGGCATGATGCCTTACGACTCAACTGTGCCTAACGCACCGCAGAACGCCATCATCGGCGGCGCAAGCCTGTGGGTGATGAAAGGCAAAGATGCCGACACCTATAAAGGCGTAGCAGAGTTCATGAAATTCCTGGCTCAGCCAGAAATCGCCGCAGAATGGCACCAGAAGACCGGTTACCTGCCAATCACCACTGCTGCATATGAGCTGACCAAGCAACAGGGCTTCTATGACAAGAACCCAGGCGCAGACATCGCCACGCGTCAGATGCTGAACAAAGATCCACTGCCGTTCACCAAAGGCATGCGTCTGGGCAACATGCCACAGATTCGTACCATTGTGGACGAAGAGCTGGAAGGCGTGTGGACGGGCAAACAGGCTCCACAGGCTGCACTGGATAACGCTGTGAAGCGCGGAAACGAACTGCTGCGTCGTTTTGAACAGCAAGTGAAGTAATTCCGTTGTCTCGGGGCTGGCGCATGGCGTCAGCCCCGATTTCTCTTTTGGCGAGTCTGCTATGTCCTCATCACGCCCCGTTTTTCGCTCCCGTTTTTTGCCCTATTTGCTGGTGGCACCACAACTGGTGATTACCGCTATTTTCTTCCTGTGGCCGGCCGGTGAAGCGCTGTGGTATTCGCTGCAAAGCATCGATCCCTTTGGTATTTCCAGCACCTTCGTCGGGCTGGATAACTTCAAACGCCTGTTCAGTGACAGCTATTATCTCGACTCTTTCTGGACCACCATCGAATTCAGCGCACTGGTTACGGTGTGCGGCATGACCTTCTCGCTGCTGCTGGCGGCGCTGGTCGACTACGTGGTGCGTCTGAAAAAATTGTACCAAACGCTATTGCTGCTGCCTTACGCCGTTGCGCCGGTCGTTGCGGCGGTGCTGTGGATGTTCCTGTTCAACCCCGGCCTCGGCCTGTTCAGCCATCTGCTGAACCAGATTGGCTATAACTGGAACTACGCGCAAAACAGCGGTCAGGCGATGTTCCTGATCGTGCTGGCATCCATCTGGCAGCAGATGAGCTACAACTTCCTGTTCTTCTTTGCCGCACTGCAATCGATCCCCAAATCGCTGGTGGAAGCGGCGGCGATTGACGGTGCTGGGCCGGTGCGTCGCTTCTTCAATCTGTCACTGCCGCTGATCACCCCGGTGAGTTTCTTCCTGCTGGTGGTCAACCTGGTGTATGCCTTCTTCGACACCTTCCCGGTGATCGATGCCGCGACCGGCGGCGGTCCGGTGCAGGCCACTACCACGCTGATCTACAAAATTTATCGCGAAGGCTTTACCGGTCTGGATCTCTCATCCTCTGCCGCGCAATCCGTGGTGCTGATGCTGCTGGTGATTGGCCTGACGATCCTGCAATTCCGCTTTGTCGAGCGTAAGGTGCAATACCAATGATTGAGAATCGACGCGGGCTGGATATCTTCAGCCATACCCTGCTGGTGCTCGGTGTCCTGACCATTCTGTTCCCGCTGTACGTGGCGATAGTCGCCGCCACGCTGGATAACGAAGCGGTGTATCAGGTGCCGATGACCTTAGTGCCCGGCACACATCTGTGGGACAACATTTCGCGCATCTGGACCCAGGGCGTCAACGGCAGCGGTCCGGCCTTTGGCATGATGATGCTCAACAGCCTGATCATGGCGCTCGGCATTACGGTGGGTAAAATCGCGGTATCGATGCTCTCCGCGTTTGCACTGGTGTGGTTCCGTTTCCCGTTGCGCTCACTGTTCTTTTGGCTGATCTTCATCACCCTGATGCTGCCGGTGGAAGTGCGTATCTTTCCGACGGTAGAAGTGATTTCAAACCTGCACATGCTCGACAGCTACAGTGGCTTAACCCTGCCGCTCATGGCTTCAGCAACTGCGACCTTCCTGTTCCGCCAGTTCTTTATGTCGCTGCCGGATGAGCTGATTGAAGCGGCGCGCATTGATGGCGCCAGCCCGATGCGCTTCTTCTGGGACATCGTTTTGCCACTGTCCAAAACCAACCTCGCGGCGCTGTTCGTGATCACCTTTATCTACGGCTGGAACCAGTATCTGTGGCCGCTGTTGATCATCAACGATCCCAGTCTCAGCACGGCGGTCGCCGGGGTGAAAAGTATGATCAACACCAGCGGTGGGCCGACGCAGTGGAACGAAGTGATGGCGGCAATGTTATTAACCCTGATCCCACCGGTGGTGGTGGTACTCGTGATGCAACGTGCCTTTGTGCGTGGCCTGGTGGAGAGTGATAAATAAATGGCAGGCGTAACCCTTCAGACCGTCACCAAATCGTATGACGGCAAAAATCAGATCATTCAGCCACTGAATATCACCATCAACGATGGCGAATTTATGGTGATGGTGGGCCCTTCCGGCTGCGGCAAGTCGACGCTGCTGCGCATGGTGGCAGGCCTGGAACGTGTGACTTCCGGCGATATCTACATCGACGACAAACGCGTCACTAACATGGAACCGAAAGATCGTGGCATCGCCATGGTGTTCCAGAACTATGCGCTTTATCCGCACATGACCGTGGGTGAGAATATGGCCTATGGCCTGAAAATTCGCGGCATGGGTAAAGAGCAGATCGATCAACGCGTAATGGAAGCCGCGCGCAGTCTGGAACTGGATCACCTGCTGTCACGTCGTCCGCGTGAGCTTTCCGGTGGACAGCGCCAGCGTGTGGCAATGGGCCGCGCCATCGTGCGTGAACCAGCGGTGTTCCTGTTCGATGAGCCGCTGTCGAACCTCGATGCGCGCCTGCGTGTGCAGATGCGTCTTGAGCTGCAACAACTGCACCGTCGCCTGAAAACCACCAGTCTGTATGTGACGCACGATCAGGTAGAAGCCATGACGTTGGCCCAGCGCGTGATGGTGATGAACAAAGGCGTGGTCGAGCAGGTCGGCACGCCGGTGGAAGTGTATGAGCGTCCGGCGAGCCAGTTTGTGGCGTCGTTTATCGGTGCACCGGCAATGAATCTGCTGCCAGGCCAGATCAACAGCGACGGCACGCGCTTTACGCTCGATGCGCTTAATAGCTTGCCATTGGGCGAGAGCAAAGCGAAGTGGGCGAATCGTCCCCTTACGTTGGGCATCCGTCCTGAGCATCTGGTGCTCAGCTCGCAAGCAGCGGGCGGCATTCCATTAGTGGTCGATACGCTGGAGATGCTGGGTGCGGATAATCTCGCGCACGGCCGCATCGGCAACACTCGCCTGGTCGTACGTTTGCCGCACAGTGAGCGTCCGCAATCGGGCAGCACCTTATGGCTGCAACTGCCGCCAGATGCGTTACACTTCTTCGATTCAACCCATGGAAAGCGTCTGGAATGAGTGTAGAAAATTGGCCATACCCACAGATCGTCGCCCATCGCGGCGGCGGTAAACTGGCTCCGGAAAATACGCTGGCGGCAATAGATGTCGGCGCGCAGTACGGTCATACCATGATCGAGTTTGATGCCAAGCTGTCGGATGATAAACAGGTGTTCCTGCTGCATGACGATACGCTGGATCGCACCAGCAACGGCTGGGGTGTGGCGGGCGATCTCTCATGGAGTAAACTATCGCAGCTGGATGCGGGTAGCTGGTACAGCCGTGAGTATGAAGGCGAGCCGCTGGCACTGCTGCGTGACGTGGCCGATCGCTGCCGCCAGCATCAGATGATGGCGAACGTTGAGATCAAGCCGACCACCGGCAAAGAGGTGGAAACCGGACGCGATGTGGCGTTGGCCGCGCGAGAACTGTGGCAGGGGCAAACGGCGCCGCTGCTCTCTTCCTTCTCTTATGAAGCACTGGAAGCGGCAATGCAGGCGGTGCCTGAGTTGCCACGCGGATTGCTATTGGATGAGTGGCGCGAAGATTGGTTGGCGCTGACGAGCGCGCTGGATTGCGTCTCTATCCATCTCAATCACAAACTGCTGGATGCCGAACGCACCGCGCAGCTGAAAGCCGCCGGATTGCATATTTTGGCGTACACGGTGAATCAGCCCGCGCGAGCGCGCGAGCTGCTGAGTTGGGGCGTCGATGCCATCTGTACTGACCGCATCGACATTATCGGTCCCGACTTCCGTTAATTCTGGTTTTGCTGCTGGCCCGGCTGTTGCTGAATCATGCGCTGCTGGGCGCTATCCCTTCGCTCCTGCATTTTCCGCTGTAACTCCTGATTCTGCTGCTGCTGATCCTGTTTCAGCTTCAACTGTTGTTGTTGCTGCTGAGTCTGCATTTGCGACTGCATGCGCTGCTGGCTCGGGTTATAGCCAGGCTTGTTCGGGTCATTTGTGCTGTTCAGCATATTTGCCATGCTGCTTAACGGCAGCAACGCAGCGATAACGATTAGCCATTTTTTCATGGTCTTCCTCCATTAATGCAGCCTGCTGTGTGCTGTCGCCATCAATATGGCAACAATGGCTGCTGTCATAAGTTTATGCGATGTCACAAAGTCCTGAACCAGGAGTGCGCCGAATTTGGCTTACTGCTACGCTTTTTATCGTGTTTGCAAACACTTGCATCAAAAAATAACAAATGTAAATAATCGCAAAGGAAGATCGCAAATGAGACTAAAGGGCAGCGTGCGTCAGGTTGGCTGGGCATTATTGATGAGTTTTACCGTGGTACAGGGGGCGTTTGCCGCGCCCGCCAGCGCGCCACCGGTGTCATACGGCGTGGACAGTGACACCTTCCATCCGGTGAAGGCGCAGCACGGTATGGTGGCGTCGGTGGATGCGATAGCCACCCAGGTGGGCGTCGATATTCTGAAGCAGGGCGGTAATGCCGTAGATGCGGCCGTTGCAGTGGGCTTCGCATTAGCCGTCACTCATCCACAAGCCGGTAATCTCGGCGGTGGTGGCTTTATGATGCTGCGTACCGCATCGGGACGCACCACGGCGATCGATTTCCGTGAAATGGCGCCAGCGCGTGCCTCACGCGATATGTTCCTCGATAAGCAGGGTAATGCCGATCCGAAGTTGTCGCTCACTTCTCACTTAGCCTCCGGCACGCCGGGAACTGTTGCTGGATTTGCGCTGGCGGCACAAAAATACGGCACGCTCCCGCTGAGCAAACTGCTTGCTCCGGCGATTAAGCTGGCGCGTGAGGGCATCATTGTTAACGATGCGCTGGCGGACGATTTGGCGACCTACGGCAAAGAGACGCTGATCAACCATGACAACAGCCGGGCGATTTTCTACAAAGCAGACGGTAAGCCGTATCAAAAAGGCGAGCGTCTGGTGCAGAAAAACCTCGCTCATAGCCTGCAGTTGATTGCGCAACAAGGGCCGGATGCGTTCTACAAAGGCAAAATTGCCGATGAGATCGCCGGAGAAATGGCACAGCATGGCGGATTGATTGGCAAACCGGATCTGGCCGCCTACCGTGCGGTAGAGCGTAAACCGGTCAGCGGCACCTATCGCGGCTATGAAGTGTTCTCAATGCCGCCACCGTCTTCAGGTGGGATTCACATCGTGCAGATCCTCAACATCCTGGAGAACTTTGATCTGGCGAAGTGGGGCTTTGGCAGTGCGGACGCTATGCAGGTGATGGCGGAAGCGGAAAAATACGCTTATGCCGACCGCTCGGAATACCTTGGCGATCCGGATTTCGTCAAAGTGCCGCAGCAGGCGTTGACCAGCAAAGCCTACGCCAAAACCCTGGCGCAGCAGATTGACGTCAACAAAGCGCGTCCTTCCAGCGAAATTAAACCGGGCAAGCTGGAGCCGTACGAAAGTAACCAGACCACCCACTTCTCGGTGGTGGATAAAGACGGCAACGCAGTGGCGGTGACTTACACCCTGAATACCTACTTCGGCAGCGGGATTGTTGCCGGGCAGAGCGGTATCCTGATGAACAACGAAATGGATGACTTCTCCGCTAAGCCGGGCACACCAAACGTGTATGGTTTAGTGGGCGGCGAGGCGAATGCGGTGCAACCGGCTAAACGTCCATTGTCATCGATGTCACCGACTATCATTGCCAAAGACGGCAAAACCTGGCTGGTGACAGGTAGCCCTGGCGGCAGCCGTATTATCACCACCGTGCTGCAAATGGTGGTGAACAGCATCGATTTCGGTATGAACGTGGCGGAAGCGACCAATGCGCCGCGTTTCCACCATCAGTGGTTGCCGGATCAGTTGCGCGTGGAGAAAGGCTTTAGCCCGGATACGCTGCGTTTGCTGGAAGCTAAAGGTCAGCATGTAAAAGTGATGCCCGCGATGGGCAGCACGCAGAGCATTATGATTGGGCCGGACGGCATGCGCTATGGTGCTTCGGATCCGCGCTCGGTGGATGATTTGAGTGCCGGGTATTAATTTAGCGTAATAAAGTGCGCCGCTACCGCCTCAGTACGAGTTGTAGCGGCGCGATTCATCGCGCAAGTTATTTTAATCGCGCCATGTAATGCGTATCAATCATCTCGCCGTCGCGCATGGCAAAACGCTTCGCCGTCCCTTCGATCTCAAAGCCAAACTTCTGATAAAGACCCATCGCTTTATGGTTATCAGCGAACACGGTTAACTCGATTCGTGTCACTTGTAGCCAGTTGTCACACAGGTCAATCATCGCGGCCATCAGCGCCGAGCCTACGCCGCGACGGTGAAAGGCGGGATCAACGCCCATGCCAAAGGTAGCGGCATGGCGACGTCGTGCGACAGATTGCACTTCTAGCGTGATTTGCCCAGCCAGTTGATCGTCAATCATTGCCACTAGCATATGCACACCCGGACGTGGATTGCTAAGGCGTTCCTGCCATAGCGTGGGTGACTGGTGTGGCAGTTGCAATGTATTCGCCTGCGTCTCCGGTTGGCTGTAGAGACGTGTTAGTGCAGCAGCATCTTCTGGGATTACGTGGCGAATGACGATCTGACTCATAAAGCGACTCCTTGTGCAAAGTGAATAAAATCCCCTTTAACATCAAGGAATTCTCGCAAGTCGTCAATCGAAAATAATTCTCAAAAGGGGTTTACAGACGCGAATGATAATGATTATTATTGTCATGCGGACCGGGAACGTCTCCTGACTACCGGGTAAGCACGACATTGCTCACATTGCTTCCAGTGTTTCTTAGCCAGCTCGGGTGCTGGCTTTTTTTTTGCCTGCTATTTGCCTCTTTCATCCTCATTGTCCGATCACCGCCAAAACGTTCAGCATTTTTGAACAGAGGCGTGAAGTTTTTCAGCTATCAATCAATCTCTCTCAAGCCCACACTGTAAAAAACATTGAGGAGAATTGAACATGATCTACGTACGCAAAGCAGAACAACGCGGTCACGCTAACCACGGCTGGCTCGATAGCTGGCACACGTTTTCCTTCGCCGATTACTACGACGCCAACTTCATGGGCTTCTCGGCCTTGCGCGTCATCAACGAAGACGTGATCGATGGCGGCCAGGGTTTTGGTACTCATCCGCATAAAGATATGGAGATCCTGACCTATGTGCTGTCTGGCACCGTAGAACATCAGGACAGCATGGGCAACAAAGAGCAGATCCCCACGGGCGAGTTCCAGATCATGAGCGCCGGTACTGGCGTGCGCCATTCAGAGTACAACGCCAGTGACAAAGATCCGCTGCATCTGTATCAGATCTGGATCATCCCAGAGCGCAAAGGCATTGAGCCGCGCTATGCGCAGCGCCGCTTTGAAGACGTGAAAGGACGCCAGTTTGTGCTGTCTCCGGATGAGCGTGAAGGATCGCTGAAAGTGTTCCAGGATATGACCTTGTCGCGCTGGGTGTTTGCCGAAGGTGAAAGCGACGCGGTGACTGTCGAAGCGGGTCGTCGTGTGTGGATTCAGGTGGTAAAAGGCCTGGTGAGCGTCAATGGCGAGCAGGTAGGCACCAGCGATGCGCTGGCGATCTGGGATGAAAGCGCGCTGACCATCAACGCTGACAGCGATGCAGAGATTCTGCTGTTTGATCTGCCGCCGGTGTAACAGCCTGTCAATAAATCGTGCAAGGTTGCCCTCTATGGCGACCTTGCATTTTTTGCCGACTTTTCGTTGGGTGCGTACCGATGTGCACAAAATCAGAGCGTGAATTCATGGTTTTCCGCAAAGCCTGAAATTGAAAAAAAAATGATAGACTCATCGTATCTCTGACCTCAGGCGCATACGATGAAGAAGAAAAGGCCGGTACTACAGGACGTTGCCGATCGCGTCGGCATCACAAAAATGACCGTCAGTCGCTACCTGCGAAACCCCGATCAGGTCTCTGCGGCGCTGCGCGATAAGATCGCCGTCGCACTGGATGAACTCGGTTATATCCCCAATCGCGCCCCCGATATGCTCTCCAATGCCACCAGTCGCGCCATCGGCGTGCTGCTGCCTTCGCTCACCAACCAGGTGTTCGCCGACGTGTTACGCGGCATTGAAACTGTCACCGATGAGGCCGGTTATCAAACGCTGGTGGCGCACTTTGGCTATAACGCTGATAAAGAGGAGCTACAGCTGCGTTCGTTACTGGGCTGGAACATCGATGGCGTTATCCTGACCGAACGCACCCACACGCCCGGCACGCTGCGTATGCTGGAAGTGGCCGGCATTCCGGTGATTGAGATGATGGATTCGGTGACGCCGTGCCTCGATATGGCGGTGGGCTTCGATAACGTCGAAGCGGCGCGCCAGATGACGCATGCTATTCTGAAAAAAGGCCACCGCCACACCGTTTATCTTGGCGCGCGTCTTGATGAACGTACTCTGCAAAAACAGCAGGGCTACGAAAAGGCAATGCGTGAAGCCGGGCTCACCCCGCACAGTGTGATGATGGAAGATGCTTCCTCCTTCAGTGCCGGCGCGCAGCTGCTGCGTGAGGCGCAGAAACGCTATCCCGAAACCGACAGCCTGTTTTGTACCAACGATGACCTGGCGGTCGGCGCGATGTTTGAGTGCCAGCGTCAGGGGTTAAACGTACCTGCGCAAATGGCGATTGCCGGATTCCACGGCCACGATATTACGCAAGTGGTCACGCCGCGCCTGGCCACGGTGCTGACCCCGCGTGAGCGCATGGGACGCGAATCGGCTGCGATGCTGCTGGCGCGCATCGGCGGCGACCGCAGCGTGACCGAGCCGCTGGATGTCGGGTTTGAAATTGCAGAAGGTGGCAGCATCTGATTTTGGCGATTATTTGAGTCAGTTCACACTTTCGTGCTTTTCCACCTAACAAGGGTTGCCAGTCCTGCAGTGGCCTCCGACAATGATAATCAAATTTGTTATCGGTAACATTGGCAGTCAACCTGCCGGAGCGCAAAACCATGACCACGCCATCTCCATCGCACCACGTTTTTATCCTGATGGGCGTTTCCGGCAGCGGAAAGTCTGCTGTCGCTAATCAGGTTTCTCATCAGTTGAGCACGGCATTTCTGGATGGCGATTTCCTGCATCCGCGTAGCAACATCATGAAAATGGCCGACGGTCATCCGCTGGATGATAACGATCGCCAGCCGTGGCTGCAGGCGCTGAATGATGCCGCCTTCGCCATGCAGCGCACCCAGGCTATTTCGATTATCGTCTGCTCTGCGCTGAAAAAGTCCTACCGCGACATCCTGCGACAGGGCAACCAAAACCTGAAATTCATCTATCTGAAGGGCGATTTCGAAACCATCGAATCGCGTCTGAAAGCACGTAAAGGTCACTTCTTTAAGCCGCAGATGCTGGTGACGCAGTTTGAGACCTTGCAAGAGCCTGGGGCTGACGAGCCCGATGTACTGGTGGTTGATATCAATCATTCACTGGATGAAGTCGTTGCGGCCACGGTTGCGACCATTGAGGAAGCAACCAACAAGGGTTAGTAATGAGTACCGCAACGCTGGTGTTAACCGCAGCAGGCTCCGTCCTGCTGCTGCTGTTTTTGGTGATGAAAGCGCGTATGCACGCCTTTGTCGCCCTGATGTTAGTCTCAATTGGTGCCGGTCTGTTCTCTGGCATGCCACTGGATAAAATTGCTGACACCATGCAAAAAGGCATGGGCGGAACGCTCGGATTTCTCGCCATCGTGGTGGCATTGGGCGCGATGTTCGGCAAAATCCTGCATGAAACCGGCGCAGTCGATCAAATCGCTATCCGCATGCTGAAAGCCTTTGGTGAAAACCGGGCGCACTACGCGATGGGGATTGCCGGGCTGATCTGCGCGCTGCCGCTGTTCTTTGAAGTGGCGGTGGTCTTGCTGATCAGCATCGCCTTTGCCGTGGCGCGTCGTACCCATGGCAACTTAGTGAAGTTGGTCATTCCACTGTTTGCTGGTGTGGCGGCCTCTGCGGCGTTTCTGCTGCCGGGGCCGGCCCCGATGCTGCTGGCTTCCCAGATGCACGCGGACTTTGGCTGGATGATCCTGCTGGGCCTGTGTGCAGCGATTCCCGGTATGCTCATTGCGGGTCCGCTGTTTGGCAATTTTATTGCCCGCCATGTCAGTTTCAGTGCGCCGCCGGAAGATCATCAGCCAGAAGTGGAAGAGGGTAAGCTGCCGTCGTTTGGCTTCAGCCTGGCACTGATCCTGTTCCCGCTGCTGCTGGTGGGCCTGAAAACCATCGGGGCGCGCTTCACCTCACCGGATTCACGTCTCTACGAGTGGCTGGAGTTTATCGGCCATCCGTTTACGGCGATCCTGCTGGCGTGTCTGGTAGCGATTTACGGTCTGGCCTATCGCCAGGGAATGGACAAAGAGAAGGTGATGCAGGTGTGCGGCAGTGCGCTGCAACCGGCAGGCATTATTCTGCTGGTGATCGGTGCGGGCGGTGTGTTCAAGCAGGTGCTGGTGGATTCTGGCGTCGGCCCGGTATTGGGGCACGCGCTCACTGGCGCCGGGATGCCGATTGCGCTGGCGTGCTTCATCCTTTCCGGTGCGATCCGTGTGATTCAGGGATCGGCGACCGTGGCCTGTCTGACGACCGTGGGCCTGGTGATGCCAGTGATTGAACCGTTGCACTACAGCGGCGCGCAGTTGGCGGCGCTGTCGATCTGCATCGGGGGTGGCTCCATCATTATTAGTCACGTCAACGATGCCGGTTTCTGGCTGTTTGGCCGCTTCACCGGTGCAACGGAAGGTGAAACGCTGAAAACCTGGACGCTGATGGAAACCATTCTGGGTACCACCGGTGCCATTGTCGGGATGATCGCGTTCACTCTGCTGTCGTAAGAATTTTTAGGTGCGCCGCAATGCGCACCCTATAAAATTCACCTATCCGCACGGCAGGTTGCCATTGATGGCGACCTGACCGAATAGCACAGCCGATTGGTCGCGCATGTATGACGATGTGGCTGCATCCCGCAGCCGTTGATCATCGCACCAGACTGTTCGTTAATCCTCATCCCGCTCATCATCCGGCTGATCCAGCACCGTATAAGCCACCGCACAGAACAGCGAGTTCAGCCGCTTCATATCTCCCAGCAACCCTAGATGCAGGGAGCTGGTTTCGATGCTCTGCACATTCTTCTGATGCAACCGCTCAACGTGCGCGTGTGAGAAACGACGGATCAGGATGCGAAAACGGTGTTTGGAGCGGCGTAGTCGGCGCGCGCTGGGGATATCTTTCGACAGAAACACCGACAAACTGAGGCGCAGATTGTTGAGTACCTGCTCCTGCAATGTGTTCAGCTCTTCCAGCCCTTCGGGGGAAAATGCCCGACGGGCGTTCAGCGATTTCACCGCCACGTCCGCAGACATGCGTTCAATGATATCGCCCGCCTGCTCAAGGTTGAGTGCCATCTCGATGACCTCGGCCCAGCGGCGCGAATCCTCCTCGGCCAAATCCTCCTTCGGCATGCGCGCCAGATAGAGTTTGATGGCGGTATACAGCACATCGACATCATCATCCAGACGCCGCACCGCGCGCTCTTCACGCAGTTCGCCATGCACTACTTTATTGAAGGACTCCATCATGTGTTCAACGACATCACCGATGCGCAAGGTTTCGCGCGCCGCATTGGCCAATGCCAGCGCAGGGGTATCCAGCGCGCTGCGGTCGAGATGTTTAGGGCGTAAATGGGCATCGGTTTCCGGCTCGTCGGAAATCATACGACGGCACAAGCGCGCCATCGGTTCGGCGAATGGCACCATAATCAGGCAGCGAATCAGGTTGTAAAATACATGGAAAAAGATCACCAGTTCTTCGTCATCGACCGGCATCTTGTCCAGAATATCAGCGATATAATTCACCAGTGGCAAAATCGCCAGGCTGCCAATGAGCTTGAACAGCAGGCTGCCCAGTGCCACGCGTTTTCCCGCAGCATTTGAGCCACTGGCGTTAATCATTGCCAGCAAACCACTGCCGAGGTTGGCACCAATCACCAAACAGAGCGCCACTTTGAAGGAAATCACATCCGCTGCCGTCAGTGTAGCGGTGATCAGCACCGCCGCCAGGCTGGAATAACTGATGATGGCGAATACCGCGCCAATCAGTGCATCCAGCATGACATCGCCGGTTAGCGTGGAGAACAGCACCTGTAAGCCCGCCGCCTGGGTAATGGGTTTAGCAGCGGCCACGATCAACTGTAGCGCTAACAGAATTAAGCCAAGGCCAATGGCAGCTCGACCCATTTGTCCGGCCCGCGTCTGCTTACGGCTGAGGAAGAACACCACACCAAAGAAGATGAAGAGCGGCGATAGCCAGGAGAGATCGAAGGTCAGGATACGCGCCATGATGGCGGTACCGACATCGGCACCGAGCACCACCACCAGCGCAGGCGTCAGACTCACCAGATTCTGTGCGACAAACGAGGTGACGAGCAGGGTGGTGGCATTGCTGCTCTGCACCAGCGCGGTGACGCCAATCCCGGCGAGAAACGCCATTGGCTTCTTTTCCACGCTGCGGCTGAGCACCCGGCGCAAATCGGCGCCGTACACGCGCATGATGCCGGTGCGCACAATGTGCGTGCCCCATACCAGCAGGGCCACGGCGGACAAGAGATTGAGCAGGGTCAACACGTCGGGCGGTTCCTTATCCTCAGACTTACATTGCACCAACTGCAAGCCTGTGGGTGAGTACCGAGGTGTCTGGCGCACCGAAGTGCGGCCATGGGCAGCCTAAAGGCCGCCGCGACAACGATTAACAGGCTGCATTAACGCTGAATACTGCCGCGTTGCGTTGCCAATTTCTCGTTAAATTTAAGCAACCTGGCGCAACGTCGACATCTCTAACTGTAGACCAATTTGCATGCCAGCAGGGTGCAAATCCGCCACGCTGCGGTTCAGCACATCCACTGACAATTCAACCCCATGCGCCAGTACACGATAACGGATCACGTTACCTAGCAGGCTGTGACTGAGAATAGTGGCCGGAATGCCATCCTGCGGTGCACCCAAGCGGATTGACTCAGGTCGAATCGCTACCTGACCCGTGAATGTCTGGCCGGTGAGCTGCGTTGCCTGTTCCGCACTCAGCAGGTTGTAGTTGCCGATAAACCCGGCGGCAAACAGGTCGGCTGGCTGCGTGTAGAGGGCTTCGGCGTTACCGTTCTGTACGATTTTGCCACGATTCATCAGCACGATACGGTCAGACAGCGTCAGCGCCTCTTCCTGATCGTGAGTCACGAAAATGGTGGTGAGCTTCAACTCTTGCTGGATATTGCGGATCTGTTCGCGCAGATGGCGGCGGATGCGCGCGTCCAGTGCGGAGAGCGGCTCATCCAGCAACAGCAAACGAGGGCGCGTCACCAGCGAGCGAGCTAAGGCAACACGCTGGCATTGTCCGCCAGAAAGCTGGTGCGGATAACGGCGGGCGAAATCGGTCAGCTCGACCAGTGCCAGCGCTTCCATTACCCGTTTCTGAATATCGCCGCCTGGCAGTTTCTGCATTTTCAGGCCAAACGCCACATTCTTCTCCACCGTCATGTTGGGGAACAGTGCGTAGCTCTGAAACACCATGCCGATGGTACGTTTCTGCGGTGGCAGCGGCACGATATCCTGACCCTGCAGCAGAATTTTGCCGCTATCGACATCGGTCAGACCGGCGATGCAGCGCAGCAGCGTTGATTTGCCGCAGCCGCTCGGGCCGAGCAGGGTAACAAACTCACCTTCATCGGCGCTGAAATCGATATTTTCAAAGATGCTGGTGGGGCCGTAGCTTTTGTTCAGCTGGGTGACGTTCAGATAACTCATGGTCAGCCTCGTTCAGGATTGAGGGCATTCGCCAGCCAGGTGACCAGCAGGACGACAGCAAAATAAGAGATCACCAGCGCACTGGTAAAGTGGCCGCTGCCGTTACGCATATTGTAGAGATACACCTGCAAGGTTTCATAGCGGGTACCGACTAACAGGTTAGCGAACACAAACTCACCTATCAGGAATGAGAAGGAGAGCAGCACCGCGATGAACACGCCTTTGCGTAAATTCGGCAGCACCACAAACAGTGCCGCCTGCCAGGTGCTGGCACCCAGCAGATGAGATGCATCAATCAGCTCTTTTAGATTGATCGCCTGCATATTGTTGGCAATGGCACGGTAAATAAACGGCAGTGCGATGGTGAAGTAACAGCCAACCAGAATCCATGGCGTCCCCGTAATCATCAGCGGCGACGAGGAATAAAGCTGCAGCAGGCCAACGGATGACACCACTGGCGGCACGGCAAACGGCATCAGAATCAGCACGTTCATCACCGCATCCAGCTTCGGATAATAGTAAGCGATTACAAACATCGCAGGCAGCACCAGCACTAATGAGAACAGCAGCGCGCCAAAGCAAATCAGCAAGGAGTGGCCCAATGCGGTCAGGAAACGCGGATCGCTCCACAGCTCAATCAACCACTTCAGGGTAAAGCCCTGCGGCAGAATGGTGTCGCTCCAGTCAGTCGAGATGCCATACAGCAACGTCGCCAGCAACGGGGCGGCGAGGATGATCAGCAGCAGCCAGATAATCAGGCGATGATAAATTTTTTCCGCGCGAGACACGTTCTACTCCTGTGATTTCGCGTTGAGATAACTGCGGCGCACCAGATACTGCTGCACCACGGTAATCAGCGCCATAATGAACACCAGCAACATGGCCAGCGCACCGCCGGTATTCGGATCGAGCGAGATATCACCCGACACCAGCGCCGCAATACGCACTGGCACCACGTTAAAGTTACCGGTGGTCAGCGCATAAATGGTGGCGTAAGCACCCAGCGCATTGGCCAGCAGAATCACGAAGGTGCCCAACAGCGCCGGGAACAGAATGGGTAAGCCAATATGCCACCAGTAGCGCCAGCGGCTGGCACCGAGCAGTGCGGCTGACTCTTCCCAATCTTTGCGTAAGCCATCAAACGCCGGATAGAGCAGCAGAATACCGAGCGGGATCTGGAACCAGGTGTAAACCAGCACCATGCCGTCACGCGAGAACAGCTTGAACCCTTCCAGCATGCCGAAGTGGCGCAGCAGCAGCGTCAGACAGCCGTTCATGCCCAGCAGAATCACAAAGGCGAACGCCAGCGGCACGCCCGCAAAGTTGCTGGTCATGTTGGTAAACGACATCAGGAAGCGCTGAAAGCGGCCGCTGCCTGGCTGATGCAGCGAATAGCCGGCAATCAACGAGATCAGCAGGCCGTAAATGCTCGACCAGATGGAGATATCCAGCGACAGACGAAACGCCTGCAGGTAAAACGGTGAAGTGAGGATATCGGTGTAGTTATCGATACCCCAACGCTCGTTCATGTCGCTCCAGAAGCTGTTGATGGCGATCCACAGCAGCGGCGCGAGCTGGAAGGCAACCCAAAAGAAGGCGAACGGCAGCAGCAACAGCGTGGCGAGGGTTTTGCCCTTCATTAACGCGGCTCCGCCAGCAAACCGTGGCACACCGGTTTATCGTGCTCAATGCCCAGCAGCGTGCAAACGATGCCACACAGTTCAGTTTGCTGCGGTTCGAGATCGGGCTGACGGGAGAAGCCCGCACCAAACACAAACAGCGGCACCTGCGTCTCTTCCGGCAAAATGCCGCCGTGCGAGCGGTCATCGTTCATGCCGTGGTCGGCGGTGACGATCACCTGATAGCCCGCAGCGAGCCAGCCGGGCATCCACTGCGACAGATAGCCATCGGCCATACGTGCGCGGTTGCGATATTGTGGCGATGACAGGCTATGCTTGTGCCCGGCATCGTCGATATTCATGGGGTGAATCAGTAAAAAGTCCGGATCGTGGTTCAGACGCAGGCTCTCGGCATCTTCAAACAAGTGGGAATCCGGATAACTGTCGTCCCAGTAAAAGTGGCCGTATTGAATCGGCAAATCGGGGGCGACGGTGTGGCGATCACGCGCATTGTTGAACGGGGATTGGTTATACAGCTCACTCACCCAGTGATAGGCGGCAGCGGCCGTGGTTAAACCGGCGGCGCGGGCGTAATGGAAGATGCTGCGCTGATTGCTCAATCGATTGACGCCGTTATGAATAATGCCGCTCTGCACCGGCGGAATCCCAGTCAGAATGCATTCATACAGCGGACGTGACAGCGAAGGCAGTTCGCAGGTCAGCGTGTAGTATTGGCCGTTGCCCTGTTTGCATTCAGCAAACAGATAGCCCATCGCATGCTGTGCCACCTGATTGCTCAGGCCATCCAGTACCACCAGGATTGTTTTCATTCCCGTTCCTTACATCATTCAAATTGCGGGCACTGCGCTTAGCGGCGCAACGTATTGCGTATCGATGCGCAGCGTTGTCGCTACAGAGCGATGCGCGACATCGCGCCGCCAGGGTGTGTGCAAATTACTGCTTCATATTGATAATCACGTTCTCTTGCCACAGACGCGGCAGCATTTTCGAGCTCTTATCCCATGCAGCCTGATCTTTGATCGGGCGGGCATTTTTGTACTCAGACTGCGGCAGCAGTTTGGCTTGCACATCGGCTGGCAGAGTTAAATGCTCAGCGCGGATTGGACGTGCATAACCTTTCGCCAGGTTGATCTGACCGGCATCAGAGAAGATGTATTCACGCGCCAGTTTGGCGGCGTTCGGGTGTTTGGCGTATTTGTTGATGATGGTGCTGTAACCGGAAATCACGGAGCCATCAGACGGGATCACCACTTCATAGCGGTTTTTGTCGATCTGATCGCGGTAATTCAGACCGTTGAAGTCCCATACCACGGCAACCTGAATTTCACCTTTCTCAATGTTGGCAATCACCGGATCGGTCACGCCCAGACGGCCTTCTTTAGCCAGTTCGCCAAAGAATTTCAGGGCTGGCTTCAGGTTCTTCTCATCACCGCCCATCGCGTAGTTGGCCGCCAGTACGCCGTTAGCCGCCTGAGCAGCCACACCGACGTCACCGATAGTGACCACATACTTACCTTTCTTCAGATCGGCCCAGCTGTGCGGTGCATCTTTCACCTGCTGCTTGTCGATCAGGAAGGCGATGGTGCCGGTGTAAGCCAGCATCCAGTTTCCTTCGCTGTCTTTTGCCCAGCTCGGAATTTGATCCCAATGCGTCGGTTTGTACGGTTGTGCCAGACCTTTGGTCACAGCGACCGGACCGAACGCGGCACCCACATCACCGATATCGGCGCTGGCGTTCTCTTTCTCTGCATCAAATTTAGCCAGCTCCTGCGCCGATGACATATCGGTATCGCTGTGCTTCAGGCCATATTTGCTGTTGATGTCATTCCATGTGTCTTTCCAGTTCGCCCAGCTGTCTGGCATACCGACGCTGTTGACCTGGCCCTCAGCACGCGCGGCTTTTTCCAGCGCGGCAAGGTCGTTATCGGCGGCGTGCGCGGCGGGCAGCGCAAGCAGTACGGCACTGGCTACTACAGAGGAGATAAACGCTTTCATCTCGGTTGCTCCGGGTGTAAGTTGTGGGACGTCTTGGTCTAGTCCAGCAAGAACCGAGCCAATGTAGCCCGATCAGATGAAGGTTTTATGACCATGGTGGTGAAATGTGGTGTGACGCGTAGCTCCACATGCGGATACAGCGCGCGAAAGCGTGGGATATGCCTGTCATATTGTAGTCATCGAACTGTCATAGTGCAGAATTGCCCCAAAATGAGGCTAAAAAAATGTCGTCGAAAACGGTGGATGTGATTGCTGCGGCGCTGAGCGAACGCATTGAAAACGGTGAATTTGCCAGCGGACGTTTGCCGGCAGAGCGCAGTTTAAGTGAACATTATTCCACCACGCGTATTACCCTGCGTGAGGCGCTGGGCTTACTGGAAGCGCAGGGCGTCATTTACCGTGAACTGCGTCGAGGTTGGTTTCTCGCCCCACCCAGGCTGGTGTATAACCCGGCCCATCACAGCCACTTTCATGCCATGGCCGCCGAGCAAGGGCGCATCGCTCTCACTGAAGTGATTGAGGCACGGGAAGTCCCGGCACAGCTGGTGATTGCACGGCATTTGCAGTTACTGGAAGGGGATAGCGTGTTTCGCATTCGCCGCCTGCGACGTATTGATGGGCGCGCGGTGTTGTACGTGGAGCATTACCTCAATCCAGCCTTTTTTCCCGGCCTGCTAGAGGAAGACCTCACCCGCTCACTTACCGATCTCTACGATCAGCGCTATGGAATTCGCTACGGCGGCGCTCGCTTTACCATTCTGCCCGGCCCGCTTCCTGCGCGCGCGGCACCTGCACTCAATGTCGCCAGCGGAACTCCCGGATTACTCATTACACGCATTAACCGCGATCAGCACAAACGGGTCATCGACTGTGACTGCGAGTACTGGCGCTATGACGCACTCTGTGTGGATGTTGATGTGTAGCATATTGTGATTTTGATCACACTACAGCATGATAACGCCAGAGAGTTTCCGTACTTTGAGGCGCATAAAAATGACAACAAAATCAGCACCGGGGCAGCTTATTGCTTCGGTATTACAGTGGGTTCTGAATATTGGCCTGGTGACGTTGGCCATCATCCTGGTGGTGTTTCTTGGCAAAGAGACGATTCATTTAGCTAATGTGCTGTTTAGCACTGGTGAGCAGGCGTCTTCTTACCTGCTGATCGAAGGCATCGTGATCTATTTTCTCTATTTCGAATTTATCGCGCTGATAGTGAAGTACTTCCAGTCCGGCTATCACTTCCCGCTGCGCTATTTCATCTATATCGGCATCACCGCAATCATTCGTCTGATTATCGTTGACCATAAAAACCCGTTCGACACGCTTTATTATTCAGCGGCGATTTTAATTCTGGTGGTCACGCTGTGGTTAGCCAATAGCAATCGCTTAAAGCGCGAATAATCCCCCCTTCTGTCTGGCGTGGCACAACCAGCAGTGCCACGCCCGATTCTCTGCGTTAAACTAGGGCAACTTTTTCTCCGGAGATGTCCTGATGTCGCATCACGCGCTGCGCCAGTTACTCGCACTGCATTGGCTGCCAGCCACTTCCCCCTTGCTTTCCCCCCCTCTGCTTGACTGGTTGCTGGAGGAAGACTCCATGACGCGTCGCTTCGAGCAGCATTGCCAGCAGGTGACGGTGGAACTGATCCGCGAAAGCTTTATTACCGCTGACGAGATGGCGCCAGAAGCGGAATTCCTGCCCGCCGATGAGCGCTTTTGGTTACGTGAAATCGTGCTGTGCGGCGATGGCGAACCCTGGTTGATTGGGCGAACCGTGGTGCCAGAAAGCACGTTGAACGGCCCGGAGCAGATGCTGCAAAATCTTGGCACTCGTCCGCTGGGGCGCTATCTTTTCGCCTCCTCGACGCTGAGCCGCGATTTTATCGATCCCGGTCAGGTGGACGATCTGTGGGGACGTCGCTCGCGCCTGCGTTTATCAGGCAAACCGCTGCTGCTAACTGAACTGTTTTTACCAGCGTCGCCGTTGTACCGCGCGCTGAATCAAGGATAAAGGATTGTGGAAAAAACCTTAACCATGACCAAATGGCAGGCTTATCGGCGCCTGATGCGCATCGATAAACCGATTGGCACGCTGTTGCTGCTGTGGCCCACCATGTGGGCACTGTGGTTATCAGGCATGGCGGTGCCGCCTTTGTCTGTGCTGGTGGTATTTGTGCTCGGCGTCATTGTGATGCGTGCCGCGGGTTGCGTGATCAATGATTATGCGGACCGTAAGGTGGATGGTCATGTCAAACGGACCGCATCGCGTCCGCTGGCGAGCGGCGCGGTGACGGAGAAAGAGGCTAAAATCCTGTTTGTCGTGCTCGGGTTGCTGGCATTTGCGCTAGTGCTGACCATGAACCGTATGACGATTTTGCTGTCATTTGGTGGCCTGGCACTGGCGTGGGTCTATCCGTTTATGAAGCGCTACACCCATTTACCCCAGGTGGTATTGGGAGCGGCATTCGGCTGGGCGATTCCAATGGGTTGGGCGGCGGTTAGTGAGTCCTTACCTCTTGTTTGCTGGCTGGTGTTCTTCGCGAATATCTGCTGGACGGTGGCTTACGACACGCAATATGCGATGGTTGATCGTGATGACGACCTGAAGATTGGCGTGAAATCCACAGCGATTCTGTTCGGTCGTTTCGATAAGTTGATCATCGGCTTATTGCAGTTGGCCACGTTGGGGCTAATGGCGCTAGTCGGATTGATGTTGCATCTGAACGGGGCGTTTTACTGGTCATTGCTGGTGGCGGGCGGCTTCTTTGTGTATCAACAAAAGCTGATTGCTCAACGTGAACGCGATCCTTGCTTCCAGGCCTTTCTGAATAATAACTACGTTGGTCTGGTGCTGTTTATCGGCGTACTTCTCAATACTCAGCCGTTTATTAACCTGTTTTAAGGGGTTGCTGCCATAAAAAAGGCGACCCGTTGAGGGTCGCCTTTCTGTTTTTTATGCCCGACGTTATTCGTGGGCTACAGCACTTTCAATGGTGAGACGGACATCACTGGTCACCAGCTCTGCCAGCATCTGCCACATAATGTGGGTGCGTTCCGCATCGGCATCGCCTGAATCACTGATGTAGCCTTCATCACGCAGTGACAGCACCAGCGCGGTAAACACCGCTTTGTCGAAGAACTCTGGCGCGTTAATGCCATGCAACACTGACAAACGCTGCGCCAGCGTGCGGCTCTCTTTCTCCAGCGTGCCGCGGTTAATCGTCGGCTTGGCACTCAGAATGGCGAAGGTGATGGCAAAACGCTGCAGCGTTTCACGGATACCGGCAGCCAGCAGTTGCAATGAACGATGGCGGGCCGGATTCATGCGTAACTGCCCATCATGCTCGGTAATCAGGCCTTGTCGCGCCATCTCAGCACAGAGGGCATTCAGCACGCCTGGCAGCTCTGCGTTATCCCAGCGCAGGAACAGCTCACTCTTCAGCATCGGGTAAACCAGACTCACCTGACGCAGCAGCTCCGCCTCACTGATCTCACGATGCTGCTGCACAATAGCGGCAATCAGCGATGGCATGACCAGCATGTGGTGGATGTTGTTGCGGTAGTAGGTCATCAGGACGGCCTGCTCGCGCGGCAGAATGATGATATCGCCAATGCTGTCTTGTTCCGTCTCGAACTTGTTCATGCCCATGGCGTGATCAAGCAGCGCTTCAGCACTCATCTCCGGCACAGTCGCTTCCGGTGAATAAGGCACGTTACGCAGCAGCTGGGTGTAGCATTCCAGTTGCTCAATCAACTGCTCACGCGTCAGGGAACGCTGACGAGAAGCCAGCAGCGCGGTGACGCACAGGTTCATGGCGTTGGCGGCACCGGCTTCGTTAATACGCACCATCAGACGTGCCGCAATATCATTTACGGTCGGCGTCATCCATGCCGGGCGTTGTGGTTCAATCGGATCGATCGCATCACGCCATTCCGGCACGTTTTTGTTCAGATAGTTCATCAACGGCAGGGGTTCGCCGAAGTTAACGTAGCCCTGGCCAAGATTGCGCAGTTTACGTAACCCGCGCACCATCTGCAGGAAACTCTCTTTCTCTTTGGCCGCGCCACGTAACTCTTTGGCGTAAGTACCCACTTCCATGACGTGTTCATAGCCGATGTAGATCGGAACAAACGTAATCGGACGGCTACCGCCGCGCAACATGGCTTGCAAGGTCATCGACAGCGTGCCGGTTTTAGGATCCAGCAGTCGGCCCGTGCGCGAGCGCCCGCCTTCAACGAAATACTCGACTGAATATCCGCGGCTGAACAACTCGCCCAGATATTCACGGAACACCGTGGAATAGAGTTTGTTGCCCTTGAAGGTACGGCGAATAAAGAAAGCACCCAGACGACGGAAAATCGGACCTGCTGGCCAGAAGTTCAGGTTGATACCGGCCGCGATGTGTGGCGGCACCAGCCCCTGATGGTAGAGCACGTAAGAGAGCAGCAGATAGTCCATGTGACTGCGATGGCAGGGCACATACACAATCTCATGGCCATCTTGCGCCAGCTGACGGACTCGCTCGCCACCGTTGACGTTGATGCCCTGATAAAGGCGGCTCCACAGCCAGCCCATGACGCGGTCTGTGACGCGAATGGCCTCATACGAGAAGTTCGCTGCGACCTCTTCCATCATCTCAACAGCATTCTGTTGGGCTTTCTCGTGCGAGATTTTTTTGCTACGCGCTTCATCTTCAACCGCTTTTTCAATCGCTTTGGATTGCAGCAGCTTGTTGAACAGATCCTGACGCGCAGGCAGACGTGGGCCTACAGCAGCCAGGCGCTGACGCGCGAAGTGAATGCGAGCCACGCGTGCCAGCTTCTGGGCAATCGACTTATCCGTACCGTGCTCCGTCGCCATCTGGCGCAGGGAGACGGTCGGTGAGAAGCGCACAAAGCTGTCACGCCCGTGCCACAGAATGGCGAAGAATTTCTCTACACCATTAAGGATGCGCAGATGTGGCGTATCTTCTCCCTGGATTTCGCGTCCCGGCGCACGACCAAACATCACCGCAACCGGTAACATCTGAACGTCGAGATCCGGGTTACTGCGGTGCAAATCGAGGTAGTCGTGGAATAGCTTCACGGATTCAGGATTGGCAACGAAATAGGGGAATACGCGTGGGCCATCATGAATAAACACGTGACGCGGCAGTAGCGTGCCGTCGATCTCCAGCGGAGCCAGCGGATCGGGCAGATCATGTTTCAGGCACTGTGCCCGAAGAGTGAGCAGGTCAGCCTTTGAATCATAAGGCAAAACATACATCACTGGACGAGTAGGATCGATCCCGTGTTCTGAGACAGGATCGGTCGGAATGACCTTACTCTTTACCAAAAAAGAGAGTGGTAAATTCAATAGTTTGTAATAAAGTTTACGCCAACCTGACATAGACAACTTAAAGCCTCTTGTTAGCAAAGCGCGGCAAGCATACCAGAAAGTGCAACGAAGATCTGTGGCTTACACGACCTCAGATAGCCCACATATTGACGCCAAATCACATCAAGGGTTCCAAACCATGGCAAATAACGTCACCGGTATTCAAAGAATAGTGAATGCAGCCGGTTATTCCTGGCAGGGCTTGCGCGCCGCCTGGAAACATGAAGCCGCATTTCGTCAGGAAGCCATTGCTGCACTGGTGGCGATTGTGGTGGCCTGCTGGCTGGATGTTGATGCGATTTCCCGTGTGCTGATGATTGGCTCCGTGGTGTTGGTAATCATTGTTGAAATCCTGAATAGCGCCATTGAAGCGGTGGTGGACCGCATTGGGCAAGAGCGCCATCCTTTAGCCGGACGAGCAAAAGATATGGGCTCAGCGGCGGTGTTGCTGGCTATCTTACTGGCTCTGTTTATCTGGATCGCACTGCTCTGGTCGCATTTGCGATAGGTATTCCAGAATCTTCAAACCGCTGATTTTTACCTCTGTTTTGGTTTTCATTTCGCCAATACCTGTATATACTCACAGCGACTGTATAAACAACCAGGGGGCGGGATGAAAGCGTTAACCACCAGGCAGCAACAGGTCTATGATCTGATTCGCGACCACATTAACCAGACCGGCATGCCGCCAACGCGTGCGGAAATTGCTGCGCAACTGGGTTTTCGCTCGCCCAATGCTGCGGAAGAACATCTGAAAGCACTGGCGCGTAAAGGCGTCATCGAGATTGTATCCGGCGCATCTCGCGGCATCCGCCTGCTAATGGAAGAAGAAGTCTCCGAAGGGTTGCCGCTGATCGGTCGCGTGGCCGCCGGTGAGCCGCTGCTGGCGCAAGAGCACATCGAAGCGCACTATCAGGTTGATGCCAATCTGTTTAAACCTACCGCCGATTTTCTGCTGCGGGTGAGTGGTATGTCGATGAAAGACATCGGGATTATGGACGGCGACTTGCTTGCCGTGCATAAAACCCAGGAAGTCCGTAATGGTCAGGTTGTGGTGGCGCGCATTGATGATGAAGTGACCGTCAAACGCTGGAAAAAGCAGGGTGCCATTGTGCATTTGCTGCCAGAAAACACCGAATTCCAGCCGATTGTGGTCGATACCCGTGAGCAGGCTCTGACCGTTGAAGGTTTGGCTGTGGGCATCGTACGTAACGGCGAATGGCTGTAATCTCTCATTGAATTCCCCCGCTGCGGTTGGTCGCTGTGCTGACCGCAGTCTGATACATTGATTTTCCTCCTCAGGCTGATTGTCGGTTAATGGTCCTATTGACCAGCGCAACAATGGAACGGGCGAATGCGGCTGTTTTCCTCTTCAGATAAAGCATTGTGGCGGCTGGCGCTGCCGATGATTCTCTCCAATATTACCGTTCCTCTGCTCGGTGTCGTCGATACGGCAGTGATTGGCCATCTCGATAGCCCCATTTACCTCGGTGGCGTGGCGGTAGGTGCAACGGCGACCAGTTTCATCTTTATGTTGCTGTTGTTCCTGCGCATGAGCACCACGGGTTTGACTGCGCAGGCGTTTGGCGCGAACGATAAAACCGCCTTAGCGCGGGCGTTGACGCAACCTCTGCTGATCGCCCTGGTGGCGGGCGTGCTGTTTTTATTACTGCGCGCGCCCTTCAGTTTGATCGCAGCCTCATTAATGGGCGGCAGCCCGGAAGTGCAACACCAGGCACAAATTTTTATCAACATTCGCTGGCTTAGCGCACCGGCGACCTTAGCCAATCTGGTGATTTTGGGCTGGTTGCTTGGCGTGCAATATGCGCGAGCGCCGATGGTGCTGCTCATTGTCGGTAACCTGGTGAATATCCTGCTCGATCTCCTGTTTGTGCTGAAGCTTCACTGGGGCGTTGCAGGTGCGGCGGCGGCAACGGCGGTGGCAGAGTACGTCACGCTGGGTGTGGGGTTATGGATGGTGGTACGTGTGCTTAAGTTGCGTGGCATTTCTTTCAATCTGCTAAAACAGAGTTGGCGTGGTGATGCGGCACGCCTGTTCCGGCTCAACCGCGACATCATGCTGCGTTCGCTGATGGTGCAAATCTGTTTCGCGTCACTCACCTTGCTGGGCGCGCGTTTAGGGCCAGATGTTGTTGCGGTGAATGCCGTACTGCTGATGTTCCTGACGTTTACGGCCTATGCGCTGGATGGTTTTGCCTATGCCGTGGAGGCCTGCTCCGGTGAAGCGGTGGGGGCGCGAGATCGCAGTCGCTTATTACTGATTTGGCATGCTGCCTGCCGTCAGGCTGGTATCGTTGCCCTGGCGTTCGCAGCCATCTATGCGATAACCGGCCCCCAAATTGTGGCGTTGCTCACCTCGCTTGAGCCACTGCGAGAGATGGCCGATCGCTATCTTGGCTGGCAGGTGATTCTGCCGCTGATCGGTGTCTGGTGTTATCTGCTGGACGGTATGTTTATCGGCGCCACGCGCGGGCGCGAAATGCGCAACAGCATGGTGATGGCGGCAGTGGGTTATGGGCTTGCCTTACTGACACTCCCGTGGCTCGGCAATCACGGCTTATGGCTGGCGGTGACGGTGTTTCTTGCCTTGCGTGGCTTGACGCTCTGGTGGATGTGGCGACGCCACTGGCGACACGACAGCTGGTTCACTGTTTGAATAAGCGAAGCGTAACCTACAGATTATTCTGTATTTTTTTGCGTAATCCTATCTGGCTACTATAATTATCTCAAACGGCGCAATTGAGTAGCGCGTTGTGTGGGTGATTACCTGATTTATCAGGAGATCATCGCATCTCACTCAGGATGATGTGGAGGATTATGATGAACAAAGACGAAGCGAGCGGTAACTGGAAGCAGTTTAAAGGGAAAATGAAAGAGAAGTGGGGCAAGCTGACGGATGACGATATGACGGTCATCGAAGGTAAGCGCGATCAGCTTGTCGGTAAAATTCAGGAACGCTACGGCTACGCGAAAGACCAGGCCGAAAGCGAAGTGAAAGACTGGGAAAGTCACAATAAAGATTACCGCTGGTAACCGGAATTAAGGAAGATGCTCCTACCCCGCCGATCACCCGTCGGCAAGGCACAAGGAAGTGCCACTCACCCTTTTCTCACTTTCTTTTTCGTATCAATCTCATGATCGTGATCGCAGCTATCGTGATGATTACACGCTGCGACTTCTGCGCAGTTCTCACACAAACCATGGGCTTCAATAACCGTGTGGCGCAATGAGAAACCGGCCTGATCGGCCAATCCCGAAATAATCTTTTCTACGCCCTGTGCGTGTTTTTCACTGACTGCCGCACAACCATCACACACCAGCATCACCGAAGTATGCGCAGGCTCGTCGAAATGGTGGCAAACCACATAACTGTTATTTGATTCGACACGATGAATAAAACCCTGCTCCAGCAGAAAATCCAACGCGCGGTAAATGGTCGGAGGTTTAGCCTGCGGCTCGCTGATGCGAAGTTGATCCAGCAGATCGTAAGCACTGATCGAACCATTCTGCTCAGCCATTAAACGCAACACTTCAGCGCGTTGAGTGGTCAGGCGCACGCCGCGGTCAAGGCAAAGGGATTCTGCCTGAGTAAGCAGTTGTGCGGGCGTGAGGTTTGACATAAGTGTTCTCCAGGTTGCAGGCGATGTTATTTTATCACACAAACTTTTACCCTGCTGTGATTGCTTTTTACCCTGTTAAAGACCTGGAAAAATCCCGCTAATCAATAAATTAACTTAACCTTCCTGTTGTGCTGATAAAACTGCTCATTTCAGACCCTCTATGAGATCAGTCATATAGCGTAATTATCACGCTATTTTTGCTTTGCAACTCACCGGGTTAGCGTCTAAGGTTCAAAAGGTCTTAAGTAATATCTGGCATCAATTTAGGCTTTGTTCATTTTTCTGCATAACTAAACAGCAGAATGGTGTGGTTGTATCCAATTCTGCGAACAGCAATGCTATTTCCTTTTAATTCACAGCAATGATGCGTTAGCCAGGGTTCAGAATAGCGGCTAACTAAACTGTTTCGTTTCTGAGTTATTCAGCGACATTTCAAAGGTGATGGCAGGCTCATGGTGAAGACATTATTCAGGCACAAAAAAGTAGCTTATCTTGTTGGTTTGAATGCAGTATTTCTTTCTTCTTCAGCTCTGGCAGCAGGTACATGGTATGACGCGCGTAACGATGCCATGGGTGGCACCGGCGTCGCTTCGTCAACCTGGAATTCAGCGGTGCTGGCTAACCCGGCATTGATGACCAAAGCCAAACCTGAAGATAACGTCAGCGTCATATTCCCTTCAGCCGGTGTGCAGGTTACCGACAAAGACAAATTAATTAACAAAGTTGATGACATCACGGACAGTGTTGATCGCTACAAAAACGTGATCGACAACCTGACGTTTGCCGACTATTTAAGAGGTTATCCGGAATTAAAGGCTGCGGCTGGTGATATGGCTAATCAGCTGGATGACTTAAAGGGTGATAAAGCACACGGTACTGCGGGTGTCGCTTTTGCTGTTACTGTACCGAATGAAACACTGCCTTTTGCCTTTATTACCAAAGCCTACGGCACGGCCAGTGTGCAGGCTAACGTTGTGGACAGCGATATTACCTATCTGCGCGGTGTGGCTAACGGCACGGTGATCCCCGTGCCAGGCGATCAGGATAAACTGAGTTCGAGCGGTCATGGTCTGGCAGCACTAGTCACGGACTATGGTGTGGCACTGGCACATGAATTTGATGTCGCTGGCCATCCGGTTTCTGTGGGCGTGACACCAAAGCTGCAAAAAACCTGGCTGTATAACTACACCGCCAGTATTTATAACTTTGATAAAAGTAATATCAACAACAGCCAATACCGCAGTTCCGATACCGGCTTCAATATTGATGCAGGCATCGCGACCGACTTTGGTGAGCATTGGACGTTGGGTGTGACAGGGCAGAACCTGATCTCACGCGACATCGACACCAAAACAGTGGAAGGCTACCGCGATACCTATCAAATCCGTCCGCTGGTCACGTCAGGTCTGGCCTGGAACTACGGCGCGTTCACCCTGGCAGGCGATGTTGATTTGACGCAAACCAAGCGTTTCAAATCGGAAGAAAGCAGCCAATATGCGGGAGTGGGTGCCGAGTATCGCGTGCTGGATTGGTTAGCACTGCGCGCGGGTTATCGTGCGGATATGAAATCAAATGATGCCAATGTGTTTACCGCAGGTCTGGGCGTTTCACCGTTTAACAACACGGTGCATCTGGATCTTGCTGGTTCAGTGGGTGACGATAATACCTGGGGCGGCATGCTGCAGCTCGGATTTAACTTCTGATTGCGTCATTTCACATCACGCTAACATTCACCCTGAAATGGCGTGAACATGCTCACAAAAACAGGTCGCCATTGGCGGCCTGTTTCATTCCTGGGCGCAGAATTTGTGATCGTTATCAATCAGCGAAGCTGTGCCAGATTCAACTGGGAAAGTAGCCAATCTTTAAAGCTATCTAACGCAAAGTGGCGATGCTGATGCCGTGGCAACACCAGGTAATGGCCGATATAGTGAATCTCCTGGGTGGTCTCAATCAGCGGACAAACTAAGCGCCCACTGGCAAGCTCTCGTTCTGCTAATAATTTGGATTCCAGCACCACTCCCAGACCATCAACGGCAGCGGCAATCGCCATAAAACTGCGGTCAAAGCGCAAACCATAATGGCGCGGAGGCGTCAGGTGATTGGCTTCAAACCAGCCCTTCCATTGGTAGAGTTGCACATCGCACTGAATCAACGATTGGTGATAGAGGTCCTCCGGGCAGCGGATGCGTGCGGCAATCTCTGGTGAGCAAAGCGGTGTTAATTCCTCCACGGCCAGCGGGATTTTCTCGTAAGGCGAAGGACGCGGCTCGCCATAAACAATATCTAAATCATAGTCATCCTGCTCAAAGCGCGCATATTCGGTGCTGGCTGAAAGACGCAGATCAATATGTGGGTGTGCGGCAATAAAGCTTCCCAGGCGGGGTAATAGCCACTGATGGGCAAAGCTTGGCGCGGTGTGCAGACGCAGTGGCCGCGATTCATCAGCAGTGACGAGCGAAAGCCCACGCTGCATCTCATCAAATCCCCGCTGGATATGTTCCAGCAAGATTGCCCCTTCTTTGGTTAGCATGATTTCGCGCGTACTGCGCTGAAACAGGCGCGTGTCGAGCGTCTCCTCCAGCTTACGAATCGCATGACTAATGGCGCTAGGCGACAAATCTAACTCTTGCGCTGCGGCGGTAAATGCCCCTGTGCGGCCTGCGGCTTCAAACGCGCGCAACAGCGACAGTGGGGCTTTTTTTAATAATGTCATTTGTGAATCCCATTCAACAGTTGATGCATTTTTTGCTTTTGTCGGCAGGCGCCAGGGCTGAGTAATCTGCTGCTAAACGGCAAGCAGGTGAAAATGGCACGTGAATCCGCTGCAGCTTTCACCATGACAGATCGCTCTTCTGCTTGCCAACTCTGCTGATTTTCTCTTCTTTCAGGAACAGATATGACGACTCTTGCAGAACCGGAATTGAGCCTTACACAGCGGCTGTCACAGCACGCTTATCGTATTCGTCGCTACGCGTTGCAAATGGGCGAAGTACAGGGGCAAGGCTATATCGGCCAGGCTCTGGGACTGGCTGATATGCTGGCCGTGGCATGGTGCCATGCGATGAATTACCGCGCGGAAGAACCCGAATGGGAAGGCCGCGACCGTTTTCTGCTTTCCCACGGCCACTATGCGATTGCACTTTATGCGGCGTTGATTGAAGCGGGCGTGATTCCTGTGGAGGAGCTGGAAACGTATGGATCTGATGATAGTCGCTTACCGATGTCGGGCATGGCGACCTACACGCCAGGCATGGAAATTTCAGGCGGATCGCTCGGACAGGGGCTGACGATTGGTGTCGGTATGGCATTGGCATTGCGTCATAAAGGAAATCCGGCTTTTGTTTACAACTCAATGTCAGATGGCGAACTGGATGAAGGGGCAACCTGGGAAGCTGCGATGGGAGCGGCACATCATCAACTGAGTAATTTGATCGTCATGGTGGATATCAACCAGCAGCAGGCAGATGGCCCCTCTGGCAAAGTCATGGGATTTGAACCGCTGGCAGATAAGTGGCAGGCATTTGGCTGGCATGTGCAGCGTGTGGATGGCAATGACATTGCTGCTGTGAAGCAGGCATTTGATCGGGCACGCGCGTTAAGCGAACCCAAGCCGCGCGTCATTCTGCTGGACACGCTAATGGGTAAAGGCGTGCCATTCCTGGAAGCGCGTGAAAAGAATCATTTTATTCGTGTGGATGCTGACGAGTGGCAACAGGCCATCACCATCCTCGATCAGGCTCAGGAGGCTACGCAATGAGCAGCATCATCACAGAGAAAAAGCCACGCCTGACAACGTCGGCGATGATTGCCTCAATTGCCGCAGAAGGACAAGCCACAGTTGCCGCGCCCTTTGGTCATGCGCTGGTCAAAGCTGCAGCCACCCGACCGGAGATCGTCGGGCTGACTGCCGACCTGTCAAAATACACCGATTTGCACATCTTTGCTCAGGCCTACCCCGAGCGTCATTTCCAGATGGGCATGGCGGAGCAGCTGTTGATGGGCGCAGCCGGTGGCATGGCGAAGGAGGGCATGACGCCATTTGCGACCACCTATGCGGTGTTTGCCACGCGTCGTGCCTACGACTTTATCCATCAGGTGATCGCGGAAGAGCAGCTGAATGTGAAAATCTGCGCTGCGCTGCCGGGGTTAACCACCGGCTACGGCCCAAGCCATCAGGCCACTGAAGATATCGCGCTGATGCGGGGTATTCCGGGCATGACCATTGTTGATCCTTGTGATGCGCTGGACACGGAGCAAGCCGTTGCCGCTATCGCTGACCATCAGGGGCCGGTTTATATGCGTCTGTTGCGCGGTAAGGTGCCGCTGGTGCTGAACGAATACGATTATCAATTCGAACTGGGCAAAGCCAAATTGCTGCGCGATGGCCGTGATGTGCTGCTGATTTCCAGTGGGATTATGACGATGCGAGCACTGGAGACAGCAAAAGCGCTGGCAGCCGATAACGTCGATGTTGCGGTATTGCACGTACCGACTATCAAGCCTCTGGACACTGAAACCATTATCACCCAGTGCCGCCGTGCCGGGCGTTTAGTGGTGGTGGTTGAGAACCATAGCGTGGTCGGTGGTTTGGGTGAGGCGGTGGCGACCACGTTAATGCATGCGCAGGTCATGCCCGTGTTTCGTCAAATCGGCTTGCCCGATCAGTTCCTGGATGCGGGCGCGTTGCCCACTTTGCACGACCGCTACGGCATTTCCACAGACGCGATGGTCAGCGCGATTCGCGTCTGGCTGGCATAACGGCGCGAAAGGAGAACAGCATGAAGGTGATATTTGTCGGCACCGGGGCAATTGGTGTTCCTATGGCTTGCCAGATTCAGCGTGCAGGGCATGCGGTAATCGGAGTGGATGTGTTTGAAGCGTCGCGCCAGCGTGCTCAGGCGCAGGGAATTGAAGCGGTTAGTCGCATTGCAGAAGCACCTGAAGCGGATGTAGTGGTGGTGATGGTCGCCACGCCACAACAGCTGCAGGCGCTGGTGGCGGAAGCGCTGCCGCAGGTGGCTGGTCAGCACTGGGTCATCATGTCCACTGTCGGGCCGCAGGCGGTACGTGAGGCGGCTTCTTCACTGATTGCTGCCGGTGCGCAGGTCGTGGATGCACCGGTCACGGGCGGAACCGCCCGCGCCAGCACCGGTGAGTTAGTGATTTTTGCTTCCGCCGCATCTGCCGCCATTGCCTTTGTTGAGCCAGTACTCAAAACCATGGGATCGGTGTCGATAGTGGGTGACGAGGTTGGCGAGGGGCAGGGGATCAAGGTGATCAATCAGCACCTTTGCTCGGTGCATATTGTGGCAGCCGCGGAGGCGCTAAGTCTGGCAAAGTCGCTGGGGTTAGCACCCGCTCAGGTATTGAAACTGGTCGAGCGCGGCGCGGCGGGATCGTGGATGTTGTCAGATCGTGGTCCGCGCATGCTGGAGGGGACAGATGTCCCGGTCTCCAGCGCCATCAACATCTTTGTCAAAGATAGCGGGTTAGTGGCAGAGGCGGCGACCGCCTGCCACGCTGAGGTTCCGCTGTTACAGGTCGCTCATGCTCGTTATCTGGCGGCAGCAGAAGCCGGATTGGGGCAACGTGATGACAGCAGAGTGATCGAGACCTGGAGCAAACCTGCAAATTAACCGCTCCATCACTGCTGCCCGAAAAATACGATAATACCGGGGTAACACATGAACACGACTTCTGTACCTGCAAACACCCGCGACAATGCGGCGAAAGTCTCTTTCGCCTCAATGATTGGCTCAGCGGTGGAGAGCTATGATTTCTTTATCTACGGCACCGCCGCTGCAGCCTGGTTTGGTAAGATCTTTTTCCACACGCAAGAGCCTATCGTCGGCATTCTGGCGGCATTCGCCACTTTAGCGGTCGGCTTCCTGATGCGCCCGTTTGGCGGTTACCTCGCCGGTCATTTCGGCGATCGCTATGGCCGAAAAACCGTGCTGTTCTGGTCATTACTGGCCATGGGCGGTGCCACCGTATTGATCGGTGCGTTGCCAACCTATGAGCAGGCTGGGGTGCTGGCACCGATCTTGTTGATCTTATTACGCATGATCCAGGGGATCGGATTCGGCGCAGAGTGGGGCGGCGCGGTGTTAATGGCATTTGAGCATGCGCCCGTGAAAAAGCGCGGTTTCTATGGTGCAGTACCGCAACTCGGGATACCACTCGGCCTGCTGCTGGCGAATGGCTCTTTCCTGCTCTCTGCGGCACTGTTTGAAGGTGATTGGGTGTGGCGCATGCCGTTCCTGATCTCGTTTGTGATGGTGGCCATTGGCATCTTTATCCGAATGCAGGTCGCGGAATCGCCGGAATTCGAGAAAGCCAAAGCAGATAAGCAGATTGTGCAACAGCCCGCGCTGGAAGTGATTCGTCGCGACTGGCGCACCATCGTCAAAATTATGGGGCTACGCCTGGCAGAGACGGGTGGCTACTACATCACGACCAGTTTTATGTTGTCCTATGTGGTGCTGGCGGAAATCACAGATACGCGCCATGTGTTATGGGGCACGTTGATTGGTTCAGCGCTGGGGCTCGGCAGCCATCTGCTGTATGGCGCGCTAAGTGATAAGGTGGGACGTCGCCCAATATTCCTGATTGGCGCCATCTTCACCATTCTGTTTGGCATTCCTATGTTTATGCTGATCAACACCGGTGCAGTGATGATGGTGATTGTCGCTGTCGCTATGTCTCTGCTCTTTAGCCATGACCCGATTTTTGCGGTGGAGTCGAGTTGGTTCTCCGAGCAGTTTCCGGCTAACGTCCGCTCCTCGGGTATTTCATTGGGCTACAACGGCGCGTCCGTAGTGGCGGGGCTGTTACCGTTCATCGCAACAGGCGTGTACGGCATGGTCGGCTGGATCGGACCGGCGGTGATGTTCTCGTTACTGGGTGTCATTTCAACCTGGGTCGCCTTCAACACACGGGAAACCGCGCCGGTGAAAGTGGGCGAGCCCTCTCTGCCAGCCTCATCAACCTCAACAGCCCCGACGGTGTGAGTGAAATAACGGGCGGCTGTGTCGCCCATTATTGCTGTGGTATCATTGCGCAGTTTCTCGTCACTCACTAACTCCGGATTTACTGCGTTTCATGACCGATACTTTCTCTTCGCAACGTTTTTCTATCGCTCCGATGCTGGACTGGACCGATCGCCACTGCCGTTATTTTCACCGTAAGCTGAGCGGCGATACGCTGCTGTATACCGAAATGGTGACCACGGGCGCCATTATTCACGGCAAAGGCGATTATCTGGCTTACAGCGAAGAGGAGCATCCGCTGGCGCTGCAGTTGGGCGGCAGCGATCCGGCAGCCCTGGCGCAATGTGCGAAGCTGGCGGAAGCGCGCGGTTACGACGAGATTAACCTTAACGTCGGTTGCCCATCCGATCGCGTGCAGAATGGGCGCTTTGGTGCCTGTCTGATGGCTGACGCCGCGCTGGTCGCAGATTGCATTAAAGCGATGCGCGATGTGGTCAGTATTCCGGTGACGGTGAAAACCCGTATCGGAATTGATGAGCAGGACAGCTACGCATTTCTGTGTGATTTCATTGGTACGGTGGCCAATAAGGGCAACTGCGATACCTTTATTATCCATGCGCGTAAGGCATGGCTTTCTGGTTTAAGCCCGAAAGAGAACCGTGAGATTCCGCCGCTGGATTATCCGCGTGTCTATCAGCTGAAGCGTGATTTTCCGGCGCTGACCATGGCGATTAACGGCGGCATCAAGACGCTGGAAGAGGCGAAAACGCATTTGCAGCATATGGATGGTGTGATGATGGGCCGTGAAGCGTATCAGAACCCCGGCATCCTGGCGCAAGTGGATCGTGAACTGTTTGGCCGCGATACGCCGTCTGTCGATCCGGTCGCGGTGGTGCGTGCGATGTACCCTTACATCGAAGCGGAGCTGAGCAAAGGCACCTATCTGGGGCACGTTACACGCCATATGCTGGGCCTGTTCCAGGGCATTCCTGGTGCGCGCCAGTGGCGTCGTCATTTAAGTGAGAATGCCCATAAGCCGGGTGCCGATGTACGGGTGCTGGAAGCGGCACTGGCGCTGGTCGCGGATAAGATTCCACAGGAAGCCTGATTGTAGGTGAGTTGCGGTGGGCCGGTGTGCCCGGCCATAAAAGGGCAGTCCGAACGCCAGGGAAAGCACCTCTGTGCCGATCTGCCGCGCGAACATTCGCCCCATTTTTGGGAAACGGCCCGATGCTGCGCATGGCTGAAAACGCTCTCAGCGTATTTGTCTCTGGCGCGGAAGCTTTGCTTTTCTGACGGGCCATTTCTGTCCCTTCAGAGGAGCATCGCTGCCGTTAATACGGTTTAAAATGCACCAATAATTAGTGAATTTCATCACTGCTGAAATACCTCCTCTGAATATAACATCTTATTTTTCAATGTATTAACCGTATGCCTATATTGGCACGTATCTTGTAATACATTCTGTGTTACTTACACAGGAGAGCCTTCGTGGAAATTTTATTTGTTATCGGCTTTTTTCTGATGCTGTTGCTGACTGGCGTTTCACTGCTGGGCGTTATCGCTGCATTGGTTGTTGCCACCGTTGTGATGTTCCTCGGCGGGTTATTCGCGCTTATTATCAAGTCGTTACCGTGGCTGGTGTTGGCGGTGGTAGCCGTGTGGCTTTATCGCGCCTTTACGACACCGAGCGGTGAAGTGAAATTGAACAGACTGAAAAGAAAAATCAGTAAGTTAGAGCGTCGTGGTTGGCGCTAAATGCGGGAGCGATCACAGAGTCGGTAATTGCTTAGTACGAATCTGCAATTAAACATATTTTTTACTTATGTTTTCTGTCAGGATGCGTAAAGTAATTCAAAACGAATTCATCGCCGCTGACCCTACACCAGCGCGAACTATAAAAAGAAAGAAAAAAGGGCTTCCTTCGGGAAGCCCTTAACTTTTTAGGGAATCAGCAAGCTGGAACCTTGCGTGGCGCGGCTCTCAAGAACCTGATGCGCGCGCACCGCATCGCTCAAGGCAAATTTCTGCTCTTCTGGTACCTTCAGCTGAATCGCACGACTGGCAATTAACGAGAACAACTCGTTGCTGGCATTATCCAGTTCCTGACGATTGGTAATGTAACCAAATAGCGAAGGGCGTGTGACAAACAGCGAACCTTTCTTGTTCAGAATCCCAAGATCAACGCCGGTGACGGGGCCCGAGGCATTACCAAAACTCACCATTAAGCCATGACGACGCAGGCTATCGAGAGAAGGCTCCCAGGTGTCTTTCCCCACCGAGTCATACACCACCGCGACCTTTTCACCGTCAGTCAATTCACTGACGCGCTGAGCGATATTCTCCTCGCGATAGTTAATGGTCGCCCAGGCACCGGCATTTTTTGCAATCTGCGCTTTTTCGGCGGAGCCCACGGTACCAATCAGATGCGCGCCCAGCGCTTTAGCCCACTGACAGGCAATCAGTCCCACGCCGCCCGCTGCGGCATGGAACAGGAAGATTTCATCGGCTTTCACTTTGTAGGTCTGACGCAGCAAATACTGTACGGTTAAGCCTTTCAAAAACGAGGCAGCACCTTGTTCAAAGCTAATGCTCTCCGGCAGGATCACCAGGCGCTCTTCCGCCACGTTATGCATTTCGCTATAGGCACCCAGCGCAGCCTGACAATAGACCACGCGGTCGCCGGGCTTAAAGCGCGTCACGCCTGAGCCAACGCGTTTCACCACGCCAGCGGCTTCAGTGCCCAGTCCGGACGGGAAAGCTGCCACCGGATAGAGCCCGCTACGCACATAGGTGTCGATATAGTTGATGCCAATCGCCTTGTTTTCGACCTGAACCTCATGTTCGGCGGGATCGGCCAGCTCAAAATCGACCCATTGCAGTACCTCCGGGCCACCGTGTTGGTTGAACTGAATACGCTTTGCCATTCTGACTCCTGTGATTGTTCATCCTGGGACGGTATACTTGCGCGTCCCTTTCACGATCGGTAATGCATTCACTATGGCAGGAAATAAACCCACCAACAAATCCAACGAACCCCGCGATCGTCAGCTGGAAGGCGTGAAAATGCCGCCGCACTCTATTGAAGCGGAGCAGTCGGTGCTCGGTGGGTTGATGCTGGATAACGAACGCTGGGATAACGTCTCCGAGCGCGTGGTGGCGGATGATTTCTTCAACCGTTCGCACCGCATGATCTTCTCTGAGATGCAGCGTCTGCTGGAAATGGGCCAGCCGATTGACCTTATTACGCTCTCTGAATCGCTGGAAACACTGGGCGAGCTGGAGATGGCCGGTGGCTTTGCTTATCTGGCAGAGCTGGCGAAAAACACGCCAAGTGCGGCGAACATAGGCGCTTATGCGGATATCGTGCGTGAACGTGCCGTTGTGCGCCAAATGATCTCGGTCGCGAACCAAATTGCTGATGCCGGTTACGATCCGCAGGGGCGCAGCAGTGAAGATTTGCTCGATTTCGCAGAATCCAACGTCTTTAAGATTGCTGAACAGCGCGCCAATAAAGCAGAAGGCCCGCAGAACATTGAGCAAATTCTGGAAGCCACGGTATCGCGTATTGAAGCGCTGGTGTCGACCCCGCACGATGGTGTCACCGGAGTGGATACCGGCTATCAGGATCTCAACAAAAAGACCGCCGGTTTGCAGGGTTCAGATTTGATCATCGTGGCGGCGCGTCCGTCGATGGGTAAAACCACTTTCGCCATGAACCTGTGCGAAAACGCCGCGATGCTACAAGACAAACCGGTGCTGATTTTCAGTCTGGAGATGCCCAGCGAACAGCTAATGATGCGTATGCTGGCGTCATTGTCGCGCGTGGACCAGACGCGCATTCGTACCGGCCAGCTGGAAGACGAAGATTGGGCGCGCATCTCTGCCACCATGGGCATCCTGCTTGAGAAGAAGAACATGTTTATCGATGATTCTTCTGGTCTGACGCCCACGGAAGTGCGTTCGCGCGCGCGCCGCGTGTTTCGTGAGAATGGCGGTTTAAGCCTGATCATGATCGACTATCTCCAGTTGATGCGCGTGCCGGCGCTATCGGACAACCGTACGCTGGAGATCGCAGAGATCTCGCGCTCGCTCAAGGCTTTGGCGAAAGAGCTGAATGTTCCGGTGGTGGCGCTGTCGCAGCTTAACCGCTCACTGGAGCAGCGCGCCGATAAACGTCCGGTGAACTCGGATCTGCGTGAATCGGGTTCGATCGAGCAGGATGCTGACTTGATTATGTTCATCTATCGCGATGAGGTGTATCACGAAAACAGCGATCTTAAAGGGATCGCCGAGATCATCCTCGGTAAGCAGCGTAACGGCCCTATCGGCACAGTACGATTGACCTTCAATGGCCAGTGGTCGCGTTTTGATAACTACGCAGGGCCGTCTTACGACGACGAATAATCCTTTCCAACGAGATGCATGCACGATTTGTGCATGCATTTCACGTCATCAGAAAATAGTGTTGGACAACCTTGGCTTTAATCAGGTTATCTGTACCAAAGCGCACCCTATAACGCTGTGGAAGCAGAATGACTCAGGTAGACGATTACGACCTTAAGATATTGACACTATTACAATCTAACGGCCGCCTTACCAATCAGGAACTCAGTGATTTAGTCGGTCTTTCGGCGTCTCAATGTTCACGCCGCCGCATCAATCTCGAACAGGCAAACCTCATCCTCGGCTATCACGCACGGCTCTCGCCGGACGCGGTGGGTCTTGGCATGGTGGGCTTGATTGAAGTGCGTTTAAAGAATCACACGCCAGATTATGAAGAGAGTTTCCATCGCATGGTGGCAGAAGAGGATGCGATTGTTGATGCCTTTAAAACCACCGGTGATGCTGATTATCTGCTGAAAGTGGCCGTGGCTGATTTAGCCTCGCTGAGTGCGTTGATCAGTCAGCTGGTGGCTGGCCATCAGAGTGTGGCCCATGTGAAAACCTCCGTGGTGTTGAGCCGTTTAAAAGAGAACGGCTTGATGATTATCCCCGAGCACAAAACGCGCCAAAAAAGTGCATGATGTGCTAATCTGGTGCAATTAACGCACATTGAATGCAAACAACGCGCACCAGAAAACAGATTTGTGCATGAATCAACGATTGAAGCTTGGGTTGATGCACAAAAACCTGCAATAAAAGCGCCTTAGATATCAATTGGATAATCGCTGGCACCCCATAGGTGGCGACTTAGCGCCGCCTATGTGGTGCGTTTTTTGCATTTGAACCGCATCATTTGCACTGAGATTACTCCATGGATAACGTTGTTCAACCCACTAAAATTCCTCATTCACGTATTGAAGATGCGCTGGCGATAGTGCTCGGCACGTTAATGGTTTCCTTTGGCGTGATGATGCTGAAACAGGCGGGCGCGCTGACTGGCAGCACTGCAGGTATCGCGTTCTTAATCAGCTATCTGACGCACCTCTCTTTTGGTAGCGCATTTTTCCTGATTAACCTGCCGTTTTACTGGCTGGCAGTGCGCCGCATGGGCTGGGAATTCACGATTAAAACGTTCTGCGCGGTGGGGCTGGTTTCACTGTTCACACACATGCATCCGATGTTCATCCATTTTTCTGCGTTAAATCCGTTTTATGCGACATTGTTCGGTAACGTGGTGATGGGGATTGGGTTTATAGTGTTGTTTCGTCACAAAGCCAGTCTCGGCGGTATCAATATTTTGGCACTCTGGCTGCAGGACCGCATCGGTCTGCGCGCCGGCAAACTGCAAATGGCGGTAGATACCTGCGTGGTACTCGCTTCGCTTTTCGTGGTGTCGCTGCCGATACTTTTGGCCTCAATTGCGGGCGCGGTGATCCTCAATCTCATCATCGCTATGAATCATCGTCCCGGCCGCTACATGGTTTAATGACGCCTCTTTACCGACTATTTATGACCAATCATGGAGATCTGCACCGTGTTTCAAAACGTTGATGCTTATGCTGGCGATCCAATTCTGTCGCTGATGGAAACCTTCAAACAGGACCCACGCGACAATAAAGTGAATCTGAGCATTGGTCTCTATTACAACGAGGCGGGCATCATTCCTCAGTTGCAAGCCGTGGCTGCCGCAGAAGAACGCCTGCAGGCGCAGCCGCATCAGGCGTCACTTTACCTGCCGATGGAAGGCCTGGGCCCATACCGTAATGCGATTGCACCGCTGCTGTTTGGCAAAGAACACCCGATGCTGAAGGCCGGCCGCATTGCTTCCATCCAGACGTTGGGTGGCTCCGGTGCACTGAAAGTAGGGGCGGATTTCCTCAAGCGTTACTTCCCGAACTCAAATGTTTGGGTGAGCGATCCGACCTGGGAAAACCACATCGCAATTTTCAACGGTGCCGGTTTCGACGCACAGACTTATCCGTGGTACGACGAAGAGACCAACGGCGTGAAGTTTGATGCGTTTATTGCCAAGCTGAAAACGCTGCCGAAGCAATCTATCGTGCTGTTGCACCCATGCTGCCACAACCCGACGGGTGCGGATCTGACGAACGCACAGTGGGATGAAACCACCGAAGTATTGAAAGCGCAGGAACTGATTCCGTTCCTCGATATCGCTTATCAGGGCTTTGGTGCCGGTATGGAGCAGGATGCTTACGCGATTCGCGCGATTGCGGCTGCGGGCTTGCCAGCGCTGGTCAGTAACTCATTCTCGAAAATCTTCTCGCTGTATGGCGAACGCGTTGGCGGCCTGTCCATCGTGTGCGAGAGCGCAGAAGAATCTGCACGCGTGCTTGGTCAGCTGAAAGCCACCGTGCGTCGCAACTACTCCAGCCCACCAAACTTTGGTGCGCAGGTGGTTTCTTGCGTACTGAACGATGAAGCGCTGCTGAACAACTGGCTGGCCGAGGTGGAAGCGATGCGCCTGCGCATCATCGAAATGCGCCAGACGCTGGTCAACGTATTGAGCACCAAACTGCCGGGCAAAAACTTTGATTACCTGCTGAAGCAGCGCGGTATGTTTAGCTACACCGGTTTAAGTGCGCAGCAGGTTGACCGTCTGCGTGATGAGTTCGGCGTGTATCTGATTGCCAGCGGCCGTATGTGCGTGGCTGGCCTCAACAGCCGTAACGTTAACCAGGTTGCTGAAGCCTTTGCTGCCGTGATGTAACGCACTACGCAGCACGAGAAAACCGTCATGCCTCCGGGCTGGCGGTTTTTTTATGCTCGTAATCGGGTGCCATCGCCTTTACCTTTGGCTGACTTGCTGCACACTTAAACGGTGTAATGACGTCTGTATCGAAACCGATGGCAGGCGTCATCGGGCCTCAAATCGGCCTCTACCAAGGAGAAAACAGCATGAACATTTCGGACCTCCTCACCTACTGCATGAGCAAATCGGGTGCGGAGCAGAGCTATAAAAATGAATGGGATGCCACACAGGTAAAAAGCGAAGGCGTACTGTTTGCCATGGTGCATGAGGTGAAAGGGCGTCCGGCGCTCTCGTTGAAAACCTCGCCTGCGCTGGCTGATTTATTGCGCGAAGAGCACAATGATGTATTCCCGAGCGAGCATCTAAATAAGTCGCACTGGAGCACGCTGTGGCTGGATGGATCCCTAAAGGATTCGCAGATTTATTATCTGGTGGAGGCTTCCTGGCAACAGGCTGACGCCACGCGCGCGGCGGGCGTCAGCCATGATGAAGACGCGCGCTAATTAAGCCGCTGACTCTTCACGCAGGGTGTTGATATCAATCACGAAGCGGTATTTCACGTCGCTTTTCAGCATACGTTCGTAGGCTTCGTTAATCTGGTTCATGGCGATCAGCTCGATATCTGAAGTGATACCGTGCTTGCCGCAGAAATCCAGCATCTCCTGTGTCTCAGCGATACCACCGATCAGTGAACCGGCGATGCTGCGACGTTTGAAGATCAGATTAAAGACCTGTGGAGCCGGATGATCGTGCTCTGGCGCGCCCACCAGCGTCATGTTGCCATCGCGTTTCAGCAGGGCAATAAACGGGTTGAGATCGTGCTGAGCAGCCACGGTGTTGAGGATGAAATCGAAGCTGTTGTTGTGCTGCGCCATTTGATCAGCATCTTTCGAAATCACCACTTCATCAGCACCCAGGCGCTTACCGTCTTCAATCTTCGATGGTGAAGTGGTGAACAGCACCACATGCGCGCCCATCGCATGCGCGATTTTCACGCCCATATGGCCGAGGCCGCCCAGACCGACGATGCCCACTTTCTTACCTGGACCGACGTTCCAGTGACGCAGCGGTGAGTAGGTGGTGATACCGGCACACAGCAGCGGGGCAACGCCTGCCAGCTCAAGGTTTTCCGGCACGCGCAGCACAAAGCTTTCATCAACCACCATGCTGGTGGAGTAACCGCCGTAGGTGATGGCGCCGGTTTCGCGATCTTCACCGTTATAGGTGCCAACAAAACCGTTTTCGCAATACTGCTCCAGTCCTTCCTGGCAGCTTGGACAGCTGCGGCAGGAGTCAACCATACAGCCGACACCGACCAGATCGCCCACTTTGTATTTGTGAGTGTGGCCGCCAACGGCGGTAACGCGTCCAACGATCTCATGGCCTGGCACCACCGGGAAGATGGTGTTTTTCCATTCGTTGCGCGCCTGATGCAGGTCAGAGTGGCAAACGCCACAGTACAACACTTCAATCTGCACATCATGAGCGCGCAGCTCGCGCGGCTTATAGTCGAACGGGGCGAGTTTAGTTTTCGCGTCCTGTGCGGCATAGGCATGCGTAATATTCATGGTGTCTCCAATCGGGTGTGTCGTGAGTGTTTTGCGGGATCCCGTTCAGCGAGCTGAAGGGACAAAGGCGTAACGAGCTACGCCAAAAAGGAACTGTGTAAGGATAGTCAGCAGGATGAGATGCGTATATGCCTGAAGTTGTCTGATTCTTGCCTGTTTCTGCATTTTGCTGCGGAATCTGACAGCGAGGTATCAGGCCCGACTGACTGCAATATTCAGCGAGTAAACTAGAGAGTGCGGCGTCTGTGGATTGAAAGAAATAAGAAGGCCCGCACTGCGGGCCTTCAATTTTACTTCTTCTTCAACATCGGCTTAAGGAAGCGAGCGGTGTGGGATTTTTCACACTCCGCCACGGTTTCTGGCGTGCCAGAAATCAGGATTTCGCCGCCGCCGCTACCACCTTCTGGGCCGAGATCGACAATCCAGTCAGCCGTTTTGATCACGTCGAGGTTGTGTTCAATCACCACAATGGTATTGCCCTGATCGCGCAGCTGATGCAGCACTTCCAGCAACTGCTGAATATCAGCAAAGTGCAGACCCGTGGTTGGCTCATCAAGGATATAGAGCGTCTGCCCGGTGCCGCGTTTTGACAGCTCACGCGCCAGTTTCACACGCTGCGCTTCACCGCCTGACAGCGTAGTGGCTGACTGGCCGAGGCGAATGTAGGACAAGCCCACGTCGATCAGCGTTTGCAGTTTACGCGCCAGCGCAGGGACAGCATCAAAGAACTCACGCGCTTCTTCGATAGTCATATCCAGCACTTCGTGAATGCCTTTGCCTTTGTATTTAATCTCCAGCGTTTCGCGGTTATAGCGTTTGCCTTTGCACTGATCGCACGGCACATACACATCCGGCAGGAAGTGCATTTCGACCTTGATCACGCCATCGCCCTGGCAGGCTTCGCAACGTCCACCGCGCACGTTAAAGCTGAAGCGTCCTGGATTGTAGCCACGGGAACGTGCTTCCGGCACACCGGCAAACAACTCACGCACCGGGGTGAAAATGCCGGTGTAAGTAGCAGGGTTCGAGCGCGGCGTACGGCCAATTGGGCTCTGGTCAATGTCGATGACTTTATCGAAATGCTCCAGACCGGCGATCTCGCGATACGGCGCCACTTCCGTGGTGGTCGCGCCGTTCAGCTGACGCTGGGCAATCGGGAACAACGTATCGTTAATCAGCGTGGATTTACCGGAACCGGATACACCGGTAATACAGGTAAACAGACCCACCGGGATCGTCAGCGTGACGTCTTTCAGGTTGTTGCCACGCGCGCCGGTAAGTTTCAGCACTTTTGCCGGATCGCCTTTCACGCGCTGTTGCGGAATGGCGATTTCGCGCTTGCCACTCAGATACTGACCGGTCAGCGAAGCTTCGTTAGCCATAATGGCATTCACGTCACCCTCAGCCACCACCTGACCGCCGTGCACACCCGCGCCAGGACCGATATCAATCACGTGGTCAGCGGCGCGAATCGCATCTTCATCGTGCTCGACCACAATCACGGTGTTGCCGAGATCGCGCAGGTGAATCAGCGTACCAAGCAGACGTTCGTTATCGCGCTGATGCAGACCAATTGAGGGCTCATCCAGCACATACATCACGCCCACCAAACCCGCACCGATTTGACTTGCCAGACGAATACGCTGCGCTTCGCCGCCAGAGAGGGTTTCTGCGGAACGCGACATCGACAGATAATTCAAACCGACATTAACGAGGAAGCTCAGGCGATCGCCGATCTCTTTCAGGATTTTTTCGGCGATCTGCGCACGCTGCCCGCTCAGTTTCAGATTGCGGAAGAAGTCGGTGGCATGGCCAATACTCATCTCAGAGATGGTCGGCAGGTTGGTATTCTCAACAAATACATGGCGTGCTTCACGGCGCAGGCGTGTGCCTTCGCAGCTGGTGCAGGAGCGGTTGCTGATGAATTTCGCCAACTCTTCACGCACCGCATTGGATTCCGTCTCTTTATAACGACGTTCCATGTTGTGCAGCACACCTTCAAACGGATGACGACGTACCGAAGTGTCGCCCCGATCGTTGATGTATTTAAATTCGATACTCTCTTTGCCGGAACCGTACAGAATCACTTCGCGCGCTTTGTCGCTCAGGCTGTTGAACGGCGCTTCGACATCGAAATCCAGATGCTCTGCCAGCGAGCGCAACATCTGGAAGTAATAGAAGTTGCGGCGATCCCAGCCACGAATTGCACCGCCAGCCAGTGACAGTTCAGGGTTCTGCACCACACGATCGGGATCGAAATACTGCTGCACGCCGAGCCCATCACACGTTGGGCAGGCACCAGCCGGGTTGTTGAACGAGAACAGGCGCGGTTCCAGTTCACTCATGCTGTAGCCACAAATTGGGCAGGCAAAGTTAGCCGAGAACAGCAGCTCTTCGGTATCGCTGTCATCCATATCGGCGACGATGGCGGTGCCACCACTCAGTGCCAACGTGGTTTCAAAGGATTCGGCTAAGCGCGTTGCCAGGTCATCGCGCACGCGGAAGCGGTCCACCACGACTTCGATGGTGTGTTTCTTCTGCAGTTCCAGCTTTGGCGGATCGGAGAGATCACAGACTTCGCCATCGATACGGGCGCGGATGTAGCCTTGCGCCGCGAGGTTTTCCAGCGTTTTGGTGTGTTCGCCTTTGCGATCTTTCACCACGGGTGCCAGCAGCATCAGACGACGGCCTTCTTCCTGCGCCATCACCTGATCCACCATCTGGCTCACGGTCTGTGCCGCCAGCGGAACATCGTGATCCGGGCAGCGCGGCTCACCCACACGGGCAAACAACAGACGCAGATAGTCATGGATTTCAGTAATCGTGCCGACCGTCGAGCGCGGGTTATGCGATGTGGATTTCTGCTCAATAGAAATGGCGGGCGAGAGACCTTCAATATGGTCCACGTCCGGTTTCTCCATTAATGAAAGAAACTGGCGCGCATAGGCCGAGAGCGATTCAACATAGCGACGCTGACCTTCGGCATACAACGTATCAAACGCCAGCGAAGACTTACCGGAACCCGACAGACCGGTGACCACAATCAGCTTATCGCGAGGGATGATCAGGTTGATATTCTTCAAATTATGGGTGCGAGCACCGCGGACTTCGATCTTATCCATTCACCTTTCCCGGATTGAACAACACTCGCCATGCCTTGCCAGCATGACCAGCAGAAACGCGTTAGTATGGCACAAAAAATAAACTGAATAAATATCCAGTGTTTTTGCTATTCTGTGTGCCAAATAAAAATTGCGAGCCTGCTCTGAAGTGGGCACCGTCATTGTGACGTGATACAATTTTTGGCTTAGACTTTTAGCATCAACTCATCGGGAGACAGCAACATGGCCAGTCGTGGCGTAAACAAAGTGATTCTTGTCGGGAATCTGGGTCAGGATCCGGAAGTGCGCTACATGCCAAATGGTGGCGCGGTAGCCAACATTACGCTGGCCACGTCGGAAAGCTGGCGCGACAAGCAAACCGGTGAAAATAAAGAGATCACTGAATGGCACCGCGTTGTGCTGTTCGGCAAACTGGCTGAAGTGGCGGGTGAATACCTGCGTAAAGGCTCTCAGGTTTACATCGAAGGCCAGCTGCGTACCCGTAAATGGCAGGATCAGAGCGGTCAGGAAAAATACACCACCGAAGTGGTTGTTAACGTTGGCGGCACCATGCAGATGCTCGGTGGACGTCAGCAGGGCGCGAACGCAGGCGGCGCACCGATGGGCGGCCAGGGCGGCGGCAATAACAACGGTTGGGGCCAGCCACAGCAACCTCAGCAGCAGCCTCAGGGCGGCAACCAGTTCAGCGGCGGCGCACAACAGCGTCCGCAGCAGCAGAGCGCACCGGCGAACAACGAACCGCCAATGGACTTTGACGACGACATCCCGTTCTGAGTCAACGCTCACGCATAACTTCTCGCTAAGGCCTCGTTTTACGGGGCTTTTTTGTATCTGGCTCTCAGGTTTCTCAATCAAAAGAAGGGACGCATTTCCCATCAAGGAGTGATAATGAAACAGCATCAGGCAGAAGTGTTATTAAAAACCGCACTGGCGGATGAGCAGGCTCAGTTTCGTCATGGGCAGTGGGAAGCGATTGATGCTTTGGTCAATCATCGACAGAAATTATTGGTGGTGCAGCGCACGGGTTGGGGTAAAAGCTCCGTCTATTTTATCAGCGCCAAAATTTTTCGCGATCGCGGTATGGGTCCGACCATCATTGTTTCACCGCTACTGGCGCTGATGCGTAACCAAATTGAGTCGGCTCGTCGACTGGGTATTGTTGCTGAAACCCTCAATTCTTCGAACAGCAGTGACTGGTCTTCAGTGACACAACGGGTGCTGGACAATCAGGTCGATTGTTTACTCATCTCTCCAGAACGTCTCGCCAATGATCAATTCATCGAAACCGTACTGCAGCCGATTGCCAACCGTATCGCGCTCATGGTGATTGACGAGGCGCACTGTATCTCCGATTGGGGGCACGATTTCCGTCCTGACTATCGGCGCATTGTCAGCATCTTGCGGCAACTACCGGCGAATACGCCAGTGCTCGGTACCACCGCTACCGCCAATAATCGTGTCGTTGCAGATATACAGCAACAGATGGGCGACATTGTGATTCAGCGCGGTGAGCTGATTCGTAAAAGTCTGGCGCTGCAAACGCTCATTTTGCCGAATCAGGCCTCTCGCCTTGCCTGGCTGGCGCAGGTCATTCCCTCTCTTCCGGGAACCGGTATCGTCTATACGCTCACCGTGCGGGATGCCGAGCAGGTTGCGGCCTGGTTACGCACGCAGCACATTGATGCGCGCGCCTATCATGGCAGCGTTGAGGCCGCTGGTTTCGACAGCAGCAACGACTATCGTCAACACCTTGAGACCTTGCTGCTAACTAACCAATTGAAAGTTTTGGTGGCGACCACCGCACTGGGAATGGGATATGACAAACCTGATTTGAGCTTCGTGCTGCACTATCAGGCACCCGCTTCCATTGTTGCTTACTACCAACAGGTAGGGCGTGCGGGACGTGGCATCGACCATGCGGTTGGCGTGCTGATGTCAGGCGGTGAAGATCGCGATATTCACCAGTTTTTCCGGCAGTCTGCTTTTCCAGCAGAAACTCAGGTATATGATATTTTGCAAGTGCTGGAGGAGAGTGATGGGTTGTCGATTCGTGATATCGAACAGCAGACCAATCTGCGCCAGGTGCAAATTGAAAAAGTGCTGAAATTGCTCAGCGTTGAGAATCCTGCACCGGTGATTAAGGTCAAATCCCAATGGCGGAGAACGCCGGTCGCTTATCTGCTGGATCGCGAACGTATCGTGCATCTGACGCAACAGCGCGAGCAAGAGTGGCAGGAGGTGCAGCGTTATATCTCACAGCGCAGTTGCCTGATGACGTTTCTGCGATTATCACTGGATGACACAGACCCCGTATCCTGTGGCAAATGTGCCAGCTGCCTCGGTCGACCTTTGATTGACCCGCAGGTGGATGCGACACTGGCTCATCAGGCAGCGACCTTTCTACAGCGCGCCGAAACGGTGATTTTGCCCAAAATTCAGGTGGCTGCTCAGGCATTTGAAGAGTACGGTTTTCGCGGCAATTTACCTGCCGCTCTGCGTGCGCAGGAAGGTCGGGTGCTTTCGCGCTGGGGAGATGCCGGATGGGGATCTCGCGTAGTGGCCGAGAAAGCAGCCGGTCATTTCAGTGATGAACTGGTTGCTGCCATAGTGGAAATGATTGAACAGCGCTGGCAGCCAGCACCTGCGCCACGGTGGGTTTGCTGCGTACCGTCGTTGCGTCAGCCTCAATTGGTAGCGGATTTTGCCCGCCGATTGGCAGAGCGACTCGGCATACCCTTTGTCGATGCACTGCAGAAAGTGAAAGATAACCCTCAGCAACGTCTGCAGAATAATCGCTTCCATCAATGTCGTAATCTGGATGGCGCATTTTCCACCAGCGCTGACCTGCCTGCCACTGCCGTGTTACTGGTAGACGATATTGTCGATTCAGGCTGGACGATGGCAGTGACTGCAGCCCTGCTTCAGCAAGCGGGTAGCGGCATTGTCTATCCACTGGCGCTGGCAACCTCAACGGTGAAAGAGTGATGAATTTATCTCCTGTTGCACAGGCAACGCTTTTGTTAACCAGCGACTTCTCGCGCCAGAGTGAGGATGAGGTGAAGCCGCTAGGTAATGCTGAATGGGGGCGATTCGCCCTGTGGCTGAAACAACAATCTGCAACACCCGCCGATCTGCTCGGCTCTGGTGCTGATGTCATGCTAGCCAGCTGGGTTGATTCTCATATCACGCGCGAGCGTATTGAAGCGCTACTGAGCCGTGGACATAGCCTGGCGTTAGCGATTGAACGCTGGCAGCGTGCGGGGTTGTGGGTGTTAACACGTTCTGACACTGAATATCCAAGGCTGCTAAAGCAACAGCTGCGCACTGACGCGCCGCCGGTGCTGTTCGGCTGTGGTGATATCACTCTGTTGAATCACCCAGGCCTTGCGGTGGTTGGGTCAAGAAATGCCAGCGAGCGGGATTTAACGTTCAGTCGTCAGGTTGCGGCAAGAATTGTCTCTGCGAATATAAATCTGATTTCGGGTGGTGCACGAGGCATTGATGAAGCCGCGATGCTGGGCGCTTTGCAACATAACGGAGCCGTCATTGGTGTTCTCAGTGATAGTCTGCTCACCGCTGCGACCAGCGCCAAATGGCGTAAAGGTCTCATGGCAGGAAAGTTATTGCTGCTTTCGCCTTTCTATCCGGAAGCAGGCTTTACTGTGGGTCACGCGATGGCGCGCAATCGATATGTTTATTGCCTGGCGAAGAGTGCGTTGGTCGTACACGCGGGTCACAAGGGCGGTACGCTGGCGGGTGCGGAAGAGAATCTGCGCAAGAAATGGGTACCGTTGTGGGTTAAGCCGACCGACGATGTACAGGCCAGCAACGCCCAGCTGGTCGCACAGGGTGGGCAATGGTGCGCTGCTCACCCCGATGACATTGATGTTGCGCAATGGATGACGACTCACCGTCATCAGCCTTACCAGCAGGATGATCTATTGAGCGGCGCATGGCACACGATGCCTGACAAGATCGCGGATGCTAATGTGGCTCAGGAACCAGAAGGAATCTGGCATCCATCCGATTTTTACCTGATTTTTCAGGCGCAATTGCCTGCACTGGCCGCCTATCCGGTCACGATTGAAGATCTGGGCTTGCGAACCGGTCTGCATCAGATTCAGCTGACTGAATGGTTGCAGCGCGCGGAGCATGAGGGGCTGATTGAACAGCTGGCAGGATCAAACCGTTATCAATGGAAGCGTAAAATCTAGCTGCTGAATGCCGCCCATAATGGAAGCCGGACAATTCTGCCCGGCAAAGTGACTGCTAATGCGGCCGCCACTCCCGCAGCAATACCTCAGTATCACGCACTAACACCGGGTTGCCCGGCAGAATCAAATCCGCCCAGATTTCATTGTGCTGATTGATCTGCTGTTGTGCGGAAACGTAAGTCCGGTCAGCGGTGGTATGCGCATCGGCAGCAACGGTGATGTGATAGCCCAGGCTGGCACCCACCTTGATGGTGGTATCCACGCAGTAATCGGTCGCGCAGCCGCAAATCACAAAGCTTTCAATGCCATGCTGATCAAGCTGAGCCGCCAGGTCGGTTTGCCAAAAACTGTCACAGGCGGTTTTGTTAACGTAGATCGCGTTGGCTGGCTGATCCAATTCCGGCACGATTTGCCAGCCTTCGCTATTCACTTCCAGGCCTGGCTCAACGTGCTGGATAAAAAAATCACCTGATCGGCCGCTGCCGTCAGTTGATTGATGCGTTGACAACGCCCGTCACGATCGAAACGTGGCGAAGCCAGCACGCCGTTTTGCATATCCACTACCACGACAACCCGATTAGCCATCACTGCCTCCTTTATATAGTGGATGACAGTATCGCGATTGTTACGCATGCAGGTAAAGCAAATCTGTTTTGCATTTCAGCTCGCCGCCGCGCATGCTAATTAACCTGTTTTTAGGAGGTGTGACGTGAAGGTGGTTCCGGAAATCTTTCCTGATAAGTGCGATCAGGCGCAGTTCCAGCATTTTGCTGAACTGCCCGGTATCGAGTTGTATCAGGCGCACATCTCGCGTTACGCTTTTGAGCCGCATACCCATGAAGCCTTCGGTATCGGCACCATTGAATCGGGTGCACAGCGTTTTCGCTACCGCGGCACGCACTATACGGCACCGCAGCATTCACTGGTGATGATGAACCCTGATGAATTGCACACCGGGGAATCGGCCTGTGATGAGGGCTGGCGTTATCGCATGATCTATATTGATCCGCAGGAGATGGAGCGGCTTACCGGCGATCGTCACTGGTGGTTTAGTGAGGCGCTGCGCACAGATGTCCGCCTGGCGCAGCCCTTTTCCCAGCGACTGGCACAGATGTGGCAAGCCACCAGCGCGCTAGAACGCGAGAGTCTGTTGCTGGAACTGCTGGAGCTATTACGCCCGCTGGCACATCAGGGAAGATCCCGACCCGAAGAGGGCGCCCATCGCTTTGATGCGGTAAAAGCCTATTTGCGTGAAAACCTGGCGGAGCCGGTTCGTCTTGATGAGCTGGCCGCCCTGGCGTCTTTGTCGCCGTGGCATTTTCTCCGCAGTTTTAAACACCACTTCCATGTTACGCCACATCAGATGCTGATGGCCTTTCGCCTGTTCGAAGCCAAGCAACGTTTAGGAATGGGAGAAAGCGCGGCTTCGGTAGCGGCGGCTGTTGGATTGACCGATCAGGCACACCTCACGCGCGCGTTTGCTCACCGTTATGGCATCACGCCAGGGCGTTATCAAAAGCAAGTTTTCCCCTCACGTTAACCGCAATCTGCTACAAGCCTTTATTATCCGGTTACGCCACACTGCGGCGGAAAGGTCATAAAGGAAAAGAGAATGTTTGCTGGAATCGTATTTGCACTTGCCGCAGGACTGATGTGGGGGCTGATTTTTGTCGGCCCACTGTTGATCCCAGACTATCCGGGCACCCTACAATCAGCCGGACGCTATGTGGCATTCGGTCTGGTCGTCTTGCCGCTGGCGTGGCTGGATCGCCGCCGTCTGAAACAACTGGCGCGCAAAGATTGGCTGGAAGCGCTGAAATTGTCGCTGGTCGGTAATCTGCTCTATTACGCCTGTCTCGCCAGTGCTATCCAGCGCACCGGTGCGCCCATCTCGACCATGATAATTGGCACTTTGCCGGTGGTCATCACTGTGACGGCCAACCTCTGCTACGGCCATCTTGAAGGGCGACTTTCCTGGCGTAAACTCTTTCCGGCGCTACTGATTATTGCTGCTGGCCTGGGCTGCGTGAATGCCGCTGAGATGCAAATGCAGGGGCCGGAATTTGACTGGTCGCGCTATCTTACAGGGCTGTTACTGGCGATTTTAGCGGTCGCCTGCTGGACCTGGTATCCGCTGCGTAATGGCATCTGGCTGCGCGCGCATCCACAGCATAAAGCCGGTAGCTGGGCAACGGCACAAGGGTTGGTGACCTTACCGCTGGCGCTGGTGTTCTATTTATTCGTGTGCGGTCAGCTTTATTGGCAGCAGCCTGAGTTCGCTCTGCCATTTGGCCCACAGCCCACGCGTTTTCTCCTCATCATGCTGGCGATTGGGCTGATATGTTCATGGTTAGGCACGCTATGCTGGAATGCGGCCAGCCAGCGTGTGCCAACGGTCATCATGGGGCCGCTGATTGTGTTCGAAACGCTGGCGGGTCTGCTGTGGACCTTCCTCTGGCGACAGAGCTTGCCGCCGCTGCTCACTGGCATTGGCATTGGCTGTCTCATCGTTGGCGTAATCTATGCCATGCGTATTAAACCGCAGCCGAAAGTCAGCGCGCTTTAACATGAATTTCTGGCTGCTGAGTAGAGGGGCTCAGCAGCCCTTTCTTCAGTGTTTTTAGGAATTTGCCCCCTCTGTTTTGCGCTCCTCTTCGCCATTTATATCCTCAGTCACCACCGCGATATAACTTTCCCTCGCTTATCCTTGCCTGTTTTTACCCCACTTTGTCATAACCCATGTTGCATTCAGGGGGGCAATCTGGTCACTCAAGTGGGTGGAAACGAGGTGATAACCCGCGGGGAAGGGTAAAAAAACCGGCGCCGGCAGGGTTAAAAAGGTGTTCTGTCTGCACTTTTACTGCGATTTGGCACTGAAAATCACCGCTTTAAGCCACCATTTTCTCAAGATGCTGCTCCGGTGTTGAGAAACATCCGCTGAATTTGCATGAAAAAATGATTAAACACAGCGATGAATTACCGGGCGATATTTCCAAAAAGTCGCCATTTTTTACTGTTATTGTTTAGGTGTGATAACGTTTCTAATCCGGAATAATCCTGGTGCGGTTATCAGCGTATTGCTCTGGCCAGATGGCAACCCGTGATCATCACCTAAAGTGATAGGTCCAATAAAAATAAGAGTCATTGTGTGAGCGATTACATGCCGTTGTTCATGACTGCTTAACAGATTTATCTGTATTCAGTCCTGATCATTAATATCAGTTAAGTAATAAAACGAAGCACCAATCTCACCGTAATGAGATTGGGCTGCGTCTAAAAGGCTTGAATAGCGAGACTTTTGCTGATGTGAATCAATTTTACCGCAAAAAAGGAAGCAAATCCGCGATGATATTCATCAGGAAAAAATGGTGCGAATTGTTATGTTACGAACGCCGAATTAAATGATCTTCATCTCTTCTGGTAAGAACAAATCTCAGCATTAAGTCAAATAACAACGGTCTTAATGGTGTTAGCGATTATCGGAGCCTGAAGGATAGTGGTAAACGCTGCGGCTAATATCCAGCAAACGACAGCTGCGACGCGTTCCAATGTCGAAGGTGGTTTGAAGGAAGTTAACGGCTTGCCGCTTCTCATTTGTAGTGAAGAAGTTTTTCAGCACGCTTTGCAGCATCTCTTTATCGGAACTCAACGACTGCAGTTCACGGGTAAGGTTTTGTAGTTGATCCTCCAACTCTTTGATTTTTCGTCCTTCTTCGGAAGAAAGCCCAGAGAACTTTTTCTTCCAGCTGTAGAAGGTGGCCTCGGAAATGCCAAGCTCTTCACAAATCTCCCTGACTTTCACTCCCGTTTCAGAAGCTTTAATGGCATTTGTGATTTGCTCTTCGCTATATCGTGACTTTCTCATAAATGCTCTTACCTTTCTTATCAATTAGTGGATGAGAATTACTGTATTAATATCTGGTACTGCAAAAAGAGTATTAATGCAGTATTAAAGTGCGCGATTAGAATTGCGAGGTTTAAATTAAGTTATTTAGAATAAATATCATCATGGGATAAATCTTATTTTATTCTGAATGCCATTGAACGCCTTCCTGGCTTTGGGTTTTTGATATAGATTCATTCCATCCCAAATGCAGAAAAATACTACAATCATTGGAAATACGGCATAACCTGTTTGTGAAAATCACAGGGTGTGCCAGTAAACCTTTGCTTCGAATTCAGGCTGAAATCGTTTACATCCGCAGAGTTTCGCACCAGGTTTAATCGGAATTTTCCTGAATTCATTCAAAGAATCCTGACGGGAGTCTCATTTTTCGGACCAGTTTGGTTTGAAGTTATTAATTTAAGTCAGGCCCACTGAGCGCTTGTTAATTCATTTCAAGGACGTTGTACCGAAAGGCAGTTGCTGTAAGTAATACTAAGGATCAGTCGATGAAATTGAGCGTAATGTCTAATGCCGCCTGGATGATGTCTGAGAAGATCGTCTCGGTGTTTGGCGTCATATTTGTGACCTCCTACGTGGCGAAGTCATTTGGCCCGACCATATTCGGTCAGATGGCGTTTTCAACCTCGTTGTTCTCGATGGTACAGACCGTAGCGATTTTCGGTACCGAAACCATCCTGTTCAAACGCATCAGCAAAAGTGCGCCGAAAGGCCTGCGGCTGATGGCGGTGGCCCGCACCATGCGGTTGGTCTTGTTGTTGCTGACCTCCATCCCGGTGTTGATTTGGGTGTGGTACAACATGCAGGAAAATTTCCTCGCATTTGCCCTGGCCTCGTTTATCTCCTCCGTTTTTGTGACTCAGGATACGTTCAGCGTTTATAACAATGCGCGTCTGGCTTCCCGACTCAATACCGTGGCCAACTCGGTCGGCCTGCTGTTGGGCTTTACCCTGAGTTTCGCCATTGCCTGGCTGCATCTCAATCCCTTGTGGCTGACGCTGTCGATTGTCATGGTCACGCTGGTGCCGTACGTCATTAAACGGTCTAACTTTTACCGCGAAAACCAGGACATGGCGCCACCGCAGGAGAAGCGCAAAACCTACCTGCGTTATCTGCTGTACGCCGGTTTACCGTTGGCAATTTCCAGCATCTTCATTTCCGTGCAGGTTAAGGCGGCCCAGATGTTTCTGGCGGGTATAGCCTCCGCTCGCGATCTCGGCCTGTTTGCTGCCGCCAATACCATTTCGGCGTCCTGGATATTCATTCCGGTTGCCATCATCACTTCCTGCTTCTCGGAGATCTTCCGGGAGCGCGGAGCAGCCGCCATCAAGCTCACTGCGCGGCTGAACGGCTATGTCATGGGTGTTTCATTGTTGTTGTTAGCGGTGATCGCGCTGTATGGCGAGCAAATCATCATCGCTTTGTATGGTCACGAGTACACACAGTCAGGGAGTCTCATTACGTTACTGTCGTTAGCAACCTGCTTTTCGGCAATGGGGACCGTAGCGTATCGCTACATGGTGAAAGAGGGCGGATTTAACTATCTGCTGAAGAAGATCATCTGCCTGATGGTGATCAGTCTGCCGCTGTCGTGGTGGCTGATCCAGGGCTACGGCATCATGGGTGCCGCCTGGAGCGTCTTTATCTCTGAACTTCTGTCCCTCACCGTAATGAATTACTTCTTCAATAACGGCGTCATTCAGAAGATTCAAGTTTCCTCACTCAACTACAAAACCTACAAATGAGGTCCGATATGCTCAAGTTGAAAGATGAACTCAGAAGAAGTGTCCAGTACTTCATCAAGAAGATGCCCTGGGCTTACCAGGACCGCATCTATTACTTTCATAAATTCCGCAAACTGCCCAATTTGCGTCAACCGAAAGTGTTTAATGAGAAGGTGCTGTACCGGAAATTCGTTTTTGGCGATTACCAAATCTATGGCCGCCTGTCGGATAAATATTCGGTGCGCGAATACATCGCCGAGAAAGTGGGCAGCGAATACCTGATCCCATTGGTGTATGAGACCAGCGACCCGCACTCGCTGCATACGCTGCCGAGTTGGAAGAACACGGTAATTAAGCCCAATCACGGCTCCAATATGGTGGAAATCCTGCTGGAAGAGCCGGATGCGCTGAAGAAGCAGAAAATTATCAGTGACTGCCATCGCTGGTTGAAGACCGACTTTGCCAATGAAGCGCGTGAGATTCACTATCGCTACATCAAGCCGCGTATCCTGGTGGAGCAGTACATTGGGGATGGCAAAACCGCGCCGATTGATTACAAGTTTCACATGTTCAACAAGCGGGACGGCAGCTTTGAATATGTGCTGCAGGTGATTTACAACCGATGTAACCCGTTACTGTCGATGAATTTTTATGTGAACAACCTCAATGAGGCGTACCACAAAATTCGCGATACCGGGCTGGATGTGAATCCACAAATGGCGCAGTTACAGCACGCATTAGCGCTCAGTAAAACCCTGGCGAGCGATTTTGATTATGTGCGTGTGGACTGGTATATCGATGGTGATCGGATTTACTTTGGCGAGCTGACGTTTACGCCAGGTGCCGGGTTAGTGACCGGGTTGGACCGTGGATTAAACCAGATGATGGGTGATATGTGGATTCAAGACCGCCGCGGTACGCAGATACCGGGTGTGACGGTGCCGGAAGTCGCTATTCCAGCCGTACTGAAGAAAATTTGAGTATCACACAGCAAAATAAAAAACCCCGCTTAGCGGGGTTTTTTATTGGCTGCGATTAAGGCATCGGCCAATCAGCAGGCGTCTGGCTCATCACTTCTACGAAGGCGTTTTTGGAGATTTCCATGAAGTTGTGCAGATTTTCCATGCTCAGGGTAATGCCGAGCAGGCCGGTAACGAACCAGCATGACATGCCTACACCAATACCGCCGCACATCAGTGCCATCACGTGGTGACTATTCTGACGCAGTTTAATTTTCATGGTGCTGGCAAAGAACATCATGATGGCGCTGAGCAGCTCCCAACGCATGACGATTAAACTGGTGGTTAACGTAGCCATCTGCAAAAACCTCTTCAAATCAGTAATATCCCTGACATTGATTGGACATCACTGGCGGCAAAGAAGGAGGGTCAGGGAGGCCCTTCTGGCCGTCTTACGCGGGGGTAAATCTGTGACTTGGGTCACATTATATCACCCGATTTGAAAGTTTGAACAAAATTTATACCTGGTATGGTAGAAAGATTTTTATCGAAGCGGGGGAGATGGCAGAGGCAAAGCGGGAAGGTGCGCCCGTGAAGGGCGCGCAGAATGTCACTGAACCGGGCAGCACTCGCCGGTTGTGCGCTGGGCAAAGCTGTTCATGTTTTCACTGCAATCGAAACTCAGCAGACGCGGACGCTGAATCATCGCCTGACGGCGCATGGTGTGACGATAGGCGGTCGGCGTCTGGGAAAACTGACGGCGGAACACGCGCGAAAAAGTTTGCTGTGAATCGTAACCGTATTGCATCGCGATATCGAACACTGGACGCTGAGTCTGGCGTAACGCTTCAGCGGCCAGAGTCAGGCGGCGCTCACGAATATAGCCACCCAGCGTTTGTTTCGTCACGGTACGGAACATACGCTGCAGGTGCCATTTTGAGTAGCCGGATTTTGCTGCCACTTCGTCGATCGACAGGGCCTTATCCAGATTTTCATCGATCCAGTGTGTCAGTGAATGAATGATTTCCTGTTGCATCATAGCCTCATCCTTCTGAAAGGTTTATCGGGTTTGAAATTCGAAGTTTTGATGGGGTGCGAGTATAATTCCTCAAGTTAACTTGAGGTAAAGGCCCTAAATGAAAAAAGAACGCAATTACCCAAAACCGGTGTTAACGCCGGGTGAAGTGGCGAAACGTAGCGGCGTGGCCGTTTCCGCGCTGCACTTTTATGAAACCAAAGGTTTAATTTTCAGTTCGCGCAATGGCGGCAATCAACGGCGTTACAGCCGCGATGTGCTGCGCCGTGTGGCGATTATCAAGATTGCGCAGCGCATCGGTATTCCGCTGGCCACTGTCAGCGACAGTTTGATGCATGTACCAGCCAACAAGCGTATGTCGACGCAGGAGTGGGATGCGCTGACGCAGCACTGGCGTGAAGAGCTGGATAAGCGTATCGAAACCCTGACGCGCCTGCGCAACGATTTGGATGGGTGTATTGGCTGTGGCTGCTTATCGATGCGCGATTGTCCACTGCGCAATCCCGGTGACCGTCTGGCACAGCAAGGTTCGGGGGCGGTGTTACTCGATCCTGAGCAAGACGAGCACAAAGGTTAATCCGCTATACTTGCCGGGAGACTTTGACCGGCAAGGAAAACCGCATGATTACCGTTCACCATCTGGAAAATTCCCGTTCGCATCGCGTGTTGTGGCTGCTGGAAGAGCTGTCGGTGCCGTATCAAATTAAACGTTATCAGCGCGAGGACACGCTGCTGGCGCCAGAGTCATTAAAGAAAATTCACCCGTTGGGGAAGTCGCCGGTGATTACCGATGGCAATCGGGTGATCGCCGAGTCAGGGGCGATTCTGGCGTATCTGCAGCAGAAATATGACAGCGAGCATTTGTTCGCCATCACGGACGAGGATGAACAGATTCAGGCGCGTTACTGGCTGCATTACGCAGAAGGGTCGCTGATGCCATTGCTGGTGATGAAGCTGGTGTTTGGGCAACTCGGGAAGAAGCCGGTGCCGTGGATTTTACGTCCGGCAGGCGTGGCGTTGAGCAAAGGGATTCAGAAGGCCTGGTTGAACAAGCAGCTAAAACTGCACAGTGGCGTGATTGAGCAGCATCTTAGCCAGCATCGTTATTTCGCCGGGTCACGGTTTAGCATCGCCGATGTGCAGATGAGTTTCCCGCTGCTGGCGTTGCAAGTGCGGGGATCGCTGAAAGAGATGCCGGCCACGGCACGCTGGCTGGAATCGATGCAGCAACGTGCTGCCTGGCAACGCGCGATTGAGCAGGGCGGGGCGATTACGTTTAGTTAGTTTGTCGCTGCAGTGCTGTGGGTTGGGTGCTGTGAGTTGGGTACTATAGGTTGAGTGCTGTGGGTTAGTCGTTGTGGGTTGGGTGCTGTGGATTATCGCTGTGAGTTGGGTGCCATGCCCAGCAAAGGCCCGCCCGATCGCAAAGGAATAACGCATCCATGCAGATCGGCCGCGCCGTCCATGGCGCGGACGCTTTGCTCTTCGGGCGGGCCTTTGCTGGGCCTCAAGTTAATTATCGCTTCATGAGGCATCCACCTCTTACCATCGGTGCAGTTGGGGAGGAAAACTGTGCGATGAATGAAAAATATCGATATTTTCCAGCCAGTTCCGACCCCTTAAGTTTCGCTAAAAGCAGTGTAACCACATTGTTAACCCGCGCCAGTCTGCGCTTTATCCTGCCTGATAATCTATTAGTAGTTGAAAACCCCATAGCAAACGCCAGATAATCGTTTGCCTTTTTCCGTGTCCCCCTTTTACGACCTGGAATACGCGGCCACGTAAACGTTTGCCTCTTTTCTCTTTGAGAACCTTCACCAGGATGATGCGCAAACGCGGGCCGTGGGGCTCATTACATCTTAAAAAACGCAGAGGATTTACTATGTCTGGCGACTCACGCCCGGCCAGTGGAAAACTGGACGCCTGGTTCAACATCTCGGCACGCGGCAGCAGCGTGCGTCAGGAAATTTTGGCGGGTTTAACCACCTTTTTAGCCATGGTCTACTCCGTCATTGTCGTGCCGGGTATGCTCGGTAAAGCCGGCTTCTCACCGACCGCTGTGTTTGTGGCAACTTGCCTGGTCGCCAGCTTTGGTTCGATCATCATGGGATTGTGGGCCAACCTGCCAATGGCGATCGGCTGTGCGATTTCCCTGACCGCCTTCACCGCGTTTAGCCTGGTGCTGGGCCAGCACATTAGCGTCCCGGTTGCCCTTGGCGCGGTATTCCTGATGGGCTTGCTGTTCACGTTAATTTCGGTCACCGGGATTCGCGCCTGGATTTTGCGTAACCTGCCGATGGGCGTGGCGCACGGCACGGGAGTCGGTATTGGCTTGTTCCTGCTGCTGATTGCGGCCGATGGTATTGGCCTGGTTGTGAAGAACCCAGCGCCGGGCTTGCCGGTGGCACTCGGCCACTTCACCTCGTTCCCGGTGATTATGGCGCTGATCGGGCTGGCGGCCATCTTTGGTCTGGAAAAACGTCGTGTGCCAGGCGGAATTTTGCTGACCATCGTAGCGATTTCTGTGGTGGGTCTGATCTTTGATCCGGCTGTCACCTATCAGGGGCTATTCGCTATGCCGAGCCTGAAGGATGCCAACGGCCAATCCGCGATGTTTAGTCTCGATATCATGGGTGCGCTGCAACCGGTGGTGCTGCCAAGTGTGCTGGCGCTGGTGATGACCGCGGTATTTGATGCCACCGGCACCATTCGTGCAGTGGCGGGCCAGGCGAATCTGCTGGATAAAGACGGCCAGATCATTAACGGTGGCCGCGCGTTGACCACCGACTCCGTCAGCAGCCTGTTTGCCGGTTTAGTCGGTGCTTCGCCTGCGGCGGTGTATATCGAATCTGCAGCCGGAACGGCTGCGGGCGGTAAAACTGGCCTGACAGCGATTGTCGTCGGTCTGTTGTTCCTGTTGATTCTGTTTATGTCCCCGCTGGCCTATCTGGTTCCGGCCTACGCGACGGCGCCAGCGTTGATGTACGTTGGCCTGCTGATGCTGAGCAACGTGGCGAAGATTGACTTCAATGACTTTGTCGATGCGATGTCGGGTTTGGTCACTGCCGTGTTCATCGTCCTGACTTGCAACATCGTGACTGGCATCATGCTCGGCTTCGGCTCGTTGGTGATTGGCCGCCTCTTTGCGGGTGAATGGCGCAGGCTGAACGTGGGCACCGTGGTGATTGCTGTTGCACTGGTGGCCTTCTACGCGGGTGGCTGGGCCATCTGACTTTTGAACGCGCTTATTTCCAGATAAGTCTCTTTCTGGTTCACGCCGCACGCAGGGTTGCCCCTTTGTGCGGCGTTTTGTTTTACACTTTCCTGCGCAACAACATCGCTTTAATGAAATTGATTCGCCTAAGGAAAGCATGGAAATCTTCTTTACTATTCTCATCATGACGCTGGTGGTGTCACTCTCCGGCGTGGCGGCGCGCATATTGCCGTTCCAAATTCCCCTGCCGTTGGTGCAGATTGCCGCTGGTGCATTGCTGGCCGTGCCGAGCTTTGGCCTGCATGTCGATTTTGACCCCGAACTGTTCCTCGTGCTGTTCATTCCGCCGTTGCTGTTTGCCGATGGCTGGAAAACACCGATTAACGAATTCCTGCACCACGGACGCGAAATCATGGGCCTGGCACTGGTGCTGGTGCTGATTACCGTGGTCGGAATTGGTTATCTGATTTACTGGCTGGTGCCGGGTATTCCGCTGATCCCTGCCTTCGCGTTGGCTGCGGTGCTGTCACCTACCGATGCCGTGGCGCTCTCCGGCATTGTCGGGGAAGGGCGCATCCCGAAAAAGATCATGTCGATTGTGCAGGGCGAAGCCCTGATGAACGACGCATCCGGCCTGGTATCACTGAAGTTTGCGGTCGCGGTGGCGATGGGCACCATGGTGTTTACCTGGGGTGGAGCCAGCGTGGAGTTCCTCAAAGTGGCGATCGGCGGTCTGGTCGCCGGTGTGGCGGTGTGCTGGCTATATGGCCGCTCGCTGCGTCTGCTGAGCCGCTGGAGCGGTGACGATCCGGCGACGCAAACCGTGCTACTGCTGCTGCTGCCTTTCGCCTCTTATCTGATTGCTGAACATCTGGGCGTGTCAGGTATCCTCGCGGCAGTTGCGGCGGGTATGACCATCACGCGCTCTGGCATTATCCGCCAGGCACCACTGGCAATGCGTTTACGTGCGAATAGCGTATGGCAGATGCTGGAGTTTGTGTTTAACGGCATGGTGTTCCTGATGCTGGGCCTGCAACTGCCGGACATTCTGGAAACTTCCGTCGCGCAAGCCAATGCCGATCCGAACGTCGAGCTGTGGATGCTGTTCACCGATGTTGCCCTGGTGTATGTCGCTTTGATGATTGTGCGCTTTGGCTGGTTGTGGATGATGCAACGTGCCAGTTTGCGTTTCCTGAAGAAGAAGCCGCTGGAATTCTCAAACTACTCATTCCGTGAGTTGCTCATCGCCTCTTTTGCCGGTGTGCGTGGTGCCATTACGCTGGCCGGTGTGCTGTCGATTCCGCTGTTTCTTAGCAATGGCGAACCGTTCCCGGCGCGCTATGAGCTGGTGTTTATTGCCACCGGCGTGATTCTGTTCTCGCTGTTTGTCGGGGTGATTCTGCTGCCGATATTGTTACGCGGTATGGAAAGCACCGACAAATCGGGACATCGTCGTGAAATCCAGCATGCGCGTGCGGCAATGGCCAATGTGGCGATTGAGAGCCTGCACAAAATGGAGCAGCGACTGGAAAACGATGCAGAAGAGAATATCGATCCGGAACTGTTGAAAGAGGTCAGTTTGCGTGTGATTGGCAATCTGCGCCGCCGCGTGGTGGGCAAAGATGAGGTGGATCAGGCGCTGTTTGCCGAAAACCTGGAGCGTCGTTTCCGCCTCAATGCCCTGCGTGCCGAGCGCGCCGAGGTTTACCATCTGCGCGCGACGCAGGAGATCTCCAACGAGACGATGCAGAAGCTGTTGCGCGATCTCGACCTGCTGGAAGCGTTGTTGATTGAGAAAGAGGAGTAAGCACAGCTCAACAGCTAGCATATAGCGCCGCTACACCGATAACCGTGGCGGCGCGTCCGGCCAATGCTCGCGGCAGCAATCGATCCACGCCTGCGCACTGCGCGACAGATAGCTGCCTTCTCGCCAGATCAAACCCAGACTCCACTGCAACTCCGATTCCAGTGGCAACCATAGCAGCGATTGCTTATCCAGCCGCTGGCAAATCGGCTCGGGTAAAATTGCCAGTCCCATTTCGGCTTGTACCATTGCTGCCAGGAAATCCCACTGCGCGCTGCGCACCGCAATCTCCGGCGTCAGCCCCTGACGCTGAAATGCCTTCATCAACTGACGATTAAGCGAGAACTCTTCATTCAGGATCAGCAGTGGATGAGCCGCCAGTTCCTTGAGACCCAGGCTGCTGCGATTGAGCCACTGCGCGCTGCGCGGCAGCAGCACGCACAAAGGATGACGCATCAGTTCCAGCGTATTGAGCGGCAAATCCGCATCGACCGGCAGCGCAGTGAGGGCGATATCCAGCCCGCCGTTCAGCACGGCCTGCTGCACCGTTAAGCCGCCGGATTCGACAATCTTCAATTGCACACCCGGATAGCGGCGGCGAAACGCGGAGATCGAACCGGCGATCTGCATCCCGACCATCGGCGGGATGCCCAGCCGCAGTTCACCGGTTTTCAATTCATTGATATCGCCAATCTGCGCTTCCAGTTGATGAAACTCCTGCAAAATCGCCAGCCCGCGCTGATACACCGCTTGACCGCTGTCGGTGAGATGCAGCTTGCGTCCCTCACGCAGCAGCAGCGTGCAGCCGAGTTCTTCCTCTAACTGGCGCAGCATTTTGCTGATGGTAGGTTGCGTGACAAACAGCTTCTCAGCGGCACGGGTGAAACTTTGCTGGCGTACCACCTCGGTGAAATAGCGTAGGGCGCGGACGTCCATCAAGCATTCCTTTTTGGCATAGTTTGAATAATTTTAATTCATTTCTTTCACAGTTTGACGCGGATTTATACTAAGCCCAACGTTTAATTCAGGGGAGAAGGAAAATGGCGCTTGCATTGAGTCCGCGCAGAACGGACATCCTGCAACGTGTTTTTGTGCCATTGCAGTTGGTGCTGTATATCGGCCTGTTTATGGCCAGCGACAAACTGGTGAGCTGGCTGCATTTGCCGCTGCCTGCCAATGTGGTGGGAATGGTACTGCTGTTGCTATTGATCATGACACGCGTGGTGCCGCTGCGTTGGGTGAAAGCCGGGGCTAACTGGCTGCTGGCGGAAATGCTGCTGTTCTTTATTCCTGCGGTGGTGGCGGTGGTCAATTATAGCGATTTGCTGCGCAGTGAAGGCTGGCGCATCTGTGTGGTGATTGCAGTGAGTACCTTATTAGTGCTGGCGGCGACCTCGCTGGTGGTGGATCGTCTGTACCGCTTCGAACTGGCGCGTGCGGCGCGTAAGCAGGCGCATCATGGCTGATTTCATCATTAGCCTGCTGTGTCTGGCGCTGACGCTGCTGGTCTATTACGTCAACAAACGTCTCTATCGCCGCAAACAGACATTGCTGCTGATGCCGCTGGTAATGACGCCGGTGGTGCTTGTGGCGCTGCTACTGCTGACGCACGTCAGCTGGAAGGATTACATTGCCGAGAGTCATTGGCTGATCTGGCTGCTGGGCCCGGCAACGCTGGCGTTTGCGGTGCCGGTGTATGAGAACCTGGAGATCATCAAGCGCCACTGGCTATCGCTGAGTGTCGGCGTGTTAACCGCCACGCTGGTGGCGGTGTGCAGTTCGGTATGGCTGGCGCGACTGCTGATGCTGCCGGAAACCATCCAGCGCAGCCTCGCGGTGCGCTCGATTACTACGCCATTTGCACTGGCGGCTGCACTGCCGATTGGCGGCCAGCCGGATTTGGTGGCGCTGTTTGTGGTGATCACCGGGGTGTTTGGCATGGCAGTAGGCGATGTGCTGTTTCTGCGTATTGCCATCAAGCAGGGCGTGGCAAAAGGGGCCGGATTTGGTGCTGCGTCGCACGGTGCGGGAACGGCTCGCGCTTATCAATTAGGTCAGCAAGAGGGTGTGGTATCGAGCCTGGTGATGATGCTGTCAGGCGTGGTGACGGTGATTCTGGCACCGCTGTTGAGCCACTTGTTGTGGGCGGCCTGATGGCCGCTTTTTGCGCACTGTCATCGATTTTTACGTAAAGGTTTCCAAATAAAGTTGTCTCCTGCTGCCAGGCTGTTACCCTTTGCGCCGACTTATTTGTCCTTCATGGAGTGGAATCATATGTTTAAGCAACTTGTTACTGGAAGCGTATTGGGTCTGGCACTGCTGAGCAGCGGCGCGCAGGCAATTGAGGGCAGTGTTGACGTGGGTGAGCATAGCACCAACCTGAACCTTGGCCTCGGCACCACCTCTCCTGGCCTGTTCCTGAAAGGCAACTGGCTGCGCAGCGATCACGATGGCAGCACCTACGGTCTGGGCGCGGGCTACAACATCGATTTTGGCGACTTCCGCATTGCCCCTACCGCCAAAGCACTGTTCACCCATCCGGAAGATGGTCGTGATGGCTTCACCGTGGCTGTAGGTGCCGGTGCACAGTACAACTTCAACAGCATGTGGGGCCTGTACGGCGAATACTACTACGCGCCGGAAGCGTTCTCCGATCGTCTGGACAGCTACAAAGAAGCGTCTGGTGGTCTGAGCTTCACCCCGATTTCACTGCTGAATCTGCGTGTGGGTTATCAGTACATCGAGCTGAACAACAAAGGCGATCGCAAAGACAACGTGCTGGTCGATGGCCCATACGTGGGCGCGTCACTGCGTTTTTAATGATGAAACCCGATGCACCTGATGGCGCGTCGGATTCATCATCGCACAAATTGAATGCCGCCCATTTGGGCGTAATGCTTGTCAGTTAAGATCTTAATGGAGGCCGCAGCGGATAACGTTGCGGCTTCTTTTTTACCGCCCTTGGGTAATGCCGCACTCTTCTTTCCGGCAGCACCAGC
>NZ_JBBCKX010000014.1:0-115750 GCF_037153115.1 Pantoea sp. USMM079
TTAAGCTGCTGTTGCGAGGTGGCGTATATTACGCTTTCCTCCTTCAGAGTCAAACACTTTTTTCAGCGTTTTTCTCCGGCGGGATGAATTTCTTCACTCCCTGCTGAGCCGTCTGCGTTGCCGCTTTGCCGTCTCAGTGGTGGCGCAGTATAGGGATTTCTGATGGACTGACAAGCGTTAATTTAAAGTTTTTGCACGACCGCTCACTTTTCGGCCAATGCGCTGAAATTAGCAACGAATTGGCATCAATCGGGCAAAAAAACGGGCCCGAAGGCCCGTTTACGTCAAATCTCATCACTGATGTGCGACGATGACATCGTCTTTAACATCCATTTCAATGGTTTTACCCGGAACAAAAGCACCAGAAAGAATCTTCTGCGCCAGTGGGTTTTCAATTTGCTGCTGAATAGCGCGTTTCAATGGACGTGCACCGTATACCGGATCATATCCATTTTCACCCAACAGCTTCAGCGCTGCATCCGTGATATGCAATTGGTAGCCACGTTCATCCAGACGTTTGTACAACCGCTGCAGCTGAATCTGCGCGATAGAAGCAATATGCTGCTCGCCAAGCGGATGGAACACCACCACCTCATCAATACGGTTAATGAACTCTGGGCGGAAATGCGAACCTACCACCGTCATCACCATATCTTTCATTTCCGGATAGTCCAACGCACCGAAACGTTCCTGGATCAGATCCGAGCCAAGGTTAGAGGTCATAATGACCACAGTATTACGGAAATCTACCGTACGCCCCTGACCATCAGTTAAACGCCCATCATCCAGCACCTGCAACAAGATGTTGAACACATCCGGGTGAGCCTTCTCGACTTCATCCAGCAGAATCACGGAATAAGGGCGACGACGTACTGCTTCTGTCAAATAACCGCCCTCTTCATAACCCACGTAGCCCGGAGGTGCACCGACTAAACGCGATACCGAGTGTTTTTCCATAAACTCTGACATATCAATACGCACCATGGCGTCATCGCTGTCGAACAAGAAGTTAGCCAGCGCTTTACTCAACTCGGTTTTACCCACACCGGTTGGCCCAAGAAACAGGAACGAGCCAATTGGGCGATTAGGATCGGACAGACCCGCACGACTACGACGAATCGCATTTGATACTGCATCAACGGATTCGTTCTGACCAATCACGCGCGCATGCAGCTCTTGCTCCATTCGCAGCAATTTCTCACGCTCGCCTTCCATCATTCGTGCCACTGGAATGCCGGTCCAGCGCGCTAACACGTCGGCAATTTCCACGTCTGTTACGCGGTTACGTAACAGTTTCATGGTTTTGCCTTCTGACTGCGTGGCAATAGTGAGCTGCTTTTCCAGCTCTGGAATTTTGCCGTATTGCAGTTCAGACATTTGCCCCAGGTCACCAGTGCGTCGCGCCTGCTCCATCGCCAGACGAGCTTGCTCCAGTTCCGCCTTAATGTTCTGCGTCCCCGTCAGAGAGGCTTTTTCCGCTTTCCACTCTTCTTCCAGCTCAGCGTATTCACGCTCTTTCTGATCGAGTTCCGTTTCCAGCATCTCCAGACGTTTGATACTGGCATCGTCCGACTCTTTCTTCAGTGCCTGTTGTTCCAGCTTTAACTGGATGATGCGGCGTTCCAGACGATCAAGCGACTCCGGTTTCGAGTCCATCTGCAAACGAATGCTCGATGCAGCCTCGTCAATCAAGTCAATTGCCTTATCTGGCAGCTGGCGATCGGAGATATAGCGGTGCGACAACGTGGCCGCTGCCACAATCGCCGGGTCAGTAATCTGCACATGGTGGTGTAACTCATAGCGCTCTTTCAGGCCACGCAGAATAGCAATGGTGTCTTCCACGCTCGGTTCAGCCACAAAGACTTTCTGGAAACGACGCTCCAGCGCCGCATCTTTCTCAATGAACTGGCGATACTCATTCAGCGTGGTAGCACCCACGCAGTGCAACTCACCACGCGCTAATGCAGGTTTCAACATGTTACCGGCATCCATGGCGCCATCGGCTTTACCCGCGCCAACCATGGTATGCAACTCGTCGATAAACAGAATGACGTTGCCTTCCTGTTTTGCCAGATCGCTCAGCACACCTTTCAGGCGCTCTTCGAACTCACCACGATATTTAGCACCCGCCACCAGCGAACCCATGTCCAGGGCCAACACGCGGCGACCTTTCAATCCTTCTGGCACTTCACCATTGATAATGCGCTGCGCTAACCCTTCGGCAATCGCAGTTTTACCTACGCCGGGTTCCCCAATTAATACCGGGTTGTTTTTGGTACGGCGCTGCAATACCTGAATGGTACGACGAATCTCTTCATCACGACCAATCACCGGATCTAACTTGCCAAGCTCGGCGCGCTCGGTCAGATCGATGGTGTATTTTTTTAAAGCCTGGCGCTGATCTTCAGCCCCTTGATCGTTCACGTTCTCTCCTCCCCGCAATTGCTCGATGGCCTTAGTGAGTTTTTCGGTGGTTGCACCAGCGGACTTCAATAGGTCCGCCAGCGAACCACGAGAGTCGAGGGCCGCCAGAACAAATAATTCAGATGATATAAAGTTGTCGCCGCGCTTTTGCGCGAGTTTGTCGCACAGGTTCAGGACCCGAATGAGATCGGCTGAAGGCTGTACATCGCCATCCGTACCTTCTACCTGCGGTAGTCGGTTGATAGCTTGTTCGATGCTGGTACGCAGACCAGCCACATCGGCACCTGCTGCGCTAAGCAACGGACGCACCGATCCGCCTTCCTGATTGAGCAAAGCGCTCATCAAGTGCAGGGGTTCGATAAATTGATTGTCGTGTCCCAGAGCAAGGGACTGAGCATCGGCAAGGGCCAACTGGAATTTATTAGTAAGACGATCCAGACGCATGATTCCTCCAATACAGGTCAAAATGCTACTGGAGATTAAATGAGGTCATCCCTCAAATATTTCAAGGTTAATGACCTGTGTTGCGAACAAAAAATACGCTACTGGATCGTCTTGCGGCGTAAGATTATCTCAGCCAAATCAAAGTTGCCATACGCCCGGTGATTCCATCTCGTCGGTAGGAGAAAAAATCATTGGCTTCGGTGAAAGTGCAACGCTGTGAACCACTGATAGAATGCACTCCAGCGGCCTGAAGTCGCTGACGCGCTAACTGCCAGATATTCGCAAAATATTTGTCACCAACCGGGCGAAAAGCCGCATCGGCTTGTACATCGTGCGCCAAAAAGGCTTCACGCACCTCAGCACCGACTTCAAATGCCTGCGGGCCGATAGCGGGTCCAAGCCAGGCGTGGATCTCACGGGCTGGTGAGCGAAACTGTTGCAGCGTCTGTTCCAGCACGCCGTTACACAGACCACGCCAGCCAGCGTGAGCAGCGGCCACTTCACTGCCATCATCACTGCAAAACAACACCGGCAAGCAATCCGCCGTCATGATGGCGCAGACTACACCGGATTCGCGGGTGATGGCCGCATCTGCATTGGGTAATAACTCGTCCGCAGGCAAACGCACAACGTCCTGCCCATGCACCTGATTAAGCCACTGCGGCATGGCGGGCAGCAGTTTATCTTTCAAATGCTGACGATTTTGCAAGACATGCGTTTCAGCATCGCCAACGTGCGCCCCAAGATTCAGCGAATCCCAGGGCGCAGTGCTAACACCGCCATGTCGCAAGGTGGAACATGCCTGAACGCGCTGCGGTGCAGGCCAGTCAGGAATGATCCACTCACTCATAGCCAATCCATTTGATCGCGGAACTCATGGGTATCGGCTTTCAGCGCGTCAATCAGATCGACCATGTCTTGCGGCAACGGCGCATGCCATTCCATCTCAATGCCGGTGATGGGATGGTAGAGACGCAGCATGGTGGCATGCAGCGCCTGACGGTCAAAACCGCGCAGCGCGGCGATGAACGCATCTGATGCACCTTTAGGCGGACGCGGACGACCGCCGTACAGCGGATCACCCACTAATGGATGGTTGATATGCGCCATGTGCACACGAATCTGGTGAGTACGACCCGTTTCCAGACGCAGACGCAGACGCGTATGAGCACGGAAATGCTCCATGATGCGATAATGCGTGGTCGCGGGTTTACCCATAGGGTGTACCGCCATGTGGGTGCGTTTGGTGGAGTGGCGCGCCATCGGCTCATTAACCGTGCCGCCTGCCGTCATGGTGCCAATCGCAACCGCTTCATATTCACGGGTAATCTCGCGCAGCTGCAGCGTTTCCACCAGATGCGTCTGAGCGGGAACGGTCTTCGCCACCACCATCAAACCGGTTGTGTCTTTATCAAGACGATGGACGATCCCGGCACGCGGGACGTCGGCAATTGGTGGGTAATGATAAAGCAGCGCATTCAGGACCGTACCATCCGGATTACCTGCCCCAGGATGCACCACCAGGCCACGCGGTTTGTTGATGACCAGAATATCATCGTCTTCATAAACGATGTTCAGGGGAATGTTTTGCGCTTCCCAGCGCTGCGCTTCTTCGATTTCAGCATCGATAGACACCTGCTCACCGCCGAAAACTTTCTCTTTCGGTTTATCGATGATGGTGCCGTTGACGCTGACGCGACGCTCAAGGATCCATTCTTTTATGCGGGAACGTGAATAATCAGGGAACAATTCCGCCAAAGTCTGATCTAAGCGTTGTCCAAGCTGTGCTTCGGACACCGTTGCGGTGAGTTGAACTTGTTGTGCCATATACAGCTTCTTCGTTAACGTTGGGTTTTCACGGCGATGCCGTTTAATATAATGTGCTATCGTACCAGGTCATAACCGGGAGCTATACGGACAGCTTCCGCTACAACACTTTGAGGATAATCATTTCGTCATGACGCGTATGAAACATCTGGTGGCAGCTGCCACATTGAGCCTGAGCCTGGCTCTGGTGGGTTGTTCCGGCTCATCGGATCCCGTTCCGGACAGCCCGCCATCTGAAATTTACGCTACAGCCCAGCAAAAGCTGCAGGACGGTAACTTTAAAGCGGCGATTAAGCAACTGGAAGCACTGGATAACCGCTACCCGTTTGGCCCTTATTCGCAGCAAGTACAGCTGGATTTAATCTACGCGTATTACAAAAATGCCGATCTGCCACTGGCGCAAGCCGCTATCGCTCGCTTTATGCGCCTGAATCCGACTCATCCAAACATCGATTACGTCATCTACATGAAAGGCCTGACGGATATGGCGTTGGATGACTCTGCACTGCAGGGCTTCTTCGGTATCGATCGTTCAGATCGTGATCCGACGCACGCTCGTGATGCTTTCCGTGACTTCTCACAGTTGCTGCGCAGCTATCCGAACAGCCAGTATGCTGAGGATGCGCAGAAACGCTTAGCCTACCTGAAAGAGCGTCTGGCGAAATATGAACTCTCGGTGGCGCAATTCTATACCAAGCGTGGGGCCTATGTCGCCGTTGTTAACCGTGTTGAAGGGATGATGAAAGATTTCCCGGATACCGAAGCGACGCACAAAGCGCTGCCGCTGATGGAAAATGCATACCGCCAGCTGCAGTTAACCGCAGAAGCGGACAAGGTAGCGAAGATCATCGCGACAAATAATCAGTCCTGATTTTACTACCAATAAAAAAGCAGCCTTAATGGCTGCTTTTTTTGCCGAAAATTCAGCCAGATTGCTGATTATCCGCTGCGGTTAACTCATCAATCTTGCTCTTTTCATCCCTGCCCTTCAAGCATTTTCCGCGATTTTATGAGCCTTTCTCACAATTCACTGGCATTGACAAAAAGTGACATTTCAATGTGATCTATATCACACTTTTTCCTGATTTACGCGGTATGCTGGTCCTACCCAGACGGAAATGACAGAGAGGTTTAACTATGATTCTGAACATTACCAGCAAACAAATGGAAATCACTGCGGCTATCCGCAACCATGTCGAAGACCGTCTCGCCAAGCTGGAAAAGTGGCAAACTCACCTGATAAATCCGCACATCGTGTTATCGAAAGAGCCGAAAGAATTCGTGGCTGATGCCACCATTAACACACCGAACGGCACGCTGGTTGCCAGCGCGAAACACGAAGATATGTACACGGCTATCAACGATCTGATTGCCAAGCTGGAGCGACAACTTAATAAGGCGCAGCACAAACCTGAAGCGCGCCGCGCAACCAGCAGTATGAAAGATTTCACCCCTGCGGGATAAATAGACCTTTTCCAGTAACGCGCCTGCGGGCGCGTTTTTTATTGACAGCTTTAAATCACTGCGGTTACTCTCAATCCACTTTATTGCTGGAATCACAAATGAAACATCTACCGTTCTTCTTCGCATTCTTTTTTACCTTCCCCTGATTGGGAGGTGATTCGTCGTGTGAGAATGAATGCGAAGACGAACAACAAAGCCTCCCAAACGGGAGGCTTTTTTATTGGACATTTTACAGGTGAGCCCTATGAATCCCGAAAATCCGCTGCTGGCATTACGCGATAAGATCAGCGCCGTTGATGAAAAGCTGTTGACGCTGTTATCTGAACGCCGTTCGCTGGCGGTTGAGGTGGCGCAAGCAAAGCTCGCGACCCATCGCCCGATTCGCGATGTTGAGCGTGAACGCGCACTGCTGGAAAACCTGATCTCACTCGGCAAAAAGCACCAGCTTGATGCGCACTACATTACTCGTCTGTTCCAACTGGTGATTGAAGATTCGGTACTGACTCAGCAAGCGTTGCTACAGAAAAACTTAAACCACCCGCACGCACACGCGCCACGCATCGCATTTCTGGGTCCTAAAGGTTCGTACTCTCACCTCGCGGCGCGAAAATACGCCACACGTCATTTTGATTCCATGGTTGAGATGGGCTGCCTAAAATTCCATGACATCATTCATCAGGTGGAGAGTGGCCAGGCCGATTACGCCGTGATGCCAATCGAAAATACCAGCTCAGGCTCGATTAACGACGTCTATGACCTGCTGCAGCAAACCACGCTCTCCATCGTTGGCGAGCTGACCATCCCAATCGAACACTGTGTGCTGGTCAACGGCAGTACCGACTTACAGCAAATTGAAACGGTTTACAGCCATCCTCAGCCATTCCAGCAGTGCAGCCAGTTCATCAATCGTTTCCCACAATGGAAAATCGAATATACCGAGAGCACCGCAGCGGCAATGGAAAAGGTCGCGGCAATGAATTCACCAAAGGTGGCGGCTCTGGGCAGTGAAGCGGGCGGTGAGCTGTATGGTCTGCAGGTGTTAGAACGGAATTTAGCTAACCAGCAACAAAACCATACCCGCTTCATTGTGCTGGCACGTAAGCCGATTGAAGTTTCTGGCCAGGTACCGGCCAAAACCACATTGATTATGGCTACTGGTCAGCAAGCCGGTGCGCTGGTTGAGGCTCTGCTGGTGCTGCGTAATCACAATCTGATCATGAGTAAACTGGAAAACCGCCCAATCAACGGTAATCCGTGGGAAGAGATGTTTTACATCGACGTGCAGGGCAATCTGCAATCAGAGAACATGCAGCTGGCGTTGAAAGAGCTGCGTGATTTGACGCTGTCTCTGAAAGTACTCGGCTGCTATCCGGGTGAAAATGTGGTTCCGGTTGAGCCGCGACTGTAAGTGAAAAAGGCATCCTTGCGGATGCCTTCTCTTTTATTGCCGGCTATCGTTAGCCGAACGCAACATGCTTCGGCTCTCTACCAGGAAGCGTTGAGCGTAATCGCCAAACCAGTGCGCGACACCTTCAAAACTCTTGATAAACGCCTGTTTATCGCCCTGCTCCAGCAATTTAATCGCATCACCAAAACGCTGGTAATAACGCTTAATCAGCGCCAGATTACTCTCCGAAGACATGATGATGTCTGCGTAAAGCTGCGGGTCCTGAGCAAACAGTCGACCAACCATCGCCAGTTCCAGGCGATAAATCGGTGAGGACAGCGCCAACAGTTGATCAAGGTTGACGTTCTCTTCCGCTAAATGCAAACCATAGGCAAAAGTGGCAAAGTGGCGCAGCGCCTGGATAAAGGCCATGTTCTGGTCATGCTCGACCGCGCTGATGCGATGTAAGCGTGCGCCCCAAACCTGAATCTGCTCCAGGAACCACTGATAGGCTTCCGGCTGACGGCCATCACACCACACCACCACCTGCTTCGCCAGGCTACCGCTATCCGGGCCAAACATGGGATGCAAGCCGAGAACAGGGCCGGTATGCGCCGCCAGCATCGCCTGCAATGGACGATTCTTCACCGATGCAAGATCAACCAGAATGCAGTCTTCCGGCAGTGTTGGTAATTCGGCGATGATCTGCTCGGTCAGATGAATGGGCACACTGATGATGACCATGCCCGCATCTTTGAGCAGCTCTTCAGAACGATCCCAATCGCCCTTGTCCAGAATACGGACCTGGTAACCTGACAGATTGAGCATCTTTTCAAACAAGCGCCCCATCTGGCCACGCCCACCAACAATCACCACCGGGCGCAGCGTTGGGCAGAGCGTTTTGAAGCCTTTGTCGTTTTCATGCGCATAAGATTCACGCATCAGGCGACGTAAGACATCCTCAATCAGATCTGGCGAAACGCCGAGCGCTTCAGCTTCCTGACGACGTGAAGCCAACATGCTGGCTTCACGTTCTGGCACATAAATCGGCAAACCATAACGGCTTTTGACCTCACCTACTTCAGCTACCAGCTCAAGGCGTTTGGCTAATAGCCCAAGTAGGGCTTTATCGACTTCATCAATTTGATCGCGTAGCGCGGTCAGTTCAGCCACCATGACTCTTTATTCCTCGTGTGACAGACGTGCCGACAGCACTCCCTGCAGATCCTGATGGATTTCACGCAGCAAGGTTTCCGTGGTTTCCCAGTTGATGCAGGCATCCGTGACGGAAACACCGTATTTCATTTCGCTACGTGGCTGCTCAGAAGACTGATTGCCTTCGTGAATATTGCTTTCCAGCATCAGGCCAATAATGGAACGATTTCCATCTTTAATCTGCGCAATAGCCGATTCGGCTACACCAGGCTGGCGGCGGTAGTCTTTATTAGAATTACCATGGCTGCAATCTATCATTAAGGCTGGACGCAGTCCCGCTTTCAGCATCTCTTTTTCACACTGCGCAACATCTTCAGGGCCATAGTTAGGCGCTTTCCCACCACGCAGGATCACGTGGCCATCCGGGTTGCCTTGAGTCTGTAACAGGCAAACCTGTCCCGCCTGATTGATGCCGACAAAACGGTGCGGCATCGCGGCGGCGCGCATGGCGTTGATCGCCGTGCCCAGGCTGCCATCAGTGCCATTTTTGAAGCCGACAGGCATTGATAAACCAGAAGCCATCTCGCGGTGTGTTTGTGACTCGGTAGTACGAGCACCGATCGCAGACCAGCTAAACAGATCGCCCAAGTATTGTGGGCTGTTAGGATCCAGTGCTTCCGTTGCCAGCGGCAGGCCCATTTCCACCAGGTTCACCAGCAGCTGACGCGCAATATGCAGCCCGGCTTCCATATCAAATGAGTTGTTCATGTAAGGATCGTTGATCAGCCCCTTCCAGCCAACGGTGGTACGGGGTTTTTCAAAATAAACGCGCATAACGATATACAGCTGATCCTTCAACTGTGCAGAGAGAGTTTGCAGCTGACGAGCATATTCCAGTGCGGCTTCGGTATCGTGAATTGAACAAGGACCACAGACCACCAGCAGGCGCGGATCGCGGCCAGCAATAATATCGGCAATGGTCTGGCGAGAAGCAGCAATCTGCGCTTCCTGCGCCGCAGTGAGCGGGAACTTCGCTTTCAGCTCTTGCGGGGTGATTAAAATTTGTTCGTCGGCGATATGCACATTGTTCAGCGCGTCTTTCTGCATGATGGCGATCCTTTTTAACTCGTTTATGCGGTTTGGGATCCTCACTGAGGATGGCGCTTACTGTACCACAACATGTACATATTGCAATCCGTGAATGTACACTTTTATTACCACCACTGATAACCATCACAAAAACAATACTAAAAACACCTCAAATACATAAAGTTAATGCTATTTAAGTCATCTAACACAAAGTGATTTGTGTAAATTTTATTTTACACCCACTTTTATTTAAAAGTGCCAACACCCTCTTTTTCCATTAACATTTTGTTATTCATCGTTTTCCAGGATCTTAGGATGTCAACCTCTGTCATCACCTTACGCCCTTTCGTTCTACAGGATGCTGGCGCTTTTACTGCGGCGGTCAATCAGTCTCTCAACAGCCTGCTGCCATGGATGGTATGGGCGCATCACGATTATCGGGCAGAGGAAGCCACTAACTGGATTAATTTTACCCATATGCAGCGGAGTAACGGTGAAGCGGAAGAGTTCGCTATTGTCGATAGCAATGATCGGTTACTCGGCGGCGCAGGCATCAGATTCGCACAGCGGCTTGGGGAATTTAGTGCATTAGGCTATTGGGTTCGCAGCGATGCACAAAGGCAAGGTGTCGCAACACGTGCAGTGGCTCAATTGGTGGACTTTGGCTTCAAGCACGCGCAGATTCCCTTACTGGAGATTATCGCTGCTGAGGAGAATCATGCCAGCCGTGCCGTGGCATTGCGCAGTGGTTTTGAGTTTATCGATTGCCGCTATGGTTTAATCATTCTTGATAGCGGCCCAGTGAATAGCGCGATTTACCATCTCAAGCGACCATAAAAAAAGGGGCTGGCCCTTGGGCCAACCCCTTGTTTGCTATTAACTTTGGGATGTCGCTTACGCGCCCAGACGCTCTTTGATACGAGCTGACTTACCGGTACGCTCACGCAGGTAGTACAGTTTGGCTTTACGTACAGCACCACGACGTTTGACAGAAATGCTGTCAATTACCGGAGAGTGAGTCTGGAAGACACGCTCAACGCCTTCGCCGTTTGAAATCTTACGAACAGTGAATGCAGAGTGCAGACCGCGGTTACGAATAGCGATAACCACGCCCTCGAATGCCTGCAGACGTTTCTTAGAACCTTCAACGACCCATACTTTCACTTCCACGGAATCACCCGGACGGAATGAAGGTACGTCCTGCTTCATCTGCTCTTGTTCAAGTTGCTTGATAATGTTGCTCATAATTAAATCTCTATATCCTGGGTAAACTGATAGTCAGGGAAGATTACTCTTCCACCTGATGGTTTTGTTGCTGCTGATGTTCCCGTTGGAACTCATTTAGCAACCGTGCTTGCTCTTCAGTCAGAGCCAGGTTTTCCAGAAGTTCAGGTCTTCTTAGCCAGGTACGGCCTAGCGACTGTTTCAGGCGCCAGCGGCGAATATCGGCATGGTTGCCCGACAGTAAGACTGGCGGAACCTCCATCCCTTCTAACACTTCAGGTCGGGTGTAGTGCGGGCAATCCAGTAAACCATCCGAGAACGAATCCTCATCGGCTGACGCCTGCTTGCCCAATACGCCGGGGATAAACCGGGCGACTGAATCAATCAACGTCATGGCTGGTAGCTCACCACCACTGAGTACGTAATCACCGATTGACCATTCTTCATCAATCTCAGTATGAATCACGCGCTCATCAATCCCTTCATAACGACCACACACCAGAATCAACTTCTGGTTGGTCGCCAGTTCGCAAACGCCCTGTTGGTCCAGTTTGCGACCCTGAGGTGAAAGATAAATCACCTTAGCACCTTCTCCCGCCGCCGCTTTCGCTGCGTGGATTGCATCCCGTAAGGGTTGCACCATCATCAACATTCCCGGTCCGCCGCCGTAAGGACGTTCATCCACGGTACGGTGCCGGTCGTGCGCGAAGTCACGAGGACTCCAGCTTTGAATGTTGAGCAGGCCATTTTTTACTGCCCGGCCAGTTACCCCGTACTCGGTAATAGCGCGAAACATCTCTGGAAACAGGCTAATAACACCAATCCACATCGCGTTCGCCGTTACGTTACCGGATTGTCCGGAGATCAAAAACCAGGATCCCAATCTACTTCAATCGTGCCAGTAGAGAGATCGACTTTCTTGATAACCTGTTCATCAAGAAACGGGATTAACCGCTCTTGCGCACCGAATGCATCTTTCAGGTTTGCCTTAACAACGAGAACGTCGTTCGAACCGGTTTCCATCAAATCAATGACTTTGCCCATTTCGTAACCGTCGAGGTTTACCACTTTACAACCCATAAGGTCTTTCCAGTAGTAATCACCCTCTTCCAGCGCTGGCAGCTGAGCAGAATCAACCGTAATTTCGCAATTGGTTAACTGTGCCGCAGCGTCCCGATCGTCAATGCCTTTGACTTTGATGATCAGGTCCTGATTGTGGTGCTTCCAACCTTCCAGTTCGACCTGCTGCCATTTACCGGCACGCTGGATGAACCAGGGTTGGTAGTCGAAGATGCTTTCAGCGTCTTCAGTGGAGGAAAACACTTTGAGCCAACCTCGAATGCCGTAAGCGGCCCCCATTTTCCCCAATACAATTGGGTTAACGAGAGGCTGTGCGGCAGGTTTAATGCTCATGCTAACCACCGTGACAGATTAAGCTGCTTTTTTTGCTTCTTTGATCAGCGCGTTAACGCGATCAGAAAGCGTTGCGCCCTGGCCAACCCAGTGCTCAATACGGTCCAGATCCAGACGCAGACCTTCAGCCTGACCAGAAGCGATCGGGTTGAAGAAACCTACGCGCTCGATGAAACGACCATTACGCGCATTGCGGCTGTCAGTAACGACGACCTGATAGAACGGACGCTTTTTCGCGCCGTGACGTGCCAAACGAATTGTAACCATAACATCCTCATTAGTTAATAAAGCGCTCGGGCTCCATCGAGGGATGGAACCCGAGCGCAATATAAAAAGCCCGAAAATTTTACTCATTTTGGCGAAAAAAGCAACCTGAGCGTGTTAATTTTCTGGCTGTGTGCCGCTCGCCTTAGCGACCGGGGAATCCGGGCGGCATCATACCTTTCATGCCACGCATCATTTTGGCCATGCCACCCTTCTTCATTTTCTTCATCATGCGCTGCATGTCGTCGAACTGTTTCAGTAAACGGTTAACGTCCTGCACCTGCATACCTGAACCGGTGGCAATACGGCGCTTGCGTGAGCCCTTGATGATTTCCGGTTTCTGACGCTCTTTGGTGGTCATCGAATTGATGATCGCCTCCATACGCACCAGCACTTTGTCATCCATCTGCGATTTCACGTTGTCTGGCAACTGCCCCATGCCCGGCAGCTTACCCATCAGGCTGGCCATGCCGCCCATGTTGCGCATCTGCTTCAGCTGATCGAGGAAGTCGTTGAGATCGAAGCCATCACCGGTTTTGAGTTTCTTCGCCAGCTTCTCCGCCTGTTCGCGGTCAACTTTGCTCTCGATATCTTCGATCAGCGACAGTACGTCGCCCATGCCGAGGATGCGTGAGGCGATACGGTCTGGATAGAACGCTTCCAGTGCTTCCGTCTTCTCACCCATACCCATGAATTTAATCGGCTTGCCGGTGATATGACGAATAGACAGCGCTGCACCACCGCGCGCATCACCATCCACTTTCGTCAGAATCACGCCCGTCAGTGGCAGCGCTTCATTGAAGGCTTTTGCCGTGTTTGCCGCATCCTGACCGGTCATGGCATCGACCACAAACAAGGTTTCCACCGGATTGATCGCGGCGTGTACCTGTTTGATCTCGTCCATCATCGCTTCATCAACGTGCAGACGACCGGCGGTATCCACCAGCAGCACGTCGTAGAATTGCAGCTTCGCTTCTTTCAGCGCGTTCTTCACGATGTCGACAGGCTTTTGGCTCAGATCGGAAGGACAGAAGTCCACGCCAACCTGCTGCGCCAGTGTTTCCAGCTGTTTAATCGCCGCCGGGCGATAAACGTCGGCAGAAACCACCAGCACTTTCTTCTTATGCTTCTCGCGCAGGAACTTACCCAGCTTCGCCACGCTCGTGGTTTTACCCGCACCCTGCAGGCCCGCCATCAACACCACAGCCGGCGGCTGTGCATTCAGATTGAGCGCATTATTTTCTGCACCCATTGCCGCAACCAGCTCGTTGCGAACAATTTTGATAAATTCCTGGCCAGGCGTCAGGCTTTTGTTTACATCCTGACCTACCGCCGCTTCTTTCACGCGGTTGATGAACTCACGCACGACCGGCAGCGCAACGTCCGCTTCCAGCAATGCCATGCGCACTTCACGCAAGGTGTCTTTAATGTTGTCTTCGGTCAGCCTTCCGCGGCCGCTGATGTTGCGCAGGGATTGCGACAAACGATCGGTTAAATTATCAAACATGCTCTCTCACTTAGGACCGTAGCGAGGCCGCCTGGGCGGCACAATGCGGCGGATTATAGCACGAAGCCACAGCGATCTCTGCAATTGACCTTCAGATCGTTTGGAGCCTGATGCAGCTGGCGCTATACTGGTTTTTTCCTTATCTGACCGACACCTGAAAGGATCTATGTTCGTTTTCGCGATCGTGGCGCTGTTCGCCTACTCCCTCAGTCTTGCATTGATCATCCCCAGCCTGCTGAAACGCAACGGTGGCTGGCGTCGTTTTGCCGTACTTTCTGCTTGCGTCGCGTTGATCGCCCATGCGGTTGCACTGCAACAACGCATTTTTGCCGTCGATAACGGACAAAACCTCAGCCTGCTAAATATCGGTTCGCTGGTGAGTTTGCTGATCTGCGCGATCATGACCATCGTTGCATCGCGCAATCGCGGTTGGTTACTGTTGCCGATTGTCTACGGCTTTGCCTTGATTAACCTCGCCTTCGCCACCTTTGTGCCGAATGCCTTTATTACCCATCTCGAAACCACGCCGGGCATGATGATCCATATCGGCCTGTCGCTGTTTGCCTACGCCACGCTGATTATCGCGGCACTGTATGCGCTGCAGCTGGCATGGATTGATTACCAGTTAAAAAATAAGAAACTGGCTTTCACCCAGGATATGCCGCCGCTGCTGAGTATTGAGCGTAAGATGTTTCATATCACGCAAATTGGTGTAGTGCTGTTGACGCTGGTGCTGTGTACCGGTCTGTTCTTCATGCATAACCTGTTTAGCGCGGAGAATGTCGATAAAGCGGTGCTGTCCATTCTTGCCTGGTTTGTTTATATCGTTCTGCTCTGGGGACACTATCATGAGGGCTGGCGCGGACGCCGCGTCGTCTGGTTTAACTGCGGTGGTGCACTGCTGCTGACCATGGCCTACTTCGGCAGTCGCGTGCTTCAGCACCTGCTCACTTCTCACTAAAGGAATTTTTTCGTTGGAACATGTTTCAACCACCACGCTGATCGTTACGCTGGTCATCATGGTGCTGGTCTCTGCGTACTTCTCCGGTTCAGAGACCGGCATGATGACGCTCAATCGTTATAAATTGCGCCACAAAGCCAAAAGCGGTAATCGCGCGGCTCGTCGTGTCGAAAAACTTTTACGCCGTCCTGATCGCTTAATCAGCCTGGTGCTGATAGGCAACAACCTAGTGAATATCCTGGCCTCCGCATTGGGTACCATTGTCGGTATGCGTCTTTACGGCGATGCGGGTGTGGCAATTGCCACCGGGATCCTGACTTTTGTGGTGCTGGTGTTTGCTGAAGTGCTGCCGAAAACCATTGCAGCGCTTTACCCCGAAAAAGTCGCCTATCCCAGCAGTGTGCTGCTGGCGCCGCTGCAGTATGTGATGCTGCCTTTGGTCTGGCTGCTCAACACCATTACCCGCATTCTGATGCGCATGGTTGGTATCAAAACGGAAGGCTCCATCAGTTCAGCCCTAAGTAAGGAAGAGTTGCGTACCATTGTCTATGAGTCCCGCTCACTGATGTCTCGTCGTAATCAGGACATGCTGCTGTCGGTGCTGGACCTGGAAAAGGTCAGCGTTGATGACATCATGGTGCCACGCAATGAAATTGTCGGCATTAACGTCAACGACGACTGGAAATCGATTGTTCGCCAACTGAGTAATTCCCCGCATGGCCGGATCGTGCTGTTCCGCGATTCGCTGGATGATTCGGTTGGCATGCTGCGCGTGCGTGAAGCCTGGCGCATGATGACCGAGAAGAAAGAGTTCAACAAAGATCGCCTGCTGCGCGCCGCTGATGAAATTTACTATGTGCCGGAAGGTACACCGCTGAATGTCCAGCTGGTGAAATTCCAGCGTAATAAGAAGAAAGTCGGCTTAGTGGTTGATGAATATGGTGACATCAAAGGGCTGGTGACCATTGAAGACATTCTGGAAGAGATTGTTGGCGACTTTACGACGTCTATGTCTCCTTCGCTGGCGGAAGAAGTGATGCCGCAGAATGATGGCTCAGTGCTGATTGAAGGCAGCGCCAACGTGCGTGAAATCAATAAAGCCTTTAACTGGACGTTACCCGAAGACGAAGCACGCACCATCAATGGCATGCTGCTGGAAGCGCTGGAAGAGATTCCGCTGGTCGATACACGCGTGAAAATCGGGAAGTACGATGTGGATATCCTCGACGTGCAAGACAACATGGTGAAGCAGGTGCGCATTACCCCGCATCATCCGCTGAAATCCTCCATCGGTTCCTGAAGCCAAAAAAAACGCCGCGAACATCGCGGCGTTTTCATTTCTGCTCAGACAGGCACTAGATGTGCAGCTCTTTCAGCTTCTCAGCCGGCAGTTTCAGATCTTCGTTACGGTTCACGCCAATCTCATGCGCCAACACGTTACGCGCAATCTGCTGCGCTTCGTCGAGTGAGTGTAGCTTGTAGCTACCACACTGGTATTCATTCAGTTCCGGGATCTGGCTCTGTTCTTTCACTTTCAGAACATCTTCCATCGCCCCTTTCCACGCTTTCGCTACGCGCTGCTCGTCTGGTTCACCAATCAAGCTCATGTAGAAGCCGGTGCGGCAGCCCATTGGCGAGATATCAACGATTTCCACGCCATCACCATTGAGGTGATTACGCATAAAGCCAGCGAACAGGTGCTCCAGCGTATGGATGCCGCGCTCAGTCAGAATATCGATATTCGGACGGCAGAAACGCAGGTCAAAAACGGTGATGGTATCGCCATGCGGAGTGTTCATGGTTTTTGCAACGCGCACAGCGGGTGCGCCCATGATGGTGTGATCAACAGTAAAACTATCCAGTAGTGGCATACGTCACCTCCTGTTTTGAGATTTTTTTTAAAACGATGAAACTTTTCCGTTCGCCCAACGTCTGAATATATGAAAGACGCGCATTTGTTATCATCATCCCTGACAACAGAGATGTTAATTTTGGCCACAATGATGTGGCCATTTTCTTTTTTAGCCTTCGCGACCTGCCAGATAACTTTCGAAATCCAGCGTGTCACTCTGTTCCAGCTTTTCCTGCGCCTGTACCGATTCCAACGCCTGACGACTGAAGTCATCTTCGGTCAAAATCTCTAACGGCTCTTCACACAGCAGATGGCGATACTGTTCAGCCAGTGCCACACCTGCGCCGGTTAAGCCATTTTCTTTGATGGCATGCAGAATACGCGCTGAATAGGTTAGCTCAGGATCATCAAACGATGCCACCAGTTGATCGCAAACCTGTTGATATTGCGTGCTCCCATAATTGCTGTCGAGCACCTCGGCAACACGACGCAGATCGGCAAACAGGGCTTTACCTACATCAACCAGCGGATGTTCTGTATCGCTACAACCTACACCAATCACCTGGCCCGGCTTACGTCCTTCCATGACCACGCGGTTCCAGTTTTTACGGCTGCATAACAGCTCGTCAGAACTCATCTCAGGCGCATCCGCCAGGGTACACCAGATCAGGAACAGGTCGAGGAAACGCGCCTGATTAGCGTCCACGCCAATGGCAGAGAACGGGTTGATATCCAGAGAGCGCACTTCAATGTACTCGATACCGCCGCGTAACAACGCATCCGAAGGCGCTTCACCCGAACGTGTCACACGTTTTGGACGAATAGGTGCGTACAGTTCGTTCTCAATCTGTAACACGTTGGTGTTCAGCTGCAGCCAGTTGCCGTCGGCATCTTTGGTGCCCATGGCCGCATACTCTTCTGACGGCGTTTTAATCGCTGCTTTCAGCGCAGCAACGTAACCGTCGAGCGAGTTGAAGGTGATGCCCAAACCGCTCTGCGACTTGTTGGTGTAGCCCAAATCACTGAGGCGCAGCGAGGTGGCATACGGCAGCCACAACGTCCCCTTGCCGTCCGTTTCAAAGGGTAATTTGCTTTCACGTCCCTGCAGGAACGATGAACAGATCGCTGGAGATGCACCGAACAGATAAGGGATCACCCAACCAAAACGATAATAGTTGCGGATAAGACGCAGATATCCAGCAGAAATGGTCTTTTTTCCGCTTTCCGCATCTTTTACATCTGCCCACTCCTGCCAGAACGACAGTGGCAGCGAGAAGTTATAATGCACACCTGAGATAATCTGCATCAGTGCGCTGTAGCGATTTTTCAGTCCCTGCCGATAGAGGGTTTTCATCTTGCCGATATTAGAGCTGCCATATTGCGCCAGCTCAATGCTATCAACATCTTCAACATAACCCGGCATACTGAACGGCCACATGCGTTCCTGACCTAACTCTCGCGCAGTGTGGCGATGTATATCACGCAGGAAGGCCAGTGACCGATCAATGCTTTGATCGACAGGTGTAATGAACTCCAGCAGCGTTTCGGCAAAATCGGTGGTAATCCAACTGTGCTTGAGCGCCGAACCCAGGGATTCAGGATGTCCGGTCGTTGCCAGGTGACCATTCGGATTGACGCGCAACGTCTCGCGTTCAATGCCACGGCCGATACCCTTTAACGCGTCGGGATGCGCTTCCAACCAGGAAAGCGCTTTTGATACGTCCGGGATCACATTAACCTCCCGCTGTGCGAATAATTTATTTTTGTTCAGCATAATGTTAACCGTAGCCTCGAATCTGTGCGAATCAATGCCACCATTGCATTGTTTGTAATGTGGCGGTCGCGATAACGATATAACGCAGCGTTTTACCGATGGCGAGAAACAGCACCGAGGGCAGCCAGGCAAAGCGCAACCAGCCTGCAAGCACGCAAAGCAGATCGCCCACTACCGGCAGCCAGCTTAAAAGCAGCGCTGCAGGACCCAATCGATGTAACCACGTCATTGCTGTGTCATGCCATCGCCCCTGCCCTTTTGGCGGCATGAGGCGACCGAGAATAATGTTGGTCAGGCCACCCAGCGTGTTTCCCACTGATGCGGCCAATAACAATCCATAGATCGAACCCTTTTGGGCGATCAGCAAAGCAATCAGCACAGCCTCTGAACTTCCTGGAAGCAAGGTGGCACTCAGAAAGCTACTGCCGAATAACGATCCATAGGTCAGAATTTCATTCACAGTAAACGGACATCAACCACATCCATGCCCGCGGCTCGCGCCGCCTGAACACCAAAGTCAGCATCTTCAAATACCACACAGCGTTCAGGTGCCACGCCCATTAACTCGGCGCAGCGTAAAAAGGTATCGGGTTGGGGTTTATGGCGCTGCACATCATCCGCGCCGACAACGGCATCAAACAGATGATAGACACCCAAGGCTTCAAGCAGGGCCTTTGCCAGGCTGTGTTCACTGCCAGTACCCACCGCCATGGGACGACGACCGTGATACGCTTTTACCACGTCCATTAACGGTAAAGAGCGTACATCATCCAGCAACATCGCCTTGAGCGCTTCGGTTTTCTCTGCGGCCAGCAAATGAGGGTCATGCTCAGCGTTGTTCTGCTCAAGAATGTACTGCGCCAGCTGCCAGGTGGGCGCGCCATTAAAACTCACCATTTTTTTCTCATCCATGGTGAAACCGTAACGGCTCAGCACCTGCTGCCAGGCTTTTCGATGTGTCGGCTCAGTATCCAGGATTGTGCCGTCCATATCGAAAATCAGGGCGTCATATTGGTCGTACATTGTCACTCCATCGAGCACCACAAAATGAGCCATTACTTTAGCGTAATGCGCTTAGGTTGTCGCCAGGTGTGCTTAACAGCAAATGCTTTGAAAGCATTAGCTATTTTTGTTTTCGGAAAAAGGTCAGGTAGCGATACCGGGGATAAATGGCGGTTATATAAGTGATTTTTGCGTGATGAAGAAAAATGGGAAGTAAATTCAGAAAGCGGGCGTTGATTGTTTCGAACAGGAGATGGTGCATCCAGGAGGATTCGAACCTCCGACCGCTCGGTTCGTAGCCGAGTACTCTATCCAGCTGAGCTATGGATGCATTGGGGTCTAACTGATGTTACGGATGAAACAGTTTGAGAATAGCATGAAGAAAACAGAATGGTGCATCCAGGAGGATTCGAACCTCCGACCGCTCGGTTCGTAGCCGAGTACTCTATCCAGCTGAGCTATGGATGCATTGAGAGATTTTCTTACGATGGACTTACTGCAATCAACCTGGGAATGATACGAAGAATGGTGCATCCAGGAGGATTCGAACCTCCGACCGCTCGGTTCGTAGCCGAGTACTCTATCCAGCTGAGCTATGGATGCATCGAGTTAATTCTTGTACAACGCAGGGTGCTGACAACTCACCATGAAAGGAACTGCTCGTTCACTCTTACTTCAGTTTTCCGAATGGTGCATCCAGGAGGATTCGAACCTCCGACCGCTCGGTTCGTAGCCGAGTACTCTATCCAGCTGAGCTATGGATGCATCGGAAATGGCGGTGAGGCGGGGATTCGAACCCCGGATGCAGCTTTTGACCGCATACTCCCTTAGCAGGGGAGCGCCTTCAGCCTCTCGGCCACCTCACCTTACGCGTTCTTCCGAACCGTGCTTCTGAACTTGTTTCTGCTCATCGGCACTGCGTGGCGCACATATTACTTTCCCGCACTTATAAGTCAAACAATTTTTCCCGACTTTTTCTGGATATCGTTCTGTTTGCACAAATGACGCGCAATTAGGATGTTTTGCCGACAAAAAGAGTGATTAATCAACAGCGAAAGCACGTTGCAGTTAACAAAATGGGAAGAAAGAAAATGAGGTTCAGGGCGGAAAAAATGAAGATGGGAGGATAAAAGCGGTAGCGCCTCGCAGGATGCGAGGCGCTGAATCCGTTAGTAACTCGTTTGCTGAGTTTTTTCGGCCTGGATACGCTGATAGATTTCTTCGCGATGCACCGAAACTTCTTTAGGCGCATTGACGCCAATACGGACCTGGTTACCTTTAACACCCAGCACCGTTACAGTCACCTCATCGCCAATCATGAGGGTTTCACCAACTCGACGAGTTAGAATAAGCATTCTTTGCTCCTTGAAAGATTAAAAGAGTCGGGCCTGTTCGGTCTCCCGGCCATATCCATCATATAACGCTGAACAATGTCTATGACAAATACACCATTGTGCATCGCCACGCCAATACATTCTGCTGATAGTTAGTTTAGCCGAAATACACTACATCAACCGGACTTTGTCATTATCGGGTGCACACCGCGTTAAAAAGCGCCAGAACACGGGGGTTCTGGCGCTATTCACGATGCTGAATTTTAATTCGTTACAGTCGGTTACTCACCCACTCCGACACGCCAGCCAGTGCACCAGCCAGTGCCTCAGGATTTGTACCACCCGCCTGAGCCATATCAGGGCGACCACCGCCTTTACCGCCAACCTGAGCGGCCAGTTCGCCAACCAGCTCACCCGCTTTGACGCGGTCGGTCAGATCTTTGGTCACACCAGCAATCAGGGAAACCTTACCGTCCGCAACGGTTGCCAGCACAATGATGGCCGAGCCGAGCTGATTTTTAAGGTCATCCATCATCGTACGCAGCATCTTAGGCTCAACGTTGCTAAGCTCGCTGACCAGCAATTTGGTACCCTTGACGTCCACCGCTTTACTGCTCAGCGAAGCACTTTCTTGCGCCGCTTGCTGATCGCGCAGCTGCTGCAGTTCTTTTTCCAGCGCACGGACATGATCAACCAGACCGCGCACTTTCTCATTCAGATTACTGCTGTTGGCTTTAACCACCTGAGCAATCTCAGATATCTGATCGCTCTGCGCATGCAGCTGAGCAATCGCGCCTTCACCCGTCAGCGCTTCAATACGACGCACACCTGCCGCCGTGCCGGATTCAGACTGAATGCGGAACAGGCCAATGTCGCCAGTGCGCGCTGCGTGCGTACCACCGCACAGCTCAACGGAATATTCACCCATGCTAACCACGCGCACACGCTGTTCATACTTCTCACCGAACAACGCCGTTGCGCCGCGCGCTTTCGCTTCATCCAGATCCATTACTTCAGTCTGGATGAGTAAATTGCGACGAATCTGGGTATTAACGATATCTTCAACGGTGCGAATCTGCTCTGGCTTCATCGCTTCGGTATGAGAGAAGTCGAAGCGCAGGTATTTATCGTTGTTGAGTGAGCCTTTCTGACCGACATGATCGCCCAATACTTCACGTAACGCTTCATGCATCAGATGCGTTGCGGAGTGGTTGAGAATAATACGAGCACGGCGCTCTTCATCCACTTGTGCATTGAGGCGGTCACCCACACGTAGCTCACCGCTGTTGAGCTTACCGATATGACCAAAGGCTTTGCCATACTTCTGTGTATCCTGGACACTGAATTCAGCATTCTGCCCAGTCAGCACACCGGTATCGCCCACCTGGCCACCTGACTCGCCATAGAATGGTGTTTGATCCAGAATCACTACCGCTTCCTGGCCAGCCGCGATCTGCTCAACCTGCTGACCGCCAACGAACAGCGCCTGCACGGTGCCTTCAGCCTGCAGTTGGTCATAGCCTTTGAAGTCAGTGGCGGCATCAAAGCGAATCACACTGTTGTAGTCCGCGCCAAAACCACTGGCCTCACGCGCACGCTGGCGCTGCTGTTCCATGGCTGTTTCGAAGCCCGCTTCATCAATCTTCAGATTGCGCTCGCGGCAGACGTCAGCGGTCAAATCCGCTGGGAAACCAAAGGTGTCATACAGACGGAAGACCGTTTCGCCATCCAGCGTATCGCCTTGCAGATTGGCCAACTCTTCATCCAGTAAAGCTAGGCCGCGTTCCAGCGTTTTAGCGAACTGCTCTTCTTCATTTTTCAGGGCATTTTCAACATGCTTCTGCTGACGTTTCAGGTCTTCACCGGCATCACCCATGACATCGATCAATGGCGCAACCAGTTTGTAGAAGAAGGCTTCTTTAGCTCCCAACATATTGCCATGACGCACTGCACGACGAATGATACGGCGCAGCACGTAGCCACGGTTTTCATTCGACGGGATGACGCCATCAGCGATCAGGAATGCACAGGAACGGATGTGGTCAGCGATGACGCGCAACGATTTATTGTTGAGGTCGGTCGCACCGGTTACCTGAGCAACAGCCTTGATCAGCTTGGCAAACAGATCGATTTCATAGTTGGAGTTAACGTGCTGCAGTACCGCAGCGATGCGCTCCAGGCCCATACCGGTATCAACAGAAGGCTTCGGCAGAGGTTCCATGGTGCCGTCGGCCTGACGGTTGAACTGCATAAAGACGATGTTCCAGATCTCAATATAGCGATCGCCATCTTCTTCCGGGCTGCCCGGTGGGCCCCCCCAGATATGGTCGCCGTGATCGTAGAAAATTTCGGTGCACGGACCACAAGGACCGGTATCACCCATCTGCCAGAAGTTATCAGACGCGTAGGCGCTGCCTTTGTTATCGCCGATGCGAATGATGCGTTCGCGCGGCACACCGACATCGTTAGCCCAGATTTCGAAGGCTTCATCATCGGTTTCATAAACGGTGACCCACAGACGTTCTTTCGGCAGCTTGAACCACTGTTCACCCGTCAGCAGTTCCCAGGCATAAGCAATCGCTTCTTTCTTGAAGTAGTCGCCAAAGCTGAAGTTACCCAGCATTTCAAAGAAGGTGTGGTGACGAGCGGTGTAACCAACGTTCTCAAGATCGTTGTGCTTACCACCGGCGCGTACACAACGTTGAGACGTGGTTGCGCGTGCATAATCGCGTTTATCCTGACCGAGGAAAACGTCTTTAAACTGCACCATTCCCGCATTGGTAAACAGCAACGTTGGGTCGTTGTTCGGTACGAGGGAGCTGCTGGCTACAACCTGATGTCCCTTGCTATGAAAAAAGTCGAGAAACGCTTGACGGATCTCAGCAGTGCTCTTGCTCATATAATTCCTGGAATCACGCTAACGAACGTTCCCTTTCGCGGGCAAACCACATCTGCAGGTTTACCGCTGATTGAGGAACAAAAAGTGGGAATAAGATAAATTTTCTTCAGTGGGAAGTAAAATCCCATCGCCTTTCAGTCGTCAATATTTCTGAAAACTGCCTGAATATCTTCCATCATAAAGCCTTTCGACATTAAAAAGCGCTGTACCTTGCTTTTCTCAGCCCAGGTTTGCGGCAGAGGTTCACCAAACTTACGCTTAGCCAAATCGGCCGCGCATTGGCTCCAGTCCACTTCAGTATCCATCATCGCCTGATTGATCTCATCGCGGCTGATGCCCTTCTGCTGCAATTCCATACGCACGCGCTGTGAGCCGTAACCTTTCCGTGCGCGACTTTGGATAAAGCGTTCGGTGAAGCGCTGATCGTTGAGCCAGCCACTCTCCTGGCACCAGTCGAGCACCTTTTCCAGCAGCTCATCCGGTATCGGCACATTTTCTTCTTGCTTCAGATAAGCCGCACGCTGAGAAGAGAGTTGCAGCTTACGCTTCAATTCGTCACGGCTGTGGTCACGCTGCGATAGCACACGCATGGCACGATCCAGCAAACGGGAAAATGTCGGCACCGAAGCCGTTGAAGGTGATGATGACATGAATTTGACCTTGTTCTGACTGTTGCGCAGGGTAAAGCAAGAAGACGATCAGGGGAAGTGTTGACGGGGAAAAGCAAACGGGAGCATCGCTGCTCCCGTGGTGGGTATCTTAGAAATCTTCGTTGGTTTCGCTAGCTTCTTCGTAGTCATCAGCAGAGATTTCTGCTGCACCCGCTCCAGCCGTTGCACCCGTCAGCAGCAGATCGCGTAACTTCTTATCGATCTCGTTAGCAATCGCTGGGTTCTCTTTCAGGAAGTTGGTCGAGTTCGCTTTACCTTGACCAATCTTTTCGCCGTTGTAGCTGTACCACGCACCGGCTTTCTCAACCAGTTTGTGTTTCACGCCGAGATCCACCAGCTCGCCAAAGGTGTTGATGCCTTCACCGTACATAATCTGGAATTCAGCCTGCTTAAATGGCGCAGCGATTTTGTTCTTCACCACTTTTACGCGGGTTTCGCTACCGACCACTTCATCGCCCTCTTTAATCGCACCGATACGGCGGATATCAAGACGAACAGAAGCATAGAATTTCAGCGCGTTACCACCGGTGGTGGTTTCTGGGTTACCAAACATCACACCAATTTTCATACGAATCTGGTTGATGAAGATCAGCAGCGTGTTGGACTGCTTCAGGTTACCCGCTAACTTACGCATCGCCTGGCTCATCATACGTGCGGCCAGACCCATGTGCGAATCACCGATTTCACCTTCGATTTCCGCTTTCGGCGTCAGTGCCGCAACGGAGTCCACGATGATCACATCAACGGCACCGGAGCGTGCTAATGCATCACAAATCTCCAGCGCTTGTTCACCGGTGTCCGGCTGCGAACACAGCAGATTGTCGATATCAACGCCGAGTTTTTTGGCATACACCGGATCAAGCGCATGTTCAGCATCGATAAAGGCACAGGTTTTACCTTTACGCTGTGCAGCGGCAATCACCTGCAGCGTCAGCGTGGTTTTACCGGAAGATTCTGGTCCGTAGATCTCAACGATACGCCCCATCGGCAAGCCACCAGCACCCAACGCGATATCCAGTGACAGTGAACCGGTTGAGATGGTTTCTACGTCCATTGAGCGGTCTTCACCCAGGCGCATGATTGAGCCTTTGCCAAATTGTTTCTCAATCTGGCCCAGCGCGGCAGCTAAAGCTTTCTGTTTGTTCTCGTCAATCGCCATTTCCACTCCTAATCATGCTGGGTAAGCCGACATCATTGTGTGCCTGCTCGTTCTGTTGCCGGTAATTATACTGTATGACCATACAGTATCAAGTTTAATTTGTCAGAAATTCATCAAGCAGTGTTTGCAGCGCCCAGCTCACGGATTGCCGACGCACCGCGTCACGGTCTCCGGCAAAGATCTGCCGCTGCGCCAGAACACGATCGCCAGGTCCGGCAATGGCAAACCACACTGTACCCACTGGCTTTTCTGCCGAACCACCATCTGGCCCCGCAATCCCGCTCACAGCAATGCCAAACTCGGCGGCGGCGGCATTGCAGGCACCTCGAGCCATCTCACGCACAGTTTGCTCACTGACCGCGCCATACTGCGCCAGAGTCGCTGCCTGCACGCCCACCATCTGCTGTTTGGCTTCGTTGCTGTAGGTCACGAAACCCCGCTCAAACCAGGCAGAGCTGCCACTGATATCGGTAAACACTTTGGCAATCCAGCCACCGGTGCAGGATTCCGCCGCGGTCACCGTTGCCTTGCGTTTCTTGAGCTGTTCACCAATACGCTGGCTGAGCTGCTGCAACTGTTGGTCGTTCATCGCCTTCTCCTGTTTTGGCGCTTAGCCATAAATGGTGCAACAGAGCGCCCTTTTCAACCTCTGTCGCACCAATTTGCGCAACCGCTTCCAGCAATTTTAACGCGTTCTCACTGCCACCATAAATAAACGCGGGAAAGCCAGCAAAACCTGACCATTGCTGCGTGGGGGATAAGCCGGCATTAATGCCTGATGATAGTCATGCAGAAAATCCGCTTGTTGCTGTTCGGTCAATCCAGCGAGGAAAGGACGCAAGCCCGTGGCACGGAGCCAGGTAATGATGGCCTGCGCATCGGCCATCGGGTGATAGTACGTGGTACGCCAGATATCCACCTGACAGCCTGCATCACTCAGCAAGTCATAATACTGTTCCGTGCTCAGCAGGCGTTTGCGATCCGCGGCCTGTGGCGAGATATGTGCCTGCCAGCGTTCACTGGCCGCCACTTTACGCATCAAGCTGTGAGAGGCTTCTTCAAGATTGTCCGGCATCTGTATCGCCAGAGCGCCACCGATATCCAGCTGTTCAACCAAAAGCGGCAGCAGCGTGTGATGATCGGTTAACCACTGCAGCGAAGCATTCGCATAGATGACCTGCTGTGGCTGGCTCGCCTGCCAGGTACGAATATCCGCCTGCAGAAAAGTGCAGGCAGGTAACCGCTCTTGCGCTTGTTCCAGCATGGCTGCAGAGCTATCGATGCCTGTAATCACCGCGCCTGGCCACGCTTGCGCCAGCAGCTCAGTGCTGTTGCCGGGACCGCATCCGAGGTCAGTCGCGAAATGCACGTCGGTTAGTGGAATACGTTCTAAGAGTTCACGCGCAGGGCGCGTGCGTTCCGATTCAAATTGACGATACAGCTGTGGATTCCAGTCTTGCATGGCAACGCTCCTGTCTGGCTGAAGAGCATCACACTACCTGTTTTCTCAATCGCTAAGCGAAGAGAAAAGTGCGATGTCTCACCTTTTTACCCTTTGTCACTGGTTAATGTCAGTCACGAGCATTAAGTTAAAACAACGTTTCATTTTATGAAAGTTGAGGATCGCGATATGGCTGCACAACCTGAATTAACGGGCGTCTGGTGTCCTTCAGTGACCCCTTTCGATCAACACAACCAACTTGATATTGATGCACTGGGCCGCCACTTTGCGCGCCTGAACGCCTCGGGGATTGATACGCTGTTGCTGATGGGCAGTATCGGGGAGTTTGCTTCGCTGACCCAACAGGAACGGCTGATGCTGATTCGCGAAGCTCGTCAGCTTTCGCCACTGACCATGGTCGCGAATATCTCAAGTACCTGCGTTCCCGACATGTTGCAGCTCGCTGAAGCCGCCTGGCAAAACGGTTATGACGCCGTGATGGTTTTGCCGCCCTACTACTATGGGCAAACGCAGAAACAGCTGTTGAGCTACTTTAAAGCACTGGATAAACAGTTAGGCGGCAAGTGGTTTGCCTACAACTTTCCGGCGCGCACCGGTTGCGATTTAACGCCGGCATTGGTAGCAGAATTAGCCGCTGAACTGCCGCAGTTTATCGGCATTAAAGACACCATGGATTGTCTTTCACACAATCGGGCCCTGATTGAAGAAACCAAAAAGGTTCGCCCTGATTTCACCGTGCTTTCAGGGTATGACGAATATCTTCTGCCTAATTTGCTGGCAGGCGGTGCCGGGGTGATTTCCGGCTTAAACAACATAGTGCCGGAGTTGTTTGCCGAGGCGATGCACGCATGGCGAGCGGGAGAGTTAGCGCAGTTGGCACAGATTCAACAGCGTATTGGTAAGCTGATGGCGATTTACACCATCGGCGATGACTTTGTCACGACCATCAAAACCGCAGTGGCGCGCAAATATGATTCTATGAGCAGCCATTCACGTAATTATGGCGGTGAACTCACGGTTGAGCAGTGCGCAGAGCTGGATCGTTTGCTGATGTGATCACAATAAGGGACGGCCGGGCAGCCGTCCCGTTCTCAGTTCTTTTTAACAAACTCAGATTTGAGTTTCATCGGGCCAAAACCATCGATTTTGCAATCAATGTTGTGGTCGCCTTCAACCAGACGAATGCTTTTCACTTTGGTGCCAATCTTCAGGGTTGAAGAAGTGCCTTTCACCTTGAGATCTTTGACTACGGTAACGCTGTCCCCATCAGCCAGCAGATTGCCATTGGCATCCCGCACCACCAAACCATCCGATGCTGCATCAGCACTCGGTGACCAGATATGGCCACAAGATGGGCAGTTCAGGTTCTCACCATCCTGCCAGGTATAATCAGCCTGGCACACTGGGCAAGCAGGTAATGTTGTCATGAGCATTCCTCAGAAGTCGAAAGGCGGTGAAGATGGCACCGCAAAAGGGGCGCCATCTTATACCCTCACTCTTTATAAGGACAGCATTAAAGCATGTTGCCCTGACGCGCTTTCGCCACTGCCTGACCCAATTGCCATACCGCCATGGCATAGTGTGTGCTGTGGTTATAACGCGTGATGACATAGAAGTTAGGCAGGCCATACCAATATTGATAACTGGTGCCAAGATCAAGGCGCAGCAGACTCGCCTGGTTATTACCATCCAGCGATCCTTGCGGCGTCAGGCCGCTCGCCATCAGCGTATTCACCGGATAAAGCGTTTTAAACCCATTATCCAGCGCAGGAGCCTGCCCGCTTGCCGGTACGGCAACATTCTGCCCTGCCCGCCAGCCGTGCTCTTTAAAGTAATTTGCTACGCTACCAATCGCATCCACAGGATCCCACAGGTTAATGTGGCCATCACCATTGAAGTCGACCGCATACTCTTTATAGGAAGACGGCATAAACTGACCGTACCCCATTGCACCCGCAAAGGAACCGCGCAGATCCAGCGGATCATCCTGTTCAGTGCGCGCCATCAGCAGGAAGGTTTCCAGTTCGCCGCTGAAGTAGGCCGCGCGACGAGGATAGCTAAAGGATAAGGTGGCCAGCGCATCCAGCAGACGCGTTTTGCCCATCACCCGACCCCAGCGTGTTTCCACACCAATGATTCCGACAATGATCTCCGGCGGCACACCATAAACCTGCTGAGCGCGTTGCAGCGCGTCCTGATATTGATCCCAGAACGCCACACCATTTTGCACATTATCTGGCGTGATGAATTTATTACGGTAGCGGATCCAGGCGCCGTTTGGCCCCGTCGGCGGCGTGTAGCTTGGTGCTTGTTGATCCATCAGGCGCAGCACGTAATCAAGACGCTTCGCCTGGCCAATCACGGCGTGCAGTTGATCACGGTTAAAACCGTGTTTTGCCACCATTTGATCAATAAACTGCTCAGCCGCTGGATTCCCTGCGAAATCACCAAACATCGGCTGAACGGCGTGTGAAGGTTCCAGTAAAAAACCACCTTTTGGTGCAGGCACAACGGCGGTTTGCTGCTGGGTTGCAGGCTTACTGCTGCAGGCAGCAAGCAAGGCGATAAGTGGAAGAAAAGCAACCTTAAAACGCATTAGATATCCATAAGCCAGATGAAACCGGAAGCCAACATGGTAATCGTTCATCAAAGCGGGATACAGAGCAATATCTTAAATTTACGCCGCTATTCCCTGGTTTCAGTGGGTTGCAGCGAAAATTTGCGGAACAGCTCCACACTTTATCTTTATCGCCCAATTTTACTTTTTACTGCTTATCGCAATTTGTTAAGGTCGGCAGCCAGAATCCATTGCAGCCGGATGATGCGCGCAGGGCAAAATGTTAATATCTGCGCCTTGGTTATCCGTCTGTGAGATAACGCACCACACTGGCCTGCTCATATCGGGCAGCCATGATTGAACGAGTGAATTTTGAGCGAAAACGAGATGAAAGGAGCAGCGCAAATGGACTTTACTGGCCACACGCCCATGATGCAGCAATACCTGCGCCTGAAGGCTGACCATCCCGAAATCCTGCTGTTTTATCGCATGGGCGATTTTTACGAGCTGTTCTACGACGACGCCAGGCGAGCCTCACAACTGCTGGAGATTTCACTCACGAAACGCGGCGCGTCAGCGGGTGAACCCATCCCGATGGCGGGCGTGCCCTATCATGCTGTTGAAGGTTATCTGGCAAAACTGGTCCAGCTCGGTGAATCCGTGGCGATCTGCGAACAGATTGGCGACCCGGCACTGAGCAAAGGACCGGTTGAGCGTAAAGTCGTGCGCATTGTGACACCAGGCACCATCAGTGATGAAGCGCTGCTGCAGGAGCGTCAGGACAACTTACTGGCGGCCATCTTCCAGAGCCAGCGCGGGTTTGGTTATGCCACCCTCGATATCAGCTCGGGGCGTTTTCGCCTGAGCGAACCTGTCGACCAGGAGACCATGGCGGCAGAACTCCAGCGCACTAATCCTGCTGAACTGCTCTATCCCGAAGATTTCCAGGCCATGGCGCTGATCGATCAGCGCCGTGGTCTGCGCCGTCGTCCGCTATGGGAATATGAAATCGACACTGCACGACAGCAATTAAACCTGCAATTCGGCACGCGTGATCTTAGCGGCTTTGGTGTTGAACAGGCTCATCTGGCACTACGCGCTGCGGGTTGTCTGCTTCAATATGTTAAGGATACCCAACGCACTTCCCTGCCACATATTCGCTCGTTAAGTATGGAGCGCCAGCAGGACAGCGTAATCATGGATGCAGCCACTCGCCGCAACCTGGAAATCACGCAGAACCTGGCCGGGGGCACCGAAAATACCCTGGCGGCAGTGTTGGATAAAACCGTTACCCCGATGGGCAGCCGTATGCTGAAGCGCTGGCTGCATATGCCGCTGCGCGATGTCACCACCATCAGTCGTCGCCAGGAATCGATTGCCGAACTGCAATCTCTGAGTGAAGCATTACAGCCGGTACTGCGCCAGGTGGGCGATTTGGAACGCATCCTGGCGCGTCTGGCACTGCGCACCGCGCGCCCGCGTGATTTAGCTCGCATGCGGCATGCCTTCCAACAGCTGCCGGAGTTAAACCAGCAGCTGGAAGGTGTCGAGGCGACTCAACTGGTCAATCTGCGTTCGCAGATGGGTGAATTTACTGAACTACGCGAGCTGCTGGAACTAGCCGTCATTGAATCCCCTCCCGTGCTGGTGCGTGACGGTGGTGTGATTGCGCCCGGCTATAACGCTGAATTAGATGAATGGCGTGCGCTGGCCGACGGTGCCACTGATTATCTCGACCGCCTGGAAATTCGCGAACGAGAGAAGCTAGGGCTGGATACTTTAAAGGTGGGTTTTAACGCAATTCATGGTTACTACATTCAGGTCAGCCGCGGCCAAAGCCACCTGGTGCCGATTCACTATGTCCGCCGTCAGACGCTGAAGAACGCCGAGCGCTACATCATTCCTGAATTGAAAGAGTATGAAGACAAAGTACTGACCTCAAAAGGCAAAGCGCTGGCGCTGGAAAAAGGCCTGTACGAAGCGTTACTCGATCAGTTGCTGCCACATCTTGAAGCACTGCAGATCAGTGCCGCGGCGCTGGCTGAACTGGATGTGTTGGCTAACCTGGCAGAACGCGCCTGGACACTGAATTACTGCCGCCCGGTACTGCAGAAAAAAGCCGGTATCCGCATCACCGCGGGTCGCCACCCTGTCGTGGAGCAGGTTCTGAAAGAGCCGTTTATTGCTAATCCGCTATCATTGTCGAATCAACGACGTATGTTGATCATCACCGGCCCCAACATGGGCGGTAAGAGTACTTACATGCGTCAGACTGCATTGATCGCGCTGATGGCGTGGATTGGCAGCTATGTGCCAGCCGAAGAAACCATAATGGGTCCTATCGATCGCATCTTCACTCGCGTCGGTGCGGCTGATGACCTGGCTTCTGGGCGTTCAACTTTTATGGTTGAGATGACGGAAACGGCCAATATCCTGCATAACGCCACAGAGAACAGCCTGGTGTTGATGGATGAAATCGGTCGCGGCACATCGACCTACGATGGGCTGTCGCTGGCATGGGCTTGTGCGGAGAGCCTGGCAAACCGCATCAAAGCGATGACACTGTTTGCCACCCACTACTTCGAACTTACGACCCTGCCGGAAAAAATGGAAGGCGTAGTGAATGTGCATCTTGATGCCATGGAGCATGGCGATACCATTGCATTTATGCACAGCGTACAAGATGGTGCAGCCAGCAAAAGCTATGGTTTAGCAGTTGCTGCATTAGCGGGTGTGCCGAAAGACGTGATCAAACGTGCGCGCAACAAGTTGAAAGAGCTGGAAGCGCTCTCCGGCAGTTCTGCGGCATCCACTGTAGAAGGATCGCAAATGCAGCTGCTGGTGGCAGAAACATCGCCAGCCGTAGACGCACTGGAAGCGTTGGACCCTGATAGTCTTACGCCAAAACAGGCGCTGGAGTGGATTTACCGCCTTAAAACATTGGTCTAGTTCAATTTTAATGAGCGGCGGGTAATGTCGCCGCTCATTAGCGTAACGGCCTGATAACGAACATAAAAAAACGGTGACCCAAGGGTCACCGTTTTTTATTGCCGGTTACGGCTTATTCGCGAAACAGTGCTTCAATGTTGAGGCCCTGAGTCTGCAGGATTTCACGCAGACGGCGCAGACCTTCAACCTGAATCTGACGGACGCGCTCACGGGTCAACCCGATCTCACGGCCCACATCTTCCAGCGTTGCCGCTTCATAGCCTAACAGGCCGAAACGACGCGCCAGCACTTCACGCTGCTTGGCATTCAATTCAAACAACCACTTAACGATGCTTTGTTTCATATCATCGTCCTGCGTGGTGTCTTCCGGGCCGTTGTCTTTTTCATCGGCCAGGATATCCAGCAGCGCTTTTTCGGAATCTCCACCCAGCGGTGTGTCAACCGAGGTAATACGCTCGTTGAGACGCAGCATACGGCTTACATCATCAACCGGCTTGTCTAACTGCTCGGCAATCTCTTCAGCACTCGGCTCATGGTCAAGCTTATGCGAAAGTTCGCGCGCGGTACGCAGATAAACATTCAACTCTTTAACGATGTGGATCGGCAGACGAATAGTACGGGTTTGATTCATGATCGCCCGTTCAATAGTCTGACGAATCCACCAGGTGGCATAGGTTGAGAAACGGAACCCACGTTCTGGGTCAAACTTCTCCACGGCACGAATCAGGCCGAGATTACCCTCTTCAATCAGATCCAGCAGTGCCAGACCACGATTGCTATAACGACGGGCAATTTTCACCACCAGGCGTAAATTACTTTCAATCATGCGGCGGCGAGAAGGAATGTCACCACGTAGTGCACGACGAGCGAAGAACACTTCTTCTTCAGCCGTCAGTAGTGGAGAGTAACCGATCTCACCAAGGTAAAGCTGCGTCGCATCCAAAACGCGTTGCGTCGCACCCTGTGACAACAGCTCTTCTTCAGCTACTTCGTTATCACCAGGTTCGTTCTCAACGAGAGCCTTCTCATCAAAAACCTCAGCTCCGTTCTCCTCGAATTCCGCATCTTCATGTAACTCGTTAACTTTCAGCGTATTCTGGTTCATAAGCGGCTCCTACCCGTGATCCAAGGGCAGAACACCTAAGGTTCTGCCGGATTATCGCTGCGGTAAATAACGCAACGGGTTTACGGATTTCCCCTTGTAACGAATTTCAAAATGTAATCTTACCGAACTGGTTCCGGTACTACCCATGGTAGCGATTTTTTGCCCCGCCTTAACTTCCTGTTGTTCCCGGACCAGCATGGAATCGTTATGGGCGTAAGCACTCAGATAATCATCATTGTGTTTGATGATGATTAAATTACCGTACCCACGGAGCGCGTTGCCTGCGTATACCACCCTTCCTGAAGCAGTGGCGACAACAGGTTGTCCACGCGAACCGGCGATATCGATCCCTTTGTTTCCGCCTTCCGCAGCGGAGAAGTTATCGATGATCTTCCCATCAGTCGGCCAACGCCAGCTTCCCACTGGGGTTGTGCTGTTAGTCGTGCTGCTGACTGTAGGCGGTGCGGTAACCGGAGCTGTGGTCGTTGCCACATTATTTGCCCCTTTCGACGGCAGCATTTTACCGCCTGTCGAACCCGAATCATCAGAATACGTAATAACAGGTTGCTGTGCAACAGGGGCCGATTTAATTTGCGTTTGGTTGGATGCCACCGGCACGCCGCCCTGTGTCGCATCTGCTGCGGTTATCGCATTGCCTCCGGTGATGGTCTGGCCATTACCGTTGCCAACCTGCAGGACTTGCCCCGCTTCCAGGCCATACGGGGCCGGGACGTTATTGCGTTGCGCCAGATCGCGGAAGTCATTGCCGGTAATCCAGGCAATGTAGAACAGGGTATCTCCACGTTTAACGGTGTAAGTCTCACCACCGTAACTACCTTTAGGAATATTCCCATAATTACGGTTGTACACGATACGACCATTTTGCGTGACAACATTATTATTGCCACTAACCATTCCACCGGAGGGTGCAGCTGATGGTGTACCGCCGCTTAACATTCCGCCGTGTGGCATGGCTGGTACGGTACTGTTCTGCGATGAGAGCATGCCACCGCTGCTAGGAGTGGACATCATGCCGCCGCCAGAGGACATCATACCGCTGTCGCCACCGCCGCCAATCTGGCTAATCGGAGCTTGCGTGTTGTCGCCTGAGCTACAGCCCGCCAGCCAAAAACCTACCAGTGAGAGTGCCGCCAAACGGCGTAATTGAAATACTGTGCTTCCCGTGCTCATTGATCCCCCGTTATGGCAATCCTGGATGTAACTGTGTCGTGGTTGTGACCGCATTATTCACTGCGCAACAGGCGGAATACGGTCTTTCACATTGATTAACAAGGATAGTAACAATATCAACTGCGCCATGCCATGTAACAGTTGTGAAGATTTACGTAGCAATGGCTCAGGCCAGATCGCCCTGAACTAACGGCACAAAGCGGACGGGTTCGATGATTTCTTCAATTAATTCATCACCCTGACGACGCAAACGCTTTAAAACCTGCTGATCTTCGCCGACTGGCAGCACCATTTTGCCACCCTCGCCTAATTGCGCTATCAGCGCAGTCGGAATTTCAGGGGGTGCAGCGGTGACAATGATGGCATCAAACGGGCCACGTGCTGCCCAGCCTTGCCAACCGTCACCATGGCGAGTCGAAATATTGTGCAGGTCAAGTTGTTTCAGGCGGCGCTTAGCCTGCCATTGCAACCCTTTTATGCGTTCAACGGAATAAACGTGATTGACCAGATGGGCCAGAATAGCGGTCTGATAGCCTGAACCGGTGCCGATTTCCAGCACGCGCGATTCCGGGTTCAGTTCAAGTAACGCGGTCATCCGCGCTACCATGTAGGGCTGTGAAATCGTCTGCCCACTACCAATCGGCAGCGCAACGTTTTCCCAGGCTTTATGCTCAAACGCCTCATCGATAAAGCGTTCACGCGGGACATCAGCGATGGCTTTTAACAGGTGCTCATCGTGAATACCCTGCGCACGCAGTTGCTCTAACAGCGTTTCGATGCGCCGGTTCACCATGCGAGATTTACCTCAGCCTCGATCAACCAGTCACTTAATACTTCCTGCGCCGCATGTGCAGTAAGATCGACATGTAATGCCGTCAGCGACACGTAACCTGCATCTACCGCAGCGAAATCGGTGTCGGGGCCCGCATCCAGTTTGTCCCCCGGCGGGCCAATCCAGTACAGGGTATGGCCGCGCGGATCTTCCGTGCAAATCACCTGATCGGCCGGATGGCGGCTGCCACAACGCGTCACACGGAAACCTTTGATTTCCACTAGCGGTAGATCAGGCACATTGATGTTCAGGATACGCCCGGTGCGCAGCGGTGCGCGGGACAACGCACGCAGCAGCGTGCAGGTCACTGCCGCAGCGGTGGCATAGTGTTGATGGCCATTGAGTGAAACCGCCAGCGCAGGCAGTCCAAGATGGCGTCCTTCCATCGCGGCGGCCACGGTGCCAGAGTAAATCACGTCATCACCCAGATTGGGGCCAGCGTTGATGCCTGAAACCACAATGTCCGGACGCGGCTGCATCAGTTTGTTAACCCCAAGAAACACGCAATCCGTCGGCGTGCCCATCTGTACAGCGATGTCACCATTCTCATGGGTAAAAGTACGCAGCGGGGTTTCTAACGTCAGAGAATTTGATGCGCCACTTCGATTGCGATCGGGCGCGACAACCTGCACCTCCGCAAACTCACGCAGTGCGCGAGCCAGCGTCTGAATGCCGGGGGCATGAATTCCATCGTCGTTGCTGAGCAATATCCGCATCTGTTCCTGACCTTTGTTCATTCAACGGGTCCTCAACTCGCCTGGCATCCGCTGTTGGGGTGCCGCAAAAACAAGATTTGGCGAGACGAAGATGTTTGCATTCTAGCGGTGAGGCGCGGGAAGTGGTAGGCGTAAATCACGGAACTTCCGGCGTTTGCCGCAACATTATGCAGCCGGAGCAGATATTTACCCGGCGTTGAGGCCGGGTAAAGTGGGGTTATTCATCGCTGATAGGCGCAGCGGCACCGTTACTCAGCAGTTCGCGCACCACGCTGGTGGCGAAACTCCCGGCTGGCAGCCAGAACTGCATCTCTAGCGTAACGTCATCCCACCAGTTCCAGCGCAGATCTTTTGGCACCACCAGCATGGCGCGGCGTGCCGCATCAACGCGCTCACGCTCCAGCAGCGCCAGCAAATCCGCAGCAGGTGCCAGATTAGCCTGCTCAAAGGCCAGCGCGTCACCCTGGAGGCCCAGATCACCTCGCCCGGCAAGCGGCGCGGTGATGCGCAGTTCATGATGATTCACACGCTGCTGCAATTCCGCCAGCTCTTCCGCCTGCGCCACAAACCAACTGCCGCGACCGGCCAGTTGCAGTGCATCACCCGCTTGTACCTGATCCAACACGCCATCACGCTGCAAACGCGCACTGGTGACCTGATTAAACAGTTGGCTGCGCGCAGCAGACAGCAAAATACCTTTCATGCTGCGATCGCGCGGGCGGAACTTATCTTCTGCCCACAATTTTGCCTGCGTCAGGTTATTGCCGCCGCGGCCAAAGCGTTGTTCACCAAAGTAGTTAGGCACGCCGTTTTGCTGGATTTGCTGCAAGCGCGCTTCCACTTCTGTGCGATCCGAAATCTGACGCACAACCAAACGGAACGCATTCCCCGCCAGCGCGCCGGTGCGCAATTTGCGCTTGTGACGGATTACCTGCAGAATTTCCACGCCTTCCAGCTGGAAACCGGCCAGATTCGGCATCGCATTGCCCGGCACGCGGAAACACAGCGTCTGCTCAGTCACCGCATGGCGGTCCTTCATACCGGCATAGCTCATATCGCGCTGATGCACGCCGAGGAATTTAGCGATGGATTCAGCGACAAAGCGCGTGTTGCAGCCGATTTTACGAATGCGCACCAGCACCTGTTCGCCTTCGCCATCATAGGGATAGCCGAGGTCTTCGATCACCACGAAGTCTTCCGGATTGGCTTTGATCACGCCCGTCGCAGTTGGCACGCCATGCAGGTAAAGCAACTCACTCATGCGTGATCGGCCTTTACCAGTAACGCTACCGCTTCACAGGCGATGCCTTCGCCACGACCGGTAAAGCCGAGCTTTTCCGTGGTGGTGGCTTTCACGTTGACATCATCCATATGGCAACCGAGATCTTCGGCGATGTTGACGCGCATCTGCGGCACATGCGGCAGCATTTTCGGTGCCTGCGCGATGATGGTCACGTCGACGTTACCGATGCGATAGCCTTTCAGCTGGATGCGACGCCAGGCTTCACGCAGTAAGCCACGGCTGTCCGCCCCTTTAAACGCCGGGTCGGTGTCCGGGAACAGCTTGCCGATATCGCCCATCGCCACCGCGCCCAGCAGCGCGTCCGTCAGCGCATGCAGCGCCACATCACCATCCGAATGAGCAATAAAACCGTGTTCGAAGGGAATACGCACCCCGCCAATCACTAACGGACCTTCGCCGCCAAAAGCGTGAACGTCAAAACCGTGACCGATACGCATCATGCGCTCTCCTTTAACTGAATCTGGGTTAGATAGAAGGCCGCCAGCGCCAGATCTTCTGGCCGCGTCACCTTAATATTGTCGCTGCGTCCGCTCACCAACTCGGGATGATAGCCACAGTACTCCAGCGCCGACGCTTCATCGGTAATGGTAGCGCCTTCATGGAGTGCGCGCGTTAAACACGCCGTCAGCAGTTGATGCGGGAAAAATTGTGGCGTGAGTGCGTGCCAGAGATCTTCGCGTTCAACGGTATGCGCAATCGCCGTTTTGCGAGGTTCAGCACGCTTCATGGTATCACGCACCGGTGCCGCCAGAATCGCACCCACTTTGCTGTGCTCACGAACTGCCAGCAGGCGTGCCAGATCATCCGGGTGCAAGCATGGCCGCGCGGCATCGTGCACCAGTACCCATTCGCTATGCTTAATCGCCTGCAAACCTGCCAGCACCGACTCAGCACGCGTATCGCCACCTGTCACGCGCAGTACGCGTGAATCCTGCGCCAATGGCAGCGAATCAAACCAGCCATCATCAGGACTGATGGGCACGATCACTTGTTTAACGGCTGGATGAGCCAGCAAGCGCGCAACGCTGTGTTCAAGAAGGGTAAATTGACCAATGGTCAGATACTGTTTTGGGCAGGCAGCCTGCATACGGCTGCCGACGCCTGCGGCAGGCACCACGGCAATCACATCCGCAAGGGAAGAGAGGTTGTTCATGGTTTATCGTTGTTGATTTTGCGCAGCTTGTTGCGCGTTACGTTTATTCTGGTCTGGCACCAGACGATAGAAAGTCTCACCGGGCTTAATCATACCCAGTTCATTACGTGCACGTTCCTCAATTGCTTCTGAACCGCCATTGAGGTCATCAATTTCGGCAAACAACTGATCATTACGTACTTTGAGTTTGGCGTTATTCGCCTGTTGCGACGCGACGTCTTCATTGACGCGCGTATAGTCATGAATACCGTTCTTACCCAGCCACAAGGAATATTGGAGCCATCCCAGCAGCACGAGCAACAGTAACGTCAGTTTTCCCATCCCCGCCCCCTGAAAAACGGCCTAATCATCCCATAACTTCGCACAGGACTCCACAGCGACAGCGAAAATGCCAGCAGCAGACGATTGTCTGTACAAAAAACGGCAAGGCTAAAAGCGGGACGGCAGGTAAAGTTTTGTAACCTGCCGATGCGTTTGCACATCAGGATCGGACTACCAACCCGAGAGAAATGAGAACAGCAGCCAGAATAGGCACACCACCACGATGGCGGTGATCACCCCACTCCAGAACAGGCGTCCGCGAATCATTAAGCTCAGTACGATACCAATCAGCACCGATACCGGTAGCAGCGCCAAAAAGAACGGCCAGGTGTAGAGGAAGAAGAATAGCGTGTTGGAACCGTAGAGCATGAACGGAATCGCCAGCGCGCACCAGTACGAGAGAAAGCCAATCACGCCGCCCGGCAGTGATGAGCGGGACTCATCCGGGGTGCGTTCATCTTTGCGTGCCAGCATGGGGGTAACGTTCTGCATAGAGATCCTGTTGACGCTAAAACGCGGCAAACCAATCGAGATTTGCCGCTGTCGGTTCAGGATCTGATGATATCGCGGTGACGCAGGAGGTCTAACAATTGGGCGGTCAAGTTTGTAACTAATTGTTCGCCATCTAAGTGAATTTCCGGCGCGTCTGGCGCCTCATAAACACTGTCGATACCGGTAAAATTGCGCAGCTCACCGGCACGCGCTTTTTTATACAAACCTTTGGGGTCACGCGCTTCACACACGGCCAGCGGCGTATCGACAAACACTTCGACAAACTGCCCGGTGCCGAGCAAATCACGCACCATCTGACGCTCCGTGCGATGCGGCGAAATAAAGGCAGTTAATACCACTAAACCGGCATCCACCATCAGTTTCGCCACTTCTCCCACGCGACGAATGTTCTCTTTGCGATCGTCATCGCTGAAGCCGAGGTCACGGCACAGGCCGTGACGCACGTTATCGCCATCCAGCAGATAGGTGCTGACGCCCGCGCGATGCAGCGCCTGCTCCAGCGCACCGGCCACCGTGGATTTACCCGAGCCTGATAGCCCGGTAAACCACAGCACCACGCCCTGATGGCCGTGCTGCTGTTCCCGTTCTTCACGCGTTACCGGATGATCGTGCCACACCACGTTTTCGTCGTGTTGGGCCATTACTTGCCACCCAGCAGATCGCGTGCATTCCAGTGTGGGAAGTGACGACGCACCAGCGCATTCAACTCCAGCTCGAATTCACTGAACTGGCCAGCCTGCCCACGCACATCACTCAGCGGCTGATTGATCATCCCCGCACCGACCGTGACATTGCTCAGGCGATCGATAAAGATCATGCCGCCCGTGACCGGGTTCTGCTGATAGGCATCCAGTACCATCGGCTCATCAAACGTGATCTCGACCAAGCCGATACCGTTCAGTGGCAGACTTTCCACCGCACGTTTCTCCAGCGTGTTGATCTCCACCTGATGGATGATCTTTTCGATACGACCACGCGCTTTCTTGCCGGCGATCTTCACTTCATAGCTCTGACCCGGCTGCAGCGGCTGTTCTGCCATCCACACCACATCCACGGTGGCAGATTGCACTGCCTGCAATTCTGCAGCGGCATCGACCAGTAGGTCGCCACGGCTGATGTCGATCTCATCTTTCAGCACCAGCGTAATCGCTTCACCCGCTGCTGCTTCCTGCAGATCGCCATCGAAAGTGACGATACGTGAAACCGAAGACTCGACGCCTGAAGGCAATACTTTCACGCGCTGTCCGACCTGCACCGTACCAGAGGCTAGCGTACCGGCATAACCACGGAAATCGAGGTTTGGACGGTTCACATATTGCACCGGGAAGCGCATCGGCTGATGATCCACCACGCGGTTCAGTTCCACGGTTTCCAGCACGTCGAGCAGCGTAGGGCCGCTGTACCATGGCATGGTCACACTTGGCGTCGCCACGTTATCGCCTTCCAGCGCCGACATCGGCACAAAGCGAATATCCAGATCTTCAGGGAGCTGGCCAGCAAAATCGAGGTAAGACTGTTTGATCTGTTCAAACGTCTCCTGTTTATACTCCACCAGATCCATCTTGTTGATGGCGACCACCAGGTGTTTGATACCCAGCAGCGTAGAGATAAAGCTGTGACGACGCGTCTGATCCAGCACGCCTTTACGCGCATCGATCAGCAGAATCGCCAGATCACAAGTGGATGCGCCGGTCGCCATGTTGCGGGTGTACTGCTCGTGTCCCGGCGTGTCGGCGATGATAAATTTGCGCTTCTCGGTGGAGAAGTAGCGATATGCCACGTCGATGGTGATGCCCTGCTCACGCTCGGCCTGCAAGCCATCCACCAGCAGCGCCAGATCGAGTTTCTCGCCCTGGGTGCCATGACGCTTGCTGTCGTTGTGCAGCGAAGAGAGCTGATCTTCATAAATCTGACGGGTATCGTGCAGCAGGCGACCAATCAGCGTACTTTTGCCGTCGTCGACGCTACCGCAGGTCAGGAAACGCAGCAGGCTCTTATGTTGTTGCGCGGTCAGCCAGGCCTCTACGCCGCCCTGATCGGCAATCTGTTGTGCAATTACGGTATTCATCTGCGTCTCCTTAGAAATAACCCTGACGTTTCTTCATTTCCATCGAACCGGCCTGGTCGCGGTCAATCACACGGCCCTGGCGTTCACTGGTGGTGGAAACCAGCATCTCTTCAATAATTTCCGGCAGCGTTTGCGCTTCGGATTCCACCGCACCGGTCAGCGGCCAACAGCCGAGGGTACGGAAACGCACCATGCGCTGTTTGATCACTTCGCCAGGCTGCAGATCAATGCGATCGTCATCAATCATCATCAGCATGCCATCACGCTCCAGCACCGGACGCGGTGCCGCAAGGTACAGCGGAACGATCTCGATGTTTTCCAGGAAGATGTACTGCCAGATATCCAGCTCGGTCCAGTTGGAGAGCGGGAACACGCGAATGCTTTCGCCTTTGTTGATCTGGCCGTTGTAGTTGTGCCACAGCTCTGGACGCTGATTTTTCGGATCCCAGCGATGAAAGCGATCGCGGAACGAGTAAATACGCTCTTTGGCGCGCGACTTCTCTTCGTCACGACGCGCGCCACCGAAAGCGGCATCAAAACCGTACTTATTCAGCGCCTGCTTCAGGCCCTCGGTTTTCATGATGTCGGTATGTTTGGCGCTACCGTGGACGAACGGGTTGATGCCCATCGCCACGCCTTCCGGGTTGCGGTGAACCAGCAGTTCCGCGCCCATGTTTTTCACGGTGCGATCGCGAAACTCATACATTTCACGGAATTTCCAGCCGGTATCAACGTGCAGCAGCGGAAATGGCAGCGTGCCAGGATAGAAGGCCTTACGCGCCAGATGCAGCATTACCGAGGAGTCTTTACCGATGGAGTACATCATCACCGGATTGCTGAACTCGGCCGCCACCTCGCGGATGATATGGATACTCTCTGCCTCCAGCTGGCGCAGATGAGTAAGACGATTTTGGTCCATAATTTTTCCTCAAGCCAAATTGACAACGGCGGACTCACGAGCCCCCTGCTGTGCCGAATGTTGGAACCAGGCTAATTGCCCGTGCAAATTCACCACTTCACCCACCACAATCAGGGCCGGTGTGGGCGCGGCAACCGCCAGCGCCTCGAGCTGATCTAAGGTACCGGTCAGCACTTGTTGATTCTGACGCGTGCCGCAGCCAATCACGGCTACCGGCGTTGATGCTGCGCGTCCATGTTTGATAAGGCCCGCCGCAATTTCTGCCGCTTTCAGCGTGCCCATATAAATCGCTAAGGTCTGACGCGCACGCGCCAGCGTCGGCCAGTCAATACCTGCGCTATCACTGCGTAAGTGACCGGTGACAAACAGCACGCTCTGCGCGTGATCGCGATGGGTTAACGGAATCCCGGCATAAGCAGTGGCTCCCGCTGCCGCAGTAATGCCCGGCACCACCTGGAACGGAATGCCCGCCGCTTTCGCCGCCTGCAGCTCTTCGCCGCCGCGACCAAAGATGAACGGATCGCCGCCTTTCAAACGCACCACGCGCTTGCCCTGCTGCGCCAGCTCGACCAGCATCGCATTGGTTTCTTCTTGTGATACGGAGTGTGCACCGGCACGCTTGCCGACGCAGATGCGATCGGCATCGCGGCGCACCAGCTCCAGCACTTCATCGCTCACCAGATGGTCATACAGCACCACATCCGCCAGCTGCATCACCTGCAGGCCACGTAACGTCAGTAAACCGCTGTCACCTGGACCCGCACCCACCAGGGTGATTTCACCCTGATTGTCGCTGCTGTTCTCTAACTCGCGATCCAGCGTGCGGCGCGCTTCGTTGACGTTACCGGCTGACATCTGGCTGGCGAACAAACCGTTAAATGCCCGCTCCCAAAAACGACGACGTTCCGACATGCTGTGATAGCGCTGTTTAACTTTGTCACGCCACTGTCCTGCCACTTCAGCCATCTGACCGAGGTTGGCAGGTAACAGCGACTCAATTTTTTCACGTAATAAGCGGGCCAGCACTGGCGCCGTACCACTAGAGGAGATCGCCACCACCAAGGGGGAGCGGTCGACAATAGAGGGGAAGATAAAACTGCACTTGGGCTGATCGTCGACAACGTTGACCAGCTTGTGGCGGGCATTGGCGGCGTCAAAGACTTGCGCATTGAGCGCGTTATCGTCAGTGGCAGCGATGACTAAAAAGACGCCATCCAGCTGAACCGGATCGAAGTGATGTGCAATCCACTCAATGGCGTCGATTTCCAGCAGCGCCTGCAACTCATGGCCAAGGTCGCGCGCCGCTACCCGCACGTGCGCACCGGCACGACGCAGCAGTTCGATTTTACGCGCCGCGATTTCACCACCGCCAACAACCAGCACTGGACGGTTTTTGAGATCGGCAAAGAGAGGCAGATAATCCACGTTAACCTTGTTAGTTTTACAATAAGTTAACGCGACTATACTTTCCCACCTTCTGGCAGATGAAATTACGAATTGGCATTAGTAGTTACCGAATGGAATAACGCCCCAGGATTGCTGATAACAATTTGTGCTTAACAGATGATATTGCTGGTGTTTCGGAGCAATTCAAATTGTGCAATCGCGGTCACAGTTTCATACTAATCCAGAATTTTTTTAGCCTGACGGGATGTCACAAAAGGACCTTAACTATGTTTGCCACCCTCCGCCGCACCGTGCTGGCTGCACTGATCGCGGGCGGTTTGCCTTTCTTTGCCCAAGCCGCAACCTATGCGCCGGGGCATTTTGCCGAACAGCAGCTGCGCCATATCGCCACCTATTTTCCCGGCCGTATGAGCGGCAGCCCTGCTGAGCTGATGACGGCCGATTATCTGCAACAGCAATTCACCGAGCTGGGTTACAAGAGTAATACCCGCCAGTTCAATACCAGCTACAACTGGTTAGAGCGCAAGGGTGAAACCCGCGCACGTAAAGTCTCCGCCACGTCGGTGATCGCCGCGCGCAGCGGTGCGGTGCCGCAAGAGATCCTGATCGTCACGCATCTCGACACCTGGACGCCACTCAGCCGTCATGAAGCGGATAACAATCTCGGCGGCCTGCGTTTACAAGGTGTGGACGACAATGCGTCCGGTCTGGGTGTGATGCTGGAACTGGCGCAACAGCTGAGTAAAACCCCACTGCATTATGGCGTGCGCTTTGTCGCGCTTAGCGCTGGTGAAGCCGGGCTGCACGGGATGGATGACTACCTGTCGCGGATGAGTGCGCAGGAGAAAAAGAACACGCTGCTGGTGATTGATCTCAACAGTCTGATCGTCGGCGATCACCTCTATTTTAACAGTGGTGCCAATACGCCCTCAGCGGTACGCAAGCAGACCAGCGCGCGCGCCGTGCAGCTCGCGCATCGCTACGGTATTTCCGCCGCCAGCCACACGCTGACGGCACGCGACTATCCGGGCGTGAATCCGTTTGATAAAGCCGGCATGCCGCTGCTGGATGTCACCGCCGCCAACTGGGCGCTGGGCAATAAAGATGGACAGCAGCAACGGGCGCACAGCAGCCACTTCCCGGAGGGCAACGTACGCCATCAAACCGACCGGGATAACCTCAATTATCTGGATCGCTGGCTACCGGGCCGGATTACGCAACGCACGCGTGATAGCGTGAAGATCTTACTGCCGCTGGTCACTGAGCTGGCTAACCCAACAACTTAAGGATTTGCGATGTACGTGGTGTATCTCAACTATTTCCGTCCGGCAGAAGAAGCCGATGCGCTGCTGGCGCCACACATTGAGTGGCTGGATCGTTACTTTGACAGTGGTGACTTCATTGCCGCAGGCCGTAAAGATCCGCGCAATGGCGGTATGGTGCTGGTGAAGGAGATGGATCGCGCCCGTTTGGATACTATCCTCGCGGAAGATCCCTTTGTCGCGGTGGCGCATTATGACGTGACCAAAGTGAACGTGACGCGTGCAGCGGAGGCGTTTGAAGGGCTAAAAGGGATTTAAAGGACAATTGGATCGCGGCACGATTTATCGTGCACCTGTCAGCGTTAGAGGCGCTGCAGGGAGGCGCGATAAATCACGCCGCAACCCTTTTATTGATGCATCAACCTTCGTGCAATCCACACTCGCGCTTCAGGCCAAAGAAGCGTGTCTCTTCTTCTGCCATGCCCGGTTCCCACTTTTTGGTGGTGTGCGTATCGCCCACTGACAAATAGCCTTCATCCCACAGCGGATGATACTTGAGGCCATGTTGTTTCAGGTACTGGTGCACCTGACGGTTATCCCAGTCAATGATCGGCAGAATCTTAAACACACCGCGCTGTACCGCCAGCACAGGCAAACTGGCGCGGCTGCCTGACTGGTCACGGCGTAGACCCGCAAACCAGGTCTGCGCACCCAGGGTTTGCAGCGCGCGATTCATCGGTTCGACCTTGTTGATTTGGTTGTACTGCTCAATCCCCTCGACGCCCTGCTCCCACAGCTTGCCGTAGCGCGCTTCCTGCCATGCTGGAGAGGTCTCAGCACGGAAGATTTGCAGATTGAGATTGAGCTTCTCAGTCAACTCATCAATAAAGCGGTAAGTTTCCGGGAACAGATAGCCGGTATCGGTCAGGATCACCGGCGTATCCGGCTTCTGCTGCGTCACCATATGCAGCAGAACCGCCGCCTGAATACCAAAGCTGGAGGACAGCACGAAAGCGCCCGGCATATTCTCCAGCGCCCAGCTCACGCGTTGCTCAGCGGAGAGTTTCTCCAGCTGCACGTTGCTTTCGGCCAGTGCCATGATGCGATCGACTTTGCTGCCACTATTCAGTGCTGCGAGATCAAGTACCGTCATACTGCCTCCGAGTCCCAAAAATCACGGGCGGGATCCACCACGGCTTTGATGATGCCAGCGCGAATCACGAAGTCACCGAAGCCTTCATCAGCCTGACGCTCGGTTGCCCAGCGCGCCACTAATTCGTCGATGCTGGCCAGAATTTCGCCTTCGTTGATGTTCTCGCGGTACATACGCGGAATGCGTGTCCCCATGCGGTTGCCGCCAATGTGTAAGTTGTAGCGACCTGGTGCTTTACCCACCAGACCCAACTCTGCCAGCAAAGCACGGCCACAGCCGTTCGGGCAACCGGTAACGCGTAGCACGATGTGCTCTTCACCGACGCCGTGCTTATGCATGATCTCTTCAACCTTGGTGACAAACGAAGGCAGGAAGCGCTCTGCTTCGGCCATCGCTAATGGGCAGGTTGGGAAGGCCACGCAGGCCATGGAGTTTTCACGCTGCGGCGTGACCGCTTCCATCAGACCGTGTTCACGGGCGATGGCTTCGATCTGCGCTTTTTGCTTCTCTGGCACACCGGCTACGATCAGGTTCTGGTTGGCGGTTAAACGGAAATCACCCTGATGGATTTTGGCGATTTCGGCGATGCCGCGCTTCAACGGACGTCCCGGATAATCCAGCAGACGACCATTTTCGATAAACAGCGTCAGGTGCCATTTTTTATCGATACCTTTCACCCAACCCACGCGATCGCCACGGGTCGTGAACGCATAAGGACGAATCGGTTCAAACGTCAGGCCAGCACGCTTTTCCACTTCCGCTTTAAAGGTTTCGACGCCAACACGCTCCAGCGTGTATTTGGTTTTGGCGTTTTTACGATCGGTACGGTTACCCCAGTCGCGCTGCGTAGTCACTACCGCAGCCGCCACATCAAGGATCTTCTCTACCGGCAGGAAGCCAAACTCACTCGCAGTACGCGCGTAAGTCGCTTTATTACCGTGGTCGATCGACAACCCACCGCCAACCAACAGGTTAAAGCCAATCAGCTTGCCGTTCTCCGCAATGGCGATAAAGTTCAGGTCATTCGCATGCAGGTCGACATCGTTATGCGGTGGCACCACCACGGTAGTTTTGAACTTACGCGGTAGATAGGTTTCGCCCAGAATCGGTTCTTTATCCGTTGTGGCAACCTTCTCTTTATCCCACCAAATCTCAGCGTATGCGCGGGTTTGCGGCAGCAGGTGCTCGGAGAGCTTTTTCGCCCACTCGTAGGCTTCCTGATGCAGTTCCGACTCGACTGGATTCGAAGTGCACAGCACGTTTCGGTTCACGTCGTTGGCGGTGGCCAGCGCGTCGAGACCCACTTCATGCAGCATTTGGTGCGTCGGCTTCACGTTCTTTTTCAGAATGCCGTGGAACTGGAAGGTCTGACGGTTAGTCAGACGGATGCTGCCATAAATGGTTTTATCGGTCGCAAACTTATCAATCGCCAGCCATTGCGTTGGCGTGATAATCCCGCCCGGCAGACGGCAACGCAGCATCATCGCGTGGCGCGGCTCAAGTTTCTGCGCCGCACGCTCCGCACGAATATCGCGGTCGTCCTGCTGGTACATGCCGTGGAAACGGATCAGCAGGAAATTATCGCCACTGAAGCCGCCGGTCAGGCCATCATCGAGATCCTCGAGAATGGTGCCGCGCAGGTAGTTACTCTGTTTTTTCAGACGCTCGGCGTCGGTCAGCTTGCCTTCAACGACCAGCGGTCCAGGATGTTTTTCGCTCATTAGTAAACGTCTCGCTGATAACGGCGCTCAATGCGCAGCTCACTTAAAAATTCGTCAGCCGTTTCACGATCCATGCCGCCGTGTTCGACCACCACATCCAGTAATGCCTGCTCAACGTCTTTCGCCATGCGATTAGCGTCGCCGCAGACGTAAAGGTGCGCGCCTTCTTCAATCCAGCGCCACACTTCCGCCCCTTTGGCGCGGATTTTATCTTGTACGTATATTTTCTCAGCCTGGTCACGTGACCACGCTAAATCAATGTTGGTCAGCAAGCCATCTTTGACGTATTTCTGCCATTCCACCTGATAGAGGAAATCATCGGTGAAGTGTGGGTTACCAAAGAACAGCCAGTTTTTGCCGCCTGCACCATCGTTATCACGCTGCTGCATAAAGGAGCGGAACGGCGCGATACCGGTGCCTGGGCCGACCATGATCACTGGCGTTTCCGGATTCGCCGGCAAGCGGAAGTTGTCGTTGTGTTCGATAAACACGCGGATGTCGCCGTCTTCTTCGATGCGATCCGCCAGCCAGGTTGACGCACCGCCGCCGCGCTGACGACCATCAATCTCATAACGCACCGCACCGACAGTAATATGTACTTCGGTATCCGTTTCCGCTTGCGATGAAGCAATCGAATAGAGGCGCGGTGTTAAAGGACGCAACAGGCCAGTGAGCTGTTCTGCATTGAGTTCAGTCGGTGCCTGACGCACCATATCGACAATCGGGAAGCTCTGCGCATAGCTCTGTAATTTCGGCTTATCACCCGACAGCGCCAGCAGCGCATCATTGCGTGACAGCGCAGCATACTGTTCAACGATTTGCGGCGTGTTCACCGTCAACTCATAATGCTTTTGCAAGGCTTCTGCGAGCGGCAGGTTTTCACCGTTAACATCAACCGGCTCATCGCCCTTCAGCCACACCAGTTGCAGCAGTTCTTGTACCAGTTCCACGTCGTTTTCAAACCACACGCCCAGCGCATCGCCGGGCTGATAGCGCAGACCAGAATCGCCCAGATCGATTTCGATATGGCGAACATCTTTATCCGAATCGCGACCGGTGATTTTTTGATTAGCGGCAAAGCTGGCGGTCAGTGGCGCTTCTTTGGTGTATGGGCTGCTGTGGATGTCGTTCACCACGCCAGAAGCCGTCACAGCCGCGACCACTGAAGATTCACTTGGCACGCGTGCTTTTAGAATCTCGGTCAGCTGTTGACGCCAGGCCGTAGCCTGCTCTTTGTACTCCACGTCGGCATCAACACGATCCAGCAGACGTTCTGCGCCCAGTTCCGCCAGACGCTCATCAAAGTCTTTACCAGCTTTGCTGAAGAATTCGTAAGAGGTATCGCCGAGGCCGAACACCGCAAACGCGGAGCCAGACGCAAATTTCGGCGCCTTCTTCGACAGCAGGAATTTGTGCAGCGCTACGGCTTCTTCCGGTGGCTCACCTTCACCTTGCGTCGAAGTGACCACGACCAGCAATTTCTCCTGGCCGATCTGCTTAAACTTGTAGTCACCGGCGTTCACCAGATTGACGCTCAGTTTGGCGGCCAGCAGATCATCGCGCAACTGTTCTGCCAGGCGACGAGCATTACCGGTTTGTGACGCGGAAATCAGCGTGATGGTTGGCACTTCTGCCTGCACCGGTGCAGGTGCGGCAACGGCGCCCGGCGTCTGATTGACCATGCCCCAGAAGTAGCCGGAAAGCCAGGCCATCTGCGTGGTGTTGAAATCCGTGGTCGCTGCCTGTAAGCGCGCGAGTTGCTCCGGATTAAGCGGGAGCATTGAACCTGGTGCCTGAGTCGTCATCGCGTTAAAAATTCCAGTGTCTGAAGTCCGGACCGATAAATGGCGGAAGAGTGGGTAGGTTACCGGGCTGTATATTAACGATTAAATACGCCTTCGACATAATTAATAACCAAAATGACTAAGTGGTTTTTCGGGTAATGTTAATCGGCAAAAGTGGTAAATAAAGTCGCGTTTATTCAGTACGTTAATCAACATGTTGCGGCATAGGCGTGCGCAAAATGCCCTTTTCATCGTAAGCGGGTGCGAAAAATCTGTGATTCAGGTAGAATTCGGCGGTTTTTAAGTCTGAGAGCCATTATGTCTACCACGCTGTTTAAAGAGTTCCAGTTCGAATCTGCCCACCGCCTGCCGCATGTGCCTGAAGGGCATAAGTGTGGTCGTCTGCATGGCCATTCGTTCCTGGTGCGATTAGAAATTACCGGTGAAGTGGATGCGCATACCGGTTGGGTCATGGATTTTGCCGAACTGAAGGCGGCGTTTATGCCGATTTATGATCGTCTCGATCATCACTATCTGAATGATATTCCTGGCCTGGAAAATCCAACCAGCGAAGTGCTGGCAAAATGGATTTGGGATCAGATGAAACCGATCCTGCCAGAACTGAGTGCAGTGATGATCAAGGAGACCTGTACCGCAGGTTGTACTTATAAAGGTTAATCACTGTTGACGGGCTGCCGCTGTGCAGCCTGACTTTCAGCTATACGCTTCTTTACGTTCACTTCATCTCCTTGTCATCCCCCCCCTCTACGTTGTTGTCTCCTTCATTAAAGATCAAGAGAATCAACAATGAACTTCGTTAAACGCCTTTCTGTTATTGCTTTGCTGGTTTCCGCCTCTGCCGCCGTTCAGGCGCAAAACGTCCTCGATTTTCCGCAGCCTGAAAAAGTACCGGATGAGTTCTATGCCGTGACTGAAATTCCGGCGGGCGGGATGATTAAATATGAAACCGACGCGAAAACCGGTTTTATCGTGGCTGACCGTTTCCAGTCGATGCCGGTTACCTATCCGGCAAACTACGGCTCACTGACCCAATCACTGGGCGGTGATGGCGATCCGCTGGATGTGATCTTCTACACCCGCGCGCCACTGCAACCGGGCACACTGATCAAACTGCGCCCGATTGGCGTGCTGAAAATGATTGATGGTGGCGAAGTGGACGACAAGATTGTTGCGGTACCAACCAGCAAAATCGACCCAACCTATGACGACATCAAAGAGATGAAAGACCTGCCGAAAATGGAGCAGGAACGTCTGGAAGCCTTCTTCCGCGTGTATAAGCAGTTGCCAGATGGCCGTAAGAAAGTTGAGCTGAATGGTTTTGAAGATGCGGCGAAAGCTAAGGCTGAGATCAAACAGGCCTTCGACGCGTATAAAGCAAAGCAATAAAACCTAAGCATGCGTCGGCGGGGTAATGGAAAAAGTCGCTATCCATATCGTTTAGCCGGTGCGGTAATGAACAGGGTCGCCATCAATGGCGACCCTTCAAACAGGTTTGAGTCAGGTGCCGCAGGGATGCACACCTGATGAATCAGGCGATATTCAGATACTTATGTGTCTGCATCGAAAGGCGCCAGTTACGCGCAATGCAGGTCTCAATGCACAGTTTGGTGGCGGCATCGCCACGACTGATCGGTTGCAGCGCCACAATGCGCTTCTTATCATCATGCAGACCCGCCAGCAGCACATCTAACGCTTCGACATCACGCTCACGCGCCACCGGATGTTTAATCTCATCGGCACGCTGCAACGCTTGCGGCAGCACATCGTAACCGCCACGCATATTCACCTTCGGTGAAACCGTCACCCAGGTGGCGTCCGAACAGTGCACTTCATGTGTGCCGCTGGTCTCAATCTGACACTCAAAGCCGGCGGCTCCTAATGCTTCGGTTAACGGACGCAAATCAAAAATAGCCGGTTCGCCGCCGGTGATCACCACATGGCGTGCAGTCCAGCCCTGACGTTGAATAGTTTCAATCAGCATCGCCGCATCGGCACTGCCCCAGGCATCACTCTCCACGGTTTTCACCAGAATATCACCCAGCGAGGTCTCCCGATCGGCCAGTTTTTCCCACGTATGCTTGGTATCACACCAGCTACAGCCCACCGGACATCCTTGTAAGCGGATGAACAGCGCCGGAACACCGGTGTAAAATCCTTCGCCCTGCAGGGTCTGGAACATTTCGTTAATCGGGTAGAACATTTTTTACTCACGTCTTAAATTCGAGGCGCAGATTATGGCAGATTTTCACCACCGGTTCACAGCTGCTTCGTGCCAAAAAAGCAAAAGCCCCGCACGAGGCGGGGCTTTATCAGCGATGATGCGGCCCATCAGGCCACATCAACAGACCCTTACTGGCCTTTAACTTCTTTCAGACCGTTGAACGGGGCTTTGTCGCCCAGCGCTTCTTCGATACGAATCAGCTGGTTGTACTTAGCAACACGGTCAGAACGGCTCATAGAACCGGTTTTGATCTGGCCTGCTGCAGTACCGACCGCCAGGTCAGCGATGGTCGCATCTTCAGTTTCACCTGAACGGTGTGAAATCACCGCGGTGTAACCTGCATCTTTTGCCATCTTGATTGCAGCCAGAGTTTCGGTCAGAGAACCGATCTGGTTGAATTTGATCAGGATGGAGTTAGCGATACCTTTATCGATACCTTCTTTCAGGATCTTGGTGTTGGTCACGAACAGGTCGTCACCTACCAGCTGAATTTTGTCGCCCAGCACTTTGGTCTGGTAAGCGAAGCCCGCCCAGTCAGACTCGTCCAGACCGTCTTCGATAGAGACGATTGGGTACTGTTTGGTCAGGTCTTCCAGGAAGTGCGTGAACTCTTCAGAGGTGAAAGCTTTGTTGCCTTCGCCAGCCAGCACATATTTGCCGTCTTTATAGAATTCAGACGCTGCACAGTCCATCGCCAGGGTGATGTCTTTGCCCAGCTCGTAGCCTGCTGCTTTTACCGCTTCAGCGATAACAGCCAGCGCTTCGGCGTTAGAACCCAGGTTTGGCGCATAGCCACCTTCGTCACCGACCGCAGTGCTCATGCCTTTGGCTTTCAGCACTTTTGCCAGGTTGTGGAAAACTTCAGAACCCATACGGATGGCTTCTTTCACGTTTTTCGCGCCAACAGGCTGGATCATGAATTCCTGGATATCAACGTTGTTATCCGCGTGCTCACCACCGTTGATGATGTTCATCATCGGCAGTGGCATAGAGAATTTGCCTGGGGTGCCGTTCAGTTCAGCGATGTGCGCGTACAGTGGCAGGCCTTTAGAAGCCGCAGCCGCTTTAGCCGCAGCCAGCGAAACCGCCAGAATGGCGTTAGCGCCGAAGTTGGATTTGTTCTCAGTACCGTCCAGCTCGATCATGATCTTATCGATGTTCGCCTGGTCTTTGGCATCTTTACCGGTTACCGCGGCAGCGATAGGACCGTTAACAGCGGCAACCGCTTTGGTCACGCCTTTGCCCAGGAAACGAGATTTGTCACCGTCACGCAGCTCCAGTGCTTCGCGAGAACCGGTTGAAGCACCTGATGGTGCTGCAGCCAGACCAACGAAACCGCCTTCCAGATGCACTTCTGCTTCTACAGTCGGGTTGCCACGGGAGTCGATGATTTCGCGACCGATGACTTTTACGATTTTGGACATTCGATTTTCCTCAGTACAAGTTAGTCAATCCTAAGACAAACAACGCGCGAAAAGTTCGCGCGCTGTTCGTTAAACTCTTACTTCGCTAACCGCTTCTGGTGCTCCTGCGCGGCTTTAACAAAGCCAGCGAACAGCGGATGACCATCACGCGGGGTCGACGTGAATTCCGGGTGGAACTGACAAGCTACAAACCACGGATGGTTAGGGAGTTCGATGATCTCCACCAGCTGGTCGTCGCCGGAACGGCCCGCAATATGCAGACCCGCCGCTTCAATCGGCTTCAACAGCAGATTGTTCACTTCATAACGATGACGGTGACGTTCAGTAATCACGTCAGAACCGTATAGCTGGCGCACTTTACTTTCCGGCGTCAGCTGGCACTGCTGGCTACCCAGACGCATGGTGCCGCCCAGATCGCTCTGCTCAGTACGTTGCTCAACGTTGCCTTCTTCATCACGCCATTCAGTGATCAGCGCGACCACTGGGTACTTACAGTCTGGCACAAATTCCGTTGAGTTGGCGTCTGCCATCCCGGCCACGTTGCGTGCGAATTCCATCAGCGCAACCTGCATACCCAGGCAGATACCGAGGTAAGGGATGTTGTTCTCACGCGCGTATTGCGCCGTGAGCATTTTGCCTTCCACACCACGGTAGCCGAAGCCACCCGGGATCAGGATAGCATCCAGATCTTTCAGAATTTCGACACCGCGAGATTCCACATCCTGCGAATCGATCAGCTTGATGTTCACGGTTACACGATTTTTCAGGCCACCGTGCTTCAGTGCTTCAATCACTGACTTGTACGCATCTGGCAGTTCGACATATTTGCCGACCATACCGATGGTCACTTCGCCGCCCGGATTGGCTTCTTCATAGATAACCTGTTCCCATTCGGCCAGGTTCGCTTCCGGTGCGCTCAGATTGAAACGCTTACAGATATAGTCATCCAGACCCTGTGATTTCAACAGGCCAGGAATCTTGTAGATGGAATCCACATCTTTCAGGGAAATAACCGCTTTCTCTGGCACGTTACAGAACAGGGCGATCTTCGCACGTTCATTGGCCGGCACAGCGCGGTCAGAACGGCAGATCAGCACATCAGGCTGGATACCGATCGACAGCAGCTCTTTCACTGAATGCTGGGTTGGCTTGGTTTTCACTTCGCCTGCAGCCGCCATATACGGCACCAAAGTCAGGTGCATATACATGGTGTGTTCGCGGCCCACATCAACCGCCATCTGGCGAATCGCTTCGAGGAACGGCAGGGATTCAATATCACCTACGGTACCGCCGATTTCCACCAGTACGACATCATGACCTTCGCCGCCTTCGATAATACGTTCTTTAATGGCGTTGGTGATGTGTGGGATAACCTGAATCGTGGCACCCAGATAGTCACCGCGACGCTCTTTGCGCAGCACTTCTGAGTAGATACGACCGGTCGTAAAGTTGTTGCGGCGCGACATTTTGGTACGGATGAAGCGCTCGTAGTGACCCAAGTCCAGATCGGTTTCGGCCCCATCATCGGTAACAAACACTTCACCGTGCTGCGTTGGGCTCATGGTACCCGGATCGACGTTAATGTACGGATCGAGTTTCATGATGGTCACATTCAGACCACGTGCTTCAAGGATGGCTGCGAGGGAGGCTGCGGCAATGCCTTTGCCCAGAGAGGATACGACCCCGCCGGTCACAAAAATATAATTCGTTGTCATGCTGAACCTGAGAGTTTAGGTTTAAAGACGGTGGAATAACCAAGACGGGAAAATAGTATACCCGAAGTCGTCCTCAGCCACAATTGATGAATCACATCACCCCCCCGCATTGCAGCCGATAACATAGCGAATAGACGAGGGTGAAATGTTGACGTGCGTCACAAAGTTGCCGCTTGGCTGAATCGAGTAAGCTCAAGCGGACAATTTATGCGCAATGCAGGAATAATCGACAATTTGAAGAATAACCGCTTAGTCTTTGTTCTCACTGCATTTCACCTGCTGCCAGGCGGCTTCCATTTGATCCAGGGTCGCATCCTGCATCGCCAGTCCTTGCCCGCTGATGATGGATTCAACCTGACGGAAGCGACGCTCAAATTTATCATTGGCTTTTTGTAAGGCGATTTCGGCTTTGCTGCCCAGATGGCGCGAAAGGTTGACGGTGGCAAACAGCAAATCGCCAATCTCCTCTTCCAGCTTGTCATTGTCGACCACCGCCTGCTGCGCTTCGTGCATCACTTCATCGATCTCTTCATGCACTTTATCCAGCACTGGCCCCAGGTTGTTCCAGTCGAATCCCACCGTGCTACAGCGCTTCTGGATTTTGTAAGCACGCATCAGTGCAGGCAAGGCTTTAGGAATGTCATCCAGCACCGAATGCTGTGACTTCTCTGCGCGCTCGCTGTGTTTGATCGCTTCCCAGTTTTTCAGTACTTCCTGCGTGGTGTCGGCCTGCACATCACCAAAGATGTGCGGATGACGGCGCTCCAGCTTGTCGCTAATCGCATTGCAGATGTCATCGAAGTTGAAACGCTGTTGCTCATCGGCCATTTGCGCGTAAAACACCACCTGAAACAGCAGATCGCCGAGTTCACCGCGCAGGTCATCAAAGTCCTCGCGCTGAATCGCATCGATCACTTCGTAGGTCTCTTCCAGCGTGTAAGGGGCGATGGAGGCGAAGGTCTGCTGACGATCCCATGGGCAGCCACGTTCCGGGTCGCGCAAGGTTTGCATGATGGTGAGCAGACGATTCAGGGCTGTCATGGGGAAATCCTTAGGGGTTAAAATGGAAAAGGTCGCCAAAATGGCGACCCTGAGGCGCACCGAAATCTGGTCGACGCGCAGAACAACCTGGACGTGCCATTTCGGGCGTACAGTAAATGCCAGGCTGCCCTTTCATGGCGGCCTGGCCACATCAGTTCAGACGGCGTGCGTCGATGATATCCGGCACCTGATTAAGACGCGCCAGCACGCGACCCAGCACCTGCTGGTTGTAGATTTCGATATCCATATCAATGGTTGCCAGCTGCTTTTTGGTGTCGCTGCGGCTGGAAACGCCCAGCACGTTAACCTTCTCATTCGCCAGAATGGTAGTGATATCGCGCAGTAACCCGCTGCGATCGTTGGCGGTGACGCGTACCACCAGCGAATAGCCGCTCGAGTAATCTTCGCCCCACACCGCATCAACAATACGTTCCGGCGCATGGGAGATCAGTTCGCTTAACTGGTCACAGTCGGCTCGGTGAATGGAAATACCGCGCCCCTGGGTGATAAAGCCCACGATATCGTCACCCGGAATCGGCTGGCAGCAGCGCGCAATGTGGTGCAGCAGATTGCCCACGCCTTCCACCACCACGCGTCCACTTTCTCTGCGCGCAGATGAGGGCTGATGTGATTTTTGCGTCAGCTGGCGCAGCGCTTCACGATCTTCCTCTTCCGCACTCGGCTTATTGAGCTTGGCCTGCAGGAAGTTGACCATCTGATTGAGACGAATATCGCCGCCGCCAATCATCGCCAATAGCTCATCCTGCGAGCTGACGTTATAACGCGGCAGCAGAATTTTTTCTGCATCGCGGAAACTGATATCCAGCTGGCTCAACTCGCTTTCAAGAATCTGGCGGCCAGCCAGAATGTTCTTGTCGCGATCTTGTTTGCGGAACCAGGCGTGAATTTTTGAACGGCCACGGCTGGTGGTGATATAGCCGAGGTTCGGGTTCAGCCAGTCGCGGCTCGGGTTCGGCTGCTTCTGGGTAATCACCTCAATCTGATCGCCCATCTGCAATTGATAGGTGAACGGCACAATGCGACCGCTGATTTTGGCACCAATGCAGCGATGGCCGATATCACTGTGAATGTGATAAGCGAAGTCCAGCGGTGTAGAACCCGATGGCAGATCGACCACGTCGCCTTTCGGGGTAAACACGTACACCCGATCGTCAAATACCTGACTGCGCACCTCTTCCAGCATCTCGCCGGAATCCGCCATCTCTTCCTGCCAGGTAATCAGCTTACGCAGCCACGCAATGCGTTCTTCGTGCCCTGCCGCACCGCGCGCGTTACTGGAAGTCGGGCCTTCTTTGTACTTCCAGTGCGCGGCCACGCCCAACTCCGCATCTTCATGCATCTGGCGAGTACGAATCTGGATCTCTACCGTCTTGCCCTGCGGACCGAGCACCACGGTGTGAATGGATTGATAACCGTTGGGTTTTGGATTGGCAACGTAGTCGTCGAACTCGCTGGGAAGATGGCGGTACAGTGTGTGCACGGTGCCTAACGCGCCGTAGCAATCCTGCAAACGTTCTGCCACGATGCGCACCGCGCGCACATCGAACAGCTCATCAAACGCCAGCGACTTTTTCTGCATCTTGCGCCAGATGCTGTAGATATGTTTCGGGCGGCCATACACTTCAGCACGCACGCCCTCCTTCTGCATCTCTGCACGTAAGTTACTCACGAAATTATCAATGTAACCTTCGCGGTCAATACGGCGTTCATGCAGCAGTTTGGCGATGCGTTTGTACTCATCGGGGTGCAAATAGCGGAAGCAGTAATCTTCCAGCTCCCATTTGAGCTGACCGATACCCAGACGATTGGCTAACGGCGCATAGATGTTGGTGCTCTCTTTGGCGGCGAGAACACGTTCGTCTTCTGGTGCATCCTTCATTTCACGCAGGTGGGCAATACGCTCTGCCAGCTTGATAACCACGCAGCGGAAATCTTCCACCATCGCCAGCAGCATGCGGCGCACGTTATCCACCTGCTCGGAGGCCATAGAATCATTGTGGATGGCTTTCAGCTGGCGGATCGCGTCCATATCGCGCACACCGTGTACCAGCGAGACAATGCCTTTGCCGAACGACTTTTCCAGCTCTTCTTCACTGACCACATCCGCGTTGGCCAGCGGGAACAGTAAGGCCGCGCGCAGGCTATCGTTGTCCATACTGAGCATGGTGAGTATTTCCACCATCTCAATACCGCGCCACAGCAGCAGAGCCTGATCTGGATGGTTGTGCGTTTCGGTTTCACAGTAGCGCCAGGTGTCCGCCAATCGCTGACAGGATTGCGGATTATTGATATTTAAACTGGCGATCCACTGGTCAAGGGCAAATTCCCCTTCCGTATTTAAATGCGCACTTCTAACCGCAACCATATCCTCTCCTGCCATAACGACGAAAACGCCGCTTATGCTTTGCTAAACAGCACCATGGACTCGAGATGACTGGTATGTGGGAACATATCCAGCATCGCGACCCTTTCCAAATGGTAGCCCGCCGACAGTAATGCCTGACTGTCGCGCGCAAGTGTTGTTGGGTTACAGGAAACATAGACCACGCGTTGCGGCGCAAGTTTAACGATATGCGACATCACACCCGCGGCCCCAGCACGTGCTGGATCCAGTAACACCTTGTTAAATCCCTGCGCTGCCCAAGGCTGGTGGGCAACGTCCTCCTCCAGGTTGTGCTGGAAAAAGCGGACATTTTTAAGATTATTCAGCTCAGCATTATACGCTGCCTGGTGGACTAATGCTGCAACACCCTCCACACCCACAGCATTTTGTACGAACTTTCCTACAGGCAAAGTGAAATTACCCATACCGCAAAACAGATCCAGCACCCGATCTTCGGGCTGTAAATCGAGCCATTCAATGGCTTTTGTCACCATCTGCTGATTCACGCCATCATTCACCTGGATGAAATCCTGCGGGCTGAAAGTCAGTTTCAAATCAAACGATTGGTAGAAAGGTGCATAATCCCCCAGCGGCTGCAAATGCTCGCTGCCGTCCGCCAGATACAACATGAGCTGATGCTCATGCGAAAAGCGTTCCAGTTTTACACGATCGCCTGCGGACAATGCATCAAGATGACGCAGCACCATCACCGGGCCATTATCTGCCAGCACTAACTCGACATGCCCCAGTCGCCGTGCGGCCTGTAAGCTGCTAAGACACTGGTGCAACGGCTGCAGTAACGCTTCAAGCTCGGGCACCAAAATGGGGCATTGAGTTAACTCAACCAAATCGTTGCTGGCCGCCTGGCGGAACCCCATTTGTAAACGCTGCTGTTTAGGCTGCCATTGCAGTCCCAGACGGGCGCGACGGCGATAGCCCCAGGTGTTGCCGCTGATGATCTCCTTCACCTGCACCGGCAAAGGCGCCTCCCGGCTCAACATTCGGCTCAGCGCACGTGCTTTACTGTCCTCCTGTAACGCGATCGCGGCATGCTGTTGCTGGCAGCCACCACACACGCCAAAGTGCACACAGCGCGGTTTTTCCCGCTGTGCGCTTGGCTGCATAATCTTTTTGGCTTTGGCCCGCGAGAACTGACGTTTATCTTCCACGACCATAACTTCGGCCTGTTCACCCGGCAGTGCGCCGCTGACAAACATCGCTTTGCCATTATGGCGCGCAACACCTTGTCCAAAGGGGTCAAGGTCTTCGATAGTGACGGTAATACGCTGCTTTGTCGCCACACGCTGTTTTGCGGAGTAAAATTGCGCCATAGTGTTGTGAATTCTCTAAATTAATGGGGTGTGCCATCGCAAGCGGATTGTGCACAGGGATATCAATGCCAGGAGTTGCCAGGCCACAATTATGACCAAATATAGCCTGCGGGCGCGAATGATGATTTTGATATTGGCGCCAACGTTAATGATTGGTCTGCTGCTCAGTACCTTCTTCGTGGTGCACCGTTATAACGAATTACAACATCAGGTGCGCGATGCCGGATCGAACATTATCGAACCGCTGGCAGTCTCCAGCGAATACGGCATGACCTGGCACAATCGTGATGCGATTCGCGAGCTGGTCAGCCTGCTGCATCGTCGTCATTCCGATATTGTCCGTGCCATTACCGTTTTCGACAACAACAATCACATCTACGTCACTTCGAACAACAACCAAAATCTGGCGTTGTTGCAGAAAGAAGACATCTCGACGCTGGAAGATGGTGTCTCCGTCGAGCGCCACGGCAATTTGATGGTGCTGCGAACCCCGATTATCTCCGAACGCTATTCCGTAGACGAACTGCCCGGAGAAGATGCCAAACCGGCGGGTAATCCGTTGGGGTATGTGGCTATTGAACTCGATCTGCAATCGGTGCGGCTGGAGCAGTACAAAGAGGTGTTTGTGGCCACTTTGCTCTTACTGTTTTGTTTGTGCATCGCCATGCTGTTTGCCTATCGTCTAATGCGCGACGTCACCGGGCCGATTCGTAACATGGTTTCCACCGTGGACCGCATTCGTCGCGGCCAACTCGACAGCCGCGTTGATGGCTACATGCTGGGCGAACTGAGCATCCTGAAAAACGGCATCAATGCCATGGCGATGTCGCTCACCGCTTATCACGAAGAGATGCAGCAGAATATCGATCAGGCCACCTACGATCTGCGTGAAACCCTGGAGCAGCTGGAGATTCAAAACGTCGAGCTGGATTTGGCGAAGAAGCGCGCGCAGGAAGCGGCGCGTATTAAATCAGAATTCCTCGCCAATATGTCGCATGAGTTACGAACACCGCTCAACGGAGTGATTGGCTTTACCCGTCAGATGCTGAAAACCGGACTGAGCACCAACCAGCGCGATTATATGAGCACCATTGAACGCTCGGCCAATAACCTGCTGAGCATCATCAACGATGTGCTGGATTTCTCAAAGCTCGAAGCCGGCAAACTGGTGCTGGAATCGATCCCCTTCCCGCTGCGCGCCACGCTGGATGAAACGCTGGTGCTGCTGGCACCTTCAGCACATGACAAAGGACTCGAGATCACCGTTTGTCTGGAAAAACAGGTGCCGGATAATGTGATTGGCGACCCGCTACGTTTACAGCAGATCATGATTAACCTGATTGGTAATGCCATTAAGTTTACTGAGCAGGGGCACATCGATTTGCGTGTTGAGCTGCGTAGCCTGAGCACCACGCGCGTTGAACTGGAAATTCAGGTACACGACACCGGCATTGGCATTTCTGAGCAGCAACAGTCACAGCTGTTCCAGGCGTTTCGTCAGGCCGATGCGAGTATTTCCCGCCGCCACGGCGGCACTGGTTTGGGTCTGGTGATCACGCAAAAACTGGTGTCGGAGATGGGCGGAGAGATCGCGTTCCACAGCCGTCAGAATCAGGGATCCACTTTCTGGGTGCACGTTCATCTCGATCTCAATCCCAACGCGCCGCCCATTCCGCGTATGCTGGAAGATCTGCGCGCCATCCCGTTAGCCTATATCGAACCCCATGCGGCGGTGGCGAAAGCGGTGCAGGAGATGCTTAGCATCACGCCGCTGCAGGTTCAGCATTTCACTTCACTGGAAGCGCTGCCGGATACCCGCTTCCCGCTGTTGTTGATGGGATTGCCGGTGAACGATCCTCACCCCGCCACGCTGCCGGATGCTTTAATTCAACGGCTGCGCGCCCATGCCGATTCGGTACTGCTGGCGCTGCCCAGCGAGATGATGCTGTTCGCCGACGATTTGCGCGCACGAGGCATCGCCGGCTGCATCGCCAAACCTGTCTCACTGACGCGCTTATTGCCGATGCTGCTGGATTTGCACAGTTTGCATAACGATGCCTTACCGCACAGTACCCGTCAGCCGCTGACGGTGATGGCGGTGGATGACAATCCTGCCAATCTGAAGTTAATCGGTGCGCTGCTGGAGGAGCAGGTTCAGCACATCATTCTGTGCGACAACGCGGAACAGGCTATCCGCCAGGCGCGTTTACACAAGCTGGATGTGATTTTGATGGATATCCAGATGCCGGATATCGATGGCATTCGCGCCAGTGAAATTATCCGTAGCCTGCCGCTGCATGCCAATACCCCGATTGTCGCGGTGACCGCGCATGCGCTGGATGGCGAGCGCCAGCAGCTGATTGGCGCCGGGATGAATGATTATCTGGCGAAGCCGATAGACGAAGGCAAACTGAGCCAGCTGTTGCAGCGCTATGCCCCGAACCCCACGGCGGCACCCACACTACTGCCGGATGTTGCGCCATCGCTCGACTGGGCGCTGGCACTGCGTCAGGCCGCCAACAAACCGGATCTGGCGCGCGATCTGCTGCAGATGCTGCTGGATTTCCTGCCGGAGGTGGAAGCGCGCGTGGAGGGTTCCATGGCCAGTAACGATGTTAATGGCCTACGCGAGATCATCCATAAGCTGCACGGCAGTGCCAGCTACAGCGGCGTGCCCAGACTGAAACAGCTGTGTCAGCAGCTGGAAAAGAGCCTGCATCAGGAGAGTGATATCGAAGCGCTGGAGCCGGAATTGCTGGAGTTGAGTGATGAGATGGCGAACGTGGCGCGTGAGGCCAGGAAAGTGTTGGGCGTGGGATAACGGAACGTTTCATGCCCTCTCTTAAGCACAAGAGAGCGCTAATCGAGCATGGTTAAAGAATGACTCGTCGTCTCAATCATCGCCACCAACGGTCCCCTCGCCCGATAACGGGAGAGGGTTAGGATGAGAGGGGCGCGCCTGTAAGGCCTGCCCCACATTGTTCGCTGCCACGACATTGCGCGCGATCAGCCGCATCTATAAGGCCTGCCCCACCTTGATTGTTGCCGCCACATTGCGCGCGGTCAGTCGCACATTCTGCGCCGCATTGGCTAACGCATCCTCCAGTGAGCCAATGCTAAACAACACGCTGAATACCGCATCCAGCCCGTGCTGATGCACCACGCCAACATCTGCGGTTAAACTGCCCGCAATGCCAATCACCGGCTTGTTAAACTGCTTTGCCACCTTCGCCACACCAATCGGCACTTTGCCGTTAATGGTCTGGCTATCAATACGCCCTTCGCCGGTAATCACCAGATCGGCATCCTGCACCTGATCCGCTAACGCAAGGGCTTCCGTGACGATCTCAATACCGCGACGTAGCTCGGCCTGGCAAAACGCATGCAGTGCCGCGCCCATGCCCCCCGCCGCACCGCCGCCCGCAATGTGCAGCACATCAATGTCTAAATCGCGATGGATAATCTCAGCATAGTGCGCCAGCGCTTTATCCAGCTGCTGCACCAGTTCCGGCGTGGCCCCTTTTTGTGGGCCAAAAATCGCCGAGGCGCCTTCTTCACCGGTCAGGGGATTGGTGACATCGCAGGCCACTTCGATGCGGCACTGCTGAATACGTTTATCCAGCTGATCGATTTCAATCCGCGCCAGCTGCGGCAGTGCGCCGCCGCCAAAGGCAATCTCATTGCCCTGCTGGTCCAGCAAGCGAGCGCCCAGCGCCTGCATCATGCCGGATCCCCCATCGTTGGTGGCGCTGCCGCCAATGCCAATAATGATGTGGTCAACACCGCGATCGAGCGCGTTTTTAATCAGCTCGCCAGTGCCATAAGAGTTGGTGATCAACGGGTCACGCTGCGCGGCCGGCACCAATTCCAGGCCGCTGGCTGCCGCCATTTCAATAAAGGCGCTGCGCTCATCACCCGATAATCCATAAAATGCCTCAACCGGCGCGCCGAGCGGTCCGGTCACCGTTAATCTGACAATACTTCCCTGCGTCGCCGCCACCATGGCTTCTACCGTGCCTTCGCCACCGTCGGCGACCGGTATTTTCACGTATTCGGCGTCGGGAAAAATTTCGCTAAATCCCGCTTCAATCGCCGCAGCCACTTCCAGGGCGGACAAACTCTCTTTATATGAATCCGGTGCGATGACAATTTTCATAGGCAATCCGAGCGCGATGGATGACGGAGTTCCGTCCTGCTAATGCAGTAAGCTGTCCGGCATCCGCAGACACCGGACAGGCAAACTACCGGGTGATCTCGACCTGAGCTAATTTTTCATAATAGCAAGCCAGCGCACTATGGTCAGATGTGCCCTTGCCGTCGACTTTCAGCGCTTGCATCATTTCCATCACCGCAGCCGTCAGCGGCAGATGCGCGCCAATGCCGTGTGAAGTGTCCAGCGCATTCGCTAAATCCTTGATGTGCAGATCGATGCGGAAGCCTGGCTTGAAGTTACGATCGAGCACCATCGGCGCTTTGGCATCGAGTACCGTGCTGCCTGCCAGCCCACCACGAATCGCCTGATAGACCAGTTCTGGGTTCACACCGGCTTTGGTTGCCAGCGACAGCGCTTCGGACATCGCCGCGATGTTCAGCGCCACAATCACCTGGTTCGCCAACTTAGTGACGTTACCTGCACCGATATCGCCGGTGTGCACCACCGAACCGGCCATGGCTTTCATGATGTCATAGCACTGGTCGAATACCGCTTTATCGCCGCCAACCATCACAGACAGCGTGCCCTCAATCGCTTTTGGCTCGCCGCCGCTGACCGGCGCATCCAGCATCTTGATGCCTTTTTCTGCCAGCGCATCGTGCACTTCACGGCTGGCCAGCGGCGCAATCGAACTCATGTCGATCACAATCAGTCCTGGCTTCGCACCTTCGATAATCCCGTTGGCGCCGAGGCAAACCTCTTTCACCTGCGGTGAGTTCGGCACCATGGTGATCACCACATCAACCTGTTCGGCGACCTCTTTTGGCGTTTTAGCCACGGTAGCGCCCAGCTCCACCAGCTCGGCTTCATTGCTGACGTTGTGGTCACGTACCACCAGTGAATAACCGGCTTTCACCAGGTTTTTACTCATCGGTTTGCCCATAATACCGAGGCCGATAAATCCAATTTTCATTGCCTTTCCTCTTCGTCAGTTATTTCTTAAATTTGTCACACAGCGCCTGCGTGGCGTTGCGGAAAACACCGAGATCGCTGCCCACGGCAACGAATGTGGCGCCCCATTCGAGATAACGGCGCGCGTCGGCTTCCACCGGCGCCAGAATGCCGCTTGGCTTGCCCGCCGCTTTGGCACGTTCAAAGATGTGTTTGATTACTTTCAGCACTTCAGGATGTGCAGGCTGACCGAGATAGCCCATCGCCGCCGAGAGATCGCCCGGTCCGACAAAAATGCCATCCACGCCGTCAACGGCAGCAATCGCATCGATGTTATCCACCGCCTGCTGCGTTTCGATCTGCACCAGCACTGTGATGTTGTCATTGATGGTGGCGTTGTAATCCGGCAGCGTGCCGTACATATTGCTGCGGTGCGAAACCGACACGCCGCGAATGCCCGCTGGCGGATAACGCGTTGACGCCACGGCGCGAATCGCCTCTTCCTCGGTCTCCACAAACGGCACCAGGAAGTTGTAGAAACCGATATCCAGCAGGCGTTTGATGATGATGGGTTCGTTGCACGGCGGACGCACCACCGGCGCACTGTGGCTGCCCTTCAGCGCCATCAACTGCGGGATAAAGGTGGTGATGTCGTTGGGCGCGTGTTCGCCATCCAGCACCAGCCAGTCAAAACCCGCCAGACCCAGAACTTCGGTGGAAATCGGGCTGGCAAGTGCGCACCAGCTACCAATCAGGGTTTCCCCTGCCTGCAAACGGCGACGAAAGTGGTTCGGCCAGGCATTGCTCATTGTCTTTACTCCTGTCTGTTACAACAGGCGCCCGCACGGGGCGCCGGAAACGTTAGCGCACCAGGCACGGACGCTTGTTATCGAAGGTCCAGTTCGGCACGAGGTACTGCATCGCCTGCGCATCGTCGCGCGCGCCCAAACCGTGTTTCTGATACAGCGCATTGGCCTGCATGACCTGATCCATATCCAGCTCGACACCAAGACCCGGTTTTTGCGGTACCTGTACCATGCCGCCCTTAATCTGGAACGGCTCTTTGGTCAGGCGCTGATTGCCCTCCTGCCAGATCCAGTGGGTATCGATGGCGGTAATCGCGCCCGGCGCGGCAGCGGCCACGTGGGTGAACATCGCCAGCGAAATATCGAAGTGGTTGTTAGAGTGCGAACCCCAGGTCAGGCCGAAGTCATGACACATCTGCGCCACGCGCACTGAACCTTGCATGGTCCAGAAGTGTGGATCCGCCAGCGGGATATCCACCGATTGCAGCGACAGCGTGTGGCCCATTTGACGCCAGTCAGTGGCGATCATGTTGGTGGCGGTCGGCAAGCCGGTTGCGCGACGGAATTCCGCCATCACTTCGCGGCCAGAGTAGCCCTGCTCGGCCCCGCATGGATCTTCTGCGTAGGCCAGCACGCCTTTGAGTTGTTTACCGAGCAGAATCGCCTCGTTCAACGACCAGGCACCGTTGGGATCGAGAGTGACGCGCGCCTGCGGGAAGCGTTTCGCCAATGCCGTGACCGCTTCGGCCTCTTCGCCACCGCGCAGCACGCCGCCTTTCAGTTTGAAATCGTTGAAGCCATATTTTTCATAGGCCGCTTCCGCCAGTCGCACCACGGTATCCGGCGTCAGTGCCTCTTCATGACGCAGGCGATACCAGTCGCACTTGTCTGTTTCCTGGCTCTGATAAGGCAGCGAGGTTTTCTTGCGGTCACCGACGTAGAACAGGTAACCCAGCATCTCCACGCGGTCACGCTGTTGGCCATCGCCGAGAAGCGAGGCAACGTTGACGCCCAGGTGCTGACCGAGCAGATCCAGCAGCGCCGCTTCAATGCCAGTCACCACATGGATGGTGGTACGCAGATCGAAGGTCTGATTGCCGCGTCCGCTGGAATCGCGGTCGGCAAAAGTACTGCGAACCAGGTTAAGGATGTTTTTGTACTCACCCACGCTCTTCTGCACCACCAGCGCCGCCGCATCTTCCAGCGTCTGACGAATTTTCTCACCGCCGGGAATTTCACCCACGCCGGTGTGGCCCGCGTTATCCTTGATAATGACGATGTTACGGGTGAAGAACGGTGAATGGGCGCCGCTCAGATTCAGCAACATGCTGTCGTGACCGGCCACCGGAATGACCTGCAGCGATGTGATTTTTGGTGTCTGACTCATTTCCTGCTCCTTATGCATGACGGCGGCCGAAGGCCGGGCGCTTACGGTCGAATGACCAACCGGGAACCAGATACTGCATCGCCGTGGCGTCGTTACGCGCACCTGCCGGCAGAGATTTGTAGAGAGCATTGGCTTGATGCAGACGATCCCAATCCAGCTCGACGCCGAGGCCGGGCTTATCCGGTACGGCAATCTTGCCGTTGCGGATTTGCAGCGGCTCTTTGGTGAGGCGCTGATCGCCTTCCTGCCAAATCCAGTGGGTATCGATAGCCGTCGGTTTGCCCGGTGCGGCAGCGCCAACGTGGGTAAACATCGCCAGCGAAATATCGAAGTGGTTGTTAGAGTGGCAACCCCAGGTTAAGCCCCAGTCGTCGCACAGTTGCGCCACGCGCACCGCACCGCTCAGCGTCCAGAAGTGCGGATCGGCCAGCGGGATATCGACTGAGTTGAGCATCACCGCGTGATTCATCTCGCGCCAGTTGGTGGCAATCATATTGGTGGCGACCGGCAACCCGGTGGCACGGCGGAACTCCGCCATCACTTCACGGCCGGAATAGCCCTGTTCGGCACCGCATGGATCTTCAGCATAGGTCAGCACCTCGCCCATGCCTTTGCACAAGCCAATCGCTTCATCCAGCGTCCAGGCGCCGTTGGGATCAACGGTGATACGCGCATCCGGGAAACGCTTTTTCAGCGCGGCCGCGGATTCCATCTCCTGCTCGCCCGGCAATACGCCGCCTTTCAATTTGAAATCTTTGAAACCGTATTTGTCCTGTGCCGCTTCCGCCAGGCGCACCACCGCATCTGGCGTCAGTGCTTCCTGATGACGCAGGTGATACCAGTCATGGCTGGCACCTTCGCCGGTCAGGTAGGGCAAATCGGTTTTACGACGATCGCCGAGATAGAACAGATAACCGAGTACCGTCACTTCATCACGCTGCTGGCCCGGACCGAGCAATTCCGCAACCGGCACGCCGAGGCATTGGCCCAGCAAATCCAGCAGTGCCGCTTCCAGCGCAGCGACCGCGTTGACGCGCAGTTCGAAGGTCCAGGCACCTTTACCGAAGGTATCGAAATCCGCCGACTGATTGCCTTTGTGCACCTGCTGCACCAGGCGGTTCATGCGCGCCACCTGCTGGCCTTTGACCTGTGGAATCGCCTCCACCAGCGTTTGGTAGATCGTTTCGCCACCCGGCGCTTCACCGACGCCGGTATGGCCATCACTGTCGGTCAGTACCACAATGTTGCGGGTGAAGCAGGCGCTGTGCGCTCCACCAATGTTCAGCAACATGCTGTCGTAACCGGCAACCGGAATCACCTGCATATCGGTGATCACCGGGCTACTTTGCGTATTCATAGTTCGTCCTTATGCTCGGTGTTTCAGTTCAATACGTTTGATATCACCCGTGATGAACAGGAAGCTAAACGCAGCGACGAAGGCGTGGATCCCGACATAAATCAGCGCTCCTTCGAAAGAGCCAGAAGCGGCGATGATGTAACCAATAGCAATCGGCGTCACGATGCCGGAGAAGTTGCCGAACATGTTGAACAAGCCACCGCTCAATCCACTGATCTCTTTCGGTGCGGTATCCGCCATCACTGCCCAGCCCAGCGCACCAATACCTTTGCCGAAGAACGCCAGCGCCATAAACAGCACCACTACCCACTCAGTTTCGGTGTAGTTACACATCACCATGCTGATAGAGAGCAGCATGCCAACCACGATGGGAGTCTTACGTGCAACGTTCAGCGAACCAGTTTTGCGCATCAGGTAATCGGAAATCACGCCACCTAACACACCACCGAGGAAGCCACAGATGGCCGGAATCGAGGCGATCATGCCCGCTTTAAGAATCGACATGCCGCGCGCCTGCACCAGATAAACCGGGAACCAGGTAATAAAGAAGTAGGTCAGCGCGTTAACGCAATATTGTCCGAGATAGATACCCCACATCATGCGGGTCGAAAGCAGCTGTTTGATTTGATACCACTTCTCATCCCAGCTCACTTTGCGGTCGGCTTTTTTGGCATCCATGTTGATCAACGCGCCGCCCTGCTCCATGTACTCCAGCTCAGCTTTGTTCACACCCGGATGGTTGTTCGGATCGTGCATGAACTTGAGCCAGACGAAGCTGAGGATGATGCCCAGTCCGCCCATGAACCAGAACACGTGCGCCCAGCCCACTTCGGCCACCAGCCAGCCCATAATCGGGGCGAAGATCACCGTGGCGAAATACTGCGCCGAGTTGAAAATCGCGACGGCGGTGCCACGCTCCTGTGCCGGGAACCAGGCCGCGACAATACGGCTGTTACCCGGGAAGGAAGGCGCTTCTGCCAGGCCGACCATAAAGCGCAGCAGGAACAGTGAAACGACGATGCCGAAGCCACTGAACAGATCGACAAAGCCCTGCAGCAAGGTAAACAGCGACCAGAGGAAAATGCTCCAGAAGTAAACGCGTTTTGAGCCAAAGCGGTCGAGCAGCCAGCCGCCAGGTATTTGTCCAATAACGTAAGCCCATGAGAAGGCGGAGAAGATATAGCCCAGACCGACCGAATCGAGGCCGATATCTTTAGACATCGCGGAACCGGCAATCGAGATGGTTGCACGGTCACCGTAGTTGAATGATGTGACGATAAATAACATCACCACAATCCAGTAACGGGCGTTGGTGCGTTTTTGCACCGCTTCCGCTGTCTGGCTGAAACTATTCATGATGCACTCCTGAAATATAGCGAACGCTACATTCACTCTGACTGCATACACATCGCGTTGGGTATCAGAATGATGTCGGGTTAAACACGGCGATTGTTGTTATGGCAAAACGATGATGCGTCGTGACGAATAACCAAACGTTGAAGAACGAGAATCAGTATAGGAACAGCCCCACCACGAGGCATTGGAAGAACGCATGATGATGAACATTGATTCATGCTGATTTTATGGCAATTGCACATATCCCTGCGGCGTAGCTCACGGAACCTGATTTTTCACCCATAGATTGATTAAGAAGCAGCCAGCCAACGTGCGCTTTGTGAGTCTGTTCACTTGTATTTGGATAAACGAACCAAACTCAGGTAATAAAACCCCAAAAAGCCAGTCAGTTGCACAATGCGCAGGCCAATACCCCTGCATATACTGAGGCTGGCAAAAAATGATGACGTGACGGAAGCATTTACAACGCGCTGCCATGTACAGCGCGACGAACTGGAAGGTGAGCAATGAACCGACCGCTAACAGAGAAACCGCTTTATATAAAAGTACACGACGCCGACAACGTGGCGATCGTGGTGAATAATCAGGGTTTGCCTGCGGGTACCCGCTTTGAGGATGGCCTGCAGCTCACCGAACACGTGCCGCAGGGACATAAAGTGGCGCTGGTGGATATTCCTCAAAACGGCGTCATCCTGCGCTACGGCGAAGTGATTGGCACCGCCTTGCGCCCGATTGCGCAAGGGAGCTGGATTGAAGAATCTCTGGTGGCGCTACCCGAAGCGCCTCCGCTCAACAGTTTGCCACTGGCGAACAATGTGCCCCCCACTCTGCCACCGCTCGAAGGATACACCTTTGAGGGTTATCGCAACGCCGATGGCAGCGTAGGAACACGCAATCTGCTCGGTATCACCACCAGCGTGCACTGTGTCGCTGGCGTCGTGGATTACGTGGTGCAAATGATCGAGCGCGATCTGCTGCCACGCTATCCCAACGTTGATGGCGTAGTGGCACTGAATCATCTTTATGGCTGTGGTGTGGCGATCAATGCGCCCGCTGCGGTGGTGCCGATCCGCACTATCCATAACCTCGCGCTGAACCCCAATTTTGGGGGCGAAGTGATGATCGTCAGTCTCGGCTGCGAGAAGTTACAGCCGGAGCGTCTGCTGACCGGCACGCCAGATGTGCAGGCCATCTCGCTGGATGACAACGACATTGTGCGTTTACAGGATGAGCGTCATGTTGGCTTTGGCGCGATGGTGGATGAGATTCTTCAGGTCGCCGAACGCCATCTGAAAAAACTGAATTTGCGCCAGCGCGAGACCTGCCCGGCATCAGAACTGGTGATTGGCACGCAGTGCGGCGGCAGCGATGCATTTTCCGGCGTGACGGCCAATCCGGCAGTCGGCTTTGCTTCTGATTTGCTGGTACGCTGCGGCGCCACCGTGATGTTCTCCGAGGTCACCGAAGTGCGCGATGCAATACATCTGCTGACGCCGCGCGTGGTCGATGAAAATGTGGGTAAGCGCCTACTGGAAGAGATGGCGTGGTATGACGATTATCTTAGCCAGGGCCAAACCGACCGCAGCGCCAATCCCTCGCCGGGTAATAAGAAAGGCGGGCTGGCGAACGTGGTGGAGAAAGCGCTGGGATCGATTGCCAAATCAGGACGCAGTCCGATTGTAGAAGTGCTGTCACCCGGGCAGCGCCCGACTCAACGCGGTTTGATCTATGCAGCGACACCGGCCAGTGATTTTGTCTGCGGCACCCAGCAGATGGCGTCAGGTATTACCTTGCAGGTGTTTACTACTGGGCGCGGCACACCCTACGGTCTGGCTGCGATTCCGGTGATTAAGATGGCGACGCGCAATGCGCTGGCGGAGCGCTGGCACGATTTGATGGATATTAATGCAGGCACCATTGCGACGGGTGAAGAGAGTATCGAGCAGGTGGGCTGGCGGTTGTTTGAGTTGATACTGGAGATTGCCAGTGGTCGCAAACAAACCTGGTCTGATCGCTGGGGCATTCGCAATCAGCTGGCGGTGTTTAATCCGGCTCCGGTGACCTGAGTGCGATCTCACCCTCTCCCAACAAGGGAGAGGATGCAATCTGGCGCGCCTGAAACATCATCATCATATTTTCAGGCCGTTCAGATAGCCGCTTGCCAAAGACGAAGCGAAGGCAGAATTACAGCAGCTTACCCCAGCTCTCAACCCACGGCGTGGTCACTGACTCAGGCTCAGGATCTTCAGTGGCATCCACCAGCAGCACATCACCGATGCGTTTGGCACTTTGCTCCTGCAAGGTGGCATCAAAAGTTTTACCCGCGCCGCAGAAGTTCTCATAGCTGCTATCACCCAGTGCAATCACGCCGTAGCGAAGCTCTGGTTGATAACCCACTTCATCGCGTATCTGCACATACAAGCGGGCAATATTGTCCGGGAAGTCGCCCTGGCCGGTGGTGGAGGTGACAATCAGAATGACCTCCTTGCTGTAAGCCTGCCAATCCGCCAGTGACGCATCCTCAAAAACTTTCACTTCGTGGCCCTGCGCTTCCAGTACCGGCTGCGCTTCTTCCGCCACCAGCAATGCATTGCCGTAAACCGTACCTGTAAAAATGCCAATCTTTGCCATCTTGCCGCTCCTTTATTCTGTTGGCTTATCCTGGACTGCCTCGTCGGCAAACTCAACCCTGGGAACCTCAGGGATCTGATCCTGCCAGCCAAACTGTTCCAGCATGCCTTGCCAGACGCGATCGAGCCCGGCGCGAATCACCAGAGGTTCTCCGGTGACCGGATGCGTCAGACTCAGCGCACTGGCATGCAGCATCAATCGATTCATACCAAAGTGCTCTGCTGCCCCCCGATTCTGCCGCAAATCACCATGGGCGCTATCGCCAATAATCGGGTGGCGCAGATGCACCATATGGCGGCGAAGCTGATGTTTACGGCCGGTATGCGGCGACATCTCCACCAGGGTATAACGCGCGCTGTCGTAACGGCTGATCGCCACCGGCATTTCTACTTGCGCCAGTGAGCGATAATCAGTGACGGCAGGCTGCGCGGTACGTTCCTGAGTCGCGAACTTATCGGCAATCTTATCCAGCTCTTCGACCAGCGGGTAGTCGAGCGTCGCGCTGCCATCCAGCCAACCACGCACCACCGCATGATAGGTCTTCTGCATTTTATGCTGCTCGAACTGCTGTGACAGTAGATGCGCCACTTCGCTGGAGAGCGCCATTAACAGTACGCCGGAGGTGGGGCGATCGAGGCGATGCACGGTAAATACGTGCTGACCAATTTGATCGCGTACCGTTTGCATCACCACCACTTTTTCATCGCGATCGAGCCAACTACGATGCACCAGCCAGCCTGACGGTTTGTTGACGGCGACCAGCCATTCATCTTGATAAAGGATTTCCAGCATTAAGAGGTCGGGTCCTGAAAAAGCGCATCAAACTGGCCTAATGTCAGCAACAGGACCGCATGGCCGGGTGTGGTGGCAGGCAACGCCACTTCATAGTAAGGCATGACAGAGAAATTTTGCGGAAGCGGCACTCCGGCTTCGATTAACGCATGGAAACGTGGGATGAGTACCCACTGCAGCCACTCCAGCGGCTCCATGGTATTGAGGCAAAAAGGCTCGGTGCTGGCGAAGGCTGCCGGCTCAGGGGATTGCGTCTGCCAGTGGCCGTGTTCGCGCATCACCGCTTCGATCTGCTGCAGCTGTTGAATAATCATTTGCGACGACATACGCCACCTCCAGAGAAAAATTGGGCGGCAAGCATACCATTAGTCGTTCAACGTGCAAAAAAGGCATAAAAAAAGGGAGCACTGTGATTACAGTGCTCCCGGTTTCGTTCGCAGCATTCCCGCCACCGCTGTGCTCCCTGCTCATCCATGACAACTTGTCCTCTGCTTTCCATTGCCTGTCATCGTGACAGTTATCCTTAGCATCCTGGCCCACCACCATCCACGTGGCTCTCATTCTCCGTCCTGGAGGTGTCCCTGACTCAATCCTGAGTGTCCTGCTTCATCCTGAAGCCTTCCATGTGCCGTAAACTCCGTTACGTTCCTGCCTCCTGGCTGACATTCTCCTGAACGTCTCTTTATCCCCAGCATCCTGCCAGTGGTGACTATTCTGTCAGAAACCATCGTAATAACAAGTTAGTAAGACGCGTTAATAGATTTCTCACACTACTAATTTTAGGAGTGATGCCATAAGCTTATGATTCACAATATTTTTACATCTTTGTTTTCCGGATAGCTGCAAGATGATCTAGCGATCTCTCACACCTGATGTGAGAGATCTCTTACAAATCTAACCTGTGAAATCTGCTAATCAGGCTTTAACCGGTTGTAAATCATTAAGAAATGTCTGAATGCTTGCCGCCATCACCTGACGCTTTTTACTACCAGGCTGTTCCAGAATCACTTCACCGGAAAGATTACACAAAGCAATCACATCCTGCTCCGATTCAGTAGTGGCAATAAATAATGTTGGACTCTGTTTTAAGCGGCGCTTCATGACCAGATGGCCAATCAGATTCTCCTGCAAGCGGGTAAAGTCTGATTCGCTCCACACCTGTAACAACGTTATCGGCTGCTGTTGAAAGGTTGCGGTCATATCGCCGGCAAACTGCGAGGTGTAAAAAGCACTGATTTCCGATTGCAACTGAATATCCAGTGCCCGCTCGACGGCTTCCAGCGTGGCTGGCAAGGTGAAGGGCTGTGGTTGCCACAGCACACAATCATCCAGCGTGCTGACAATACAAGGGGATGGCACACCCAGCAGATCCGAACTGGCGGGCAGATGTCCAGCCTGCTGCTGCCAATGTTGCACATAACGGGCGGTAAACTCACGTAGGGCATCTGCGGTTTGCTGCATCATTCTTCTTCTCGCTTGTGATCGGTTACACTTAGCCACTTTGATGGAATTTAGTGGTAACCGATATGTCTTCTGAAAACCGCGATCAGGCGTTAAGCGGCCTGACGTTAGGTAAGCCCACGGCTTATGTTGATCGCTACGATAACACGCTGCTGCAATCGGTGCCGCGCAGCCTGAATCGCGAACCGCTGGGGCTCTACCCGGATAATCTGCCGTTCCAGGGCGCAGATATCTGGACGCTGTACGAACTCTCCTGGCTCAACAGCAAAGGCGTGCCGCAGGTGGCGGTAGGCGAAGTGGTACTGCGCGCGGACAGCGAAAACCTGATCGAGTCCAAGAGCTTTAAGCTCTATCTTAACAGTTTTAACCAGACGCGTTTCGCTGACTGGGGCGAAGTGCGCCAGACACTCGAGCGCGATTTGCGCGCCTGCGCCAATGGCGAGGTCAGCGTGGCGCTGTTCCGTCTGGGCGAAGTGGAAGGACAGCCGATCGGCCATTTCACTGGCGATGTCATTGACGAGCAGGATATCGAGATTCACGACTATGCTTTTAACGCCGATTATTTAGTGCAGGCTGCGGGCAGTGAAGTGGTGGAAGAAACGCTGGTGAGCCATTTGCTGAAATCCAACTGTCTGATCACCCATCAGCCCGATTGGGGCTCTGTGATGATTCGCTACAAAGGCCCACGTATTGATCGTGAAGCCCTGCTGCGTTACCTGATCTCATTCCGTCAGCACAATGAATTCCATGAACAGTGCGTTGAGCGCATTTTCAACGACATTCAACGCTTTTGCCGACCAGAAGCCCTCACTGTTTATGCACGTTATACGCGTCGTGGTGGACTGGATATTAATCCGTGGCGCAGCAACGTCCCCTTCTCTCCCGGGTTTTCGCGCCTGGTCCGTCAGTAACAGATTGCGAGACGCCTCGCAGGCCGCAGCACGGATGCGCGGTTCCACTTGAGCATTCACTGCGTACAACGTTACTCTGTCAAAGGCGCTAAGGTCTAAACCTGCGTCCCGAAGGATTTTCGTCACTGCGTTCAGCAAGTTAAGCGCAGCGTCACCCGCCACGCATTTGCGTGTAAAGGAGTTCTCTTGATTACACATATCAGCCCGCTTGGCTCAATGGATCTGCTCTCCCAGTTGGAAGTCGACATGCTGAAGCAAACGGCCAGCAGCGACCTTTACCAGCTTTTTCGCAACTGCTCACTCGCGGTGCTCAACTCCGGCAGCCAGACCGACAGTAGTCAGGAACTGCTCTCCCGTTTTGAAAATTTCGACATCAACGTGCTGCGCCGTGAGCGCGGCGTCAAACTCGAACTGATTAATCCTCCGGAAGAAGCCTTTGTTGATGGCCGTATTATCCGCTCATTGCAGGCCAACCTGTTTGCCGTGTTGCGCGATATTCTGTTTGTGAATGGCCAGCTTGAGCGCAGCGATCAGAAAAACGCTGATGATTCCGCTCACATCACGAATCAGGTGTTTTCGATTCTGCGTAACGCGCGTGCGCTGCACATTGGCGAATATCCCAACACCGTGGTGTGCTGGGGTGGTCACTCGATTAACGCGGTGGAGTATCAGTATTGCCGCAATGTCGGTACGCAAATGGGCCTGCGTGAACTCAACATCTGCACCGGCTGTGGGCCTGGCGTGATGGAAGCGCCGATGAAAGGTGCCGCGGTGGGTCATGCCCAGCAGCGCTATCATGACAGCCGTTTCATTGGTCTGACCGAACCGTCGATTATCGCGGCTGAGCCACCGAATCCGCTGGTGAATGAACTGATCATCATGCCGGATATCGAAAAACGCCTTGAAGCCTTCGTGCGTATTGCCCATGGCATCGTGATTTTCCCGGGTGGTGTTGGCACCGCAGAAGAGTTGCTGTATCTGTTGGGGATTCTGATGAATCCACACAACAGCGATCAGGTTCTGCCGCTGATTCTCACCGGCCCGAAAGAGAGCGCCGACTACTTCCGCGTTCTGGATGATTTCATTGTTAATACGCTGGGTGAAACCGCGCGTAAGCACTACAAGATCATCATTGATGATGCTGCTGAAGTGGCGCGTCTGATGAAGAAAGCGATGCCGCAGGTGAAAGAGTATCGTCGTGAAACTGGCGATGCTTATAGCTTTAACTGGTCAATCCGCATCGCGCCAGAGTTGCAGGTGCCGTTTGTTCCAACACACGAAAACATGGCCAATCTGAAACTGTTCCCGAACCAGCCTGCTGAGAAACTGGCCGCTGATTTGCGTCGCGCCTTCTCAGGTATCGTGGCAGGAAACGTGAAGGAAGTGGGCATCCGCGAAATTCGTGAAAAAGGTCCGTACAAACTGCACGGCGACGCCGACATCATGCATCGCATGGATGAACTGCTGCAGGGCTTCGTCGCCCAGCAGCGTATGAAGTTACCAGGCAGTGCCTACATCCCCTGCTACGAAATCATTAAATAACCCATCAGGAAGGCAGCCTGCGGGCTGCCATTATCACTATGTCGTTTCATCTTCTGATTATTGATGCGCTGAACCTGATCCGCCGTTTGCATGCCGTGCAAGGCACGCCCTGCCGCGAAGCCTGCGTTGCCGCGCTGCATCAGCTTTTAGGCCACACGCAACCGACGCACGTCGTGGCGGTATTCGATAGCCACGATCGCCACCCTGGCTGGCGGCATCAACTGCTGCCCGATTACAAAGCGGGCCGCCCACCGATGCCGGATGATTTGCAGATGGAGATGCCCGTTATCCAGCAGGCCTTTGAGGCTGTCGGCGTGCGTTGCTGGGTCGCCGATCTCGATGAAGCTGACGATCTCGCTGCCACGCTGGCGGTGAAAATGGCCGATGCCGGACATCAGGCAACTATCGTCTCCACCGACAAAGGTTATTGCCAGCTTTTAGCGCCGAATATCCGCATCCGTGATTATTTCCAGAAACGCTGGCTGGACGTGCCTTTCATCGAGCACGAGTTTGGCGTCACGCCCGCACAATTACCCGATTACTGGGGACTGTGCGGCATTAGCAGCAGCAAAATCCCCGGCGTTACCGGCATTGGCCCCAAAAGCGCCCGCGATTTACTCACGCAGTTCGGCACCCTTGAAGCTCTTTATCAGCAGTTCGATCAGGTTCCGGAAAAGTGGCAAAAGAAATTGCGCGACCACCAGCAGATAGCAGAGATTTGCCGCCAGGTCTCAACGTTAAAACGCGATTTGGTTCTGCAGGGGAATTTAAATACGTTGCGGTATAAGGCTTGAATAGCGGTTGCAGCACCCTCTGCCACATAAACCCGCGAATCTATTGATAGGTGATAGGTAATAGGTGATAGGTGATAGGTGATAGGTGATAGGTGATAGGTGATAGGTGATAGGTGATAGGTGATAGGTGCAAAAAATTGCACTGCGACGAACTTAACCCGAGAGATCCTGCGAAATAATTTGTACTACAGCAAGGCGGCAAGTGCGTGAGTCCCCGGGAGCATACGCCAGTATGTGACCGGGGCGAACAAGCGCAGCCAACGCCGCTGTAGTGCAAAGTATGAAGCAGGATCGGCAAGTTTATTAAGTCCCCAGAGACATACATCAGTATGTGACTGGGGCGTATAAACGTAGCCAACGCACCTGTGGCGCGAAGTATGACGGGAAATTTAGCGTTCGTCGCGACGGCCGCCCACAGCCGCCCAAAGCCGGCGCACATGTACAGTAATCTCTTCCCGATCGTGATACAGCTGGCGCGCCTGAATCTGGGCATTCACGCCCTTCTCTTTCAATGCCGCATCCATCATGGCCAGATTTTGCGTCACTTCTTCATAACGCTTTTTCATCGGCAGCTTGAGGTTGAAAATCGCCTCACGGCACCAGCCGTTGACCAGCCACTCCGTCATCAAACTGGCGACGCGAACGGGTTTCTCCACCATGTCACACACCAGCCAACTAATGTTATTGCGCGATGGGCGGTATTTGAAACCGTCTTCACGGCAGTGCGTGACTTGCCCGGTATCCATGAGGCTGGGCGCCATCGGGCCGTTATCTACGGCGTACACCCACATGCTGCGTTTAACCAGCTGATAGGTCCAGCCGCCAGGACACGCGCCAAGATCCACGGCATACATGCCGCTGCCCAGGCGCTCATCCCACTCATCGGCCGGGATGAAGACGTGAAACGCCTCTTCCAGCTTCAGCGTTGAACGGCTTGGCGCATCCGACGGGAACTTGAGGCGCGGGATGCCCATATAGAATGGTGAGTTGTTCTCTGGCAGCGAGTAACCGACATAGCAGGTACCCGGTGCAATAAAGAACACATGCACCACCGGGCGTTTCGGCGATTCGTAGTTGAGCAGGATTTTGCTCTCACGCAGGCTGGCGCGCAGCGGTACGGTTAACTTACGACAGAACCTGGTCAGTTCTTTCGCTTCATTGGTATCCGGCACTTCGACACGCAGCTCGCCGCCCTTCTCCACCACACCGGTTAGCATGCCGACAATCGGGGTAATACGATCTTCTGGCGGCAAATCGCGCAGCAGTTCACCCACCACCAGCATCTGACGGGCAAAAATCAGCTCGGCAAACGGCAGCGTTTGAATCAGCTTTTCGGCATCTTCCTGCTGATAGCACTCATAGAGCACGTAACCAGAATCATCTTTGACACGGGCAAAACCGTAAACTTCACGTTCAGCGGCTTTGGCGCTGATCTCTGCCGCACACTCTTTCTCAAAGCCAGGACGGCAATAGAGTAAAACTTTATTCATGGCGATCCGCCTTTCGTTTAAGACGCAATGCGCCAATCAACATCAAGAACCAGCCAATCAGGAAGAACAACCCTCCCACTGGCGTAACAAAAACCCAAAACTTCAAGTGCGACAACGCTAAACAATACAGGCTGCCACTGAACAACACGGTGCCAAGCGCCAGCGCAGCGCTGCTCCAGTAAAACCAGATATTGGCGCGACGCAGCATGGCTGCACCCAGACCGATCACCGCTAATGTGTGATAGGCCTGATATTCAAGACCGGTGTGGATCCACGCCATTTCGGCCGGGCCGAGCGATTTGCTCAGCACGTGTGCCCCAAAAGCACCAAAGGCCACCAGCAGAAATCCGCTGATGGCGGCAAACACAAACATGGCACGACTGGACATTCATTGTTCCTCAGGATGACACTGCACATCAATGTGCAGCACTCAACGCGTTAGTGATCGTAGCGAAAGCGGAATTTTTCTTGTTCAGCTGCGGCTTTTTCCAGGATCCACTGACGAAAGGCGGCTATTTTACCCAGTTCTGCCTGGCTGTCATGACAAACCAGATAAAAAGCATTTTTACTGACTAACACGTCATTAAATGGACAGACCAGCCGTCCAGCTTCAATTTCACTGTGCGCCATCACATTATTAGCCAGCGCCACGCCCTGGCCGTGAATCGCCGCCTGCAGCACCATCGCGCTATGGCTGAAGATCGGCCCCTGCTGCACATTAATGTGCTGCAATCCTAGCTGACGGATATAGGATTGCCAGTCGCGGCGCGAAGCATCATGCAGCAGCGTAAAGTGTGCCAGATCGGCGGGCGTTTTAAGCGGATGGTCGCCAGTCAGAAACATGGGCGAGCAGACCGGCAGCAAATATTCGGCATACAGTTTCTCAACGCGCAGACCCGGCCAGTTACCGCGCCCATAGAAAATCGCCACATCAACATCATCGGCCAGTTTCTCTTCATCACGGTCCACCGCCTGGATACGCACATCGATGCCCGGATAAGCCATATTAAAGCTGGAAAGACGGGGTACCAGCCATTGAATGGCAAAGCTGGGCAACAGACTGACGGTTAAAGCACCCTTCGCGCTGCGCGCCTGAAGTTTACGCGTCGCATCGTTGATAGCCGAGAAGATCTCTTTAATATCCAGATAGTAGCTTTGACCTTCTTCTGTCAGTAAAAGCGAACGATTCCTCCGTCGAAATAGCTTTAGACCGAGAAAATCTTCCAGAGATTTAATCTGGTGGCTAACAGCTGCCTGGGTGACAAACAGCTCTTCAGCGGCTTTTGTAAAGCTTAAATGGCGGGCTGCAGCATCGAAGACGCGTAAAGCATTAAGCGGTGGAAGGCGTTTAGACATGGTTTTCCATCAGCGGATTCACAAGGTAACAGTCCGACTTATACAAGGTCGTTACGTATTAGTTATTTTAATCCGAGACATTATAATTTGTCCGTTGAGGAAGCTCCAGCAAATACCTATAGTTGCCGCACTTCCTGAGCCGGAACGAAAAGATTTCTGGAAACGTGCGAGAGATCGCAGACTTTTGGAGAGCTTTTGGCTTGTGGTCGTGATGTTGTGTTTGCATTTTGATCTGACGATTGCAGATCAAGCTTTTAATTCCTGTAGATTTACCCTGTCTGTCCAAGTGATTTTATACAGCACCGCAAATTGCGGTGCTTTTTTTTGTCCTACACATCCCTGTGTACCCCTTTCGGGCCGTCACTGAAGCGACGTAAAAATTTCTCCGGGAAATTTTTGGCTTGCTGCTTACTGCCCCATCTCAACCATCTCTTTCACATCTGTACGATTGATCTGCTGCTCGTTGCCATTGGCATCTTTATAACTGATCATACCGGTTTCATCGTCAACTTTCGGTTTCCCGTCCGCTACAATGGTGCGACCATCATTGGTATGCATGACATAATTGCTGGAACAAGCAGCCAGGGTAAAGGCCATGGTACACACGGCCAGCACTGCGGCGAGTTTTTTCATCTTCTATCTCCTTGCAGATTGATTGCATTAAACCACCCGCAAGCGCTGACCAGAGGCAGCAAAAAGTGAAATCGACTGGTAAAGGTCGATTCGTTATGCGGGTTGCGGTTCAAACCTTGCAATAAATAGCATAACGCGCTTTTCCAGCTTTGCCAGCGAATCGGCCGGGTTTCAGCCTGGTCCTAAAATTGAATACAGTGGGTTTCGTATGACCATCTTCTCCCCAACCGCCTTCCGTGCGCAGTTTCCGGCATTAAGCGATGCGGGCGTTTATCTTGATAGCGCAGCCACTGCCCTGAAGCCTCAGGCTGTGATCGACGCCACATCGCAGTTCTATAGCTTGAGCGCAGGCACCGTGCATCGCAGCCAGTTCAAATCAGCACGCGACCTGACAGAGAAGTATGAACAGGCGCGCGGCCGAGTGGCCAAATGGCTGCACGCGAGCAATGAACGTCAGATTGTCTGGACGCGTGGCACCACGGAGGCCATCAATCTGGTGGCGCACAGCTGGCTGGCACCGCGCTTACAACCTGGCGATGAAATCGTAGTCAGCGAAGCCGAGCATCACGCCAATCTGGTGCCGTGGTTAAAGGTGGCACAAGCCGCAGGCGCGAAAGTGGTGAAATGGCCGATTGGCGCGGATCGTCTGCCCGATATTCGTCTACTGCCTGATTTGCTAAACGCACGCACTAAGCTGCTGGCGATTGGGCAGATGTCGAATGTCACCGGTGGCTGTCCGGATCTGGCACAGGCGATTACCCTGGCACATCATGTTGGCGCCAAAGTGATGGTAGATGGCGCACAGGGCGTGGTGCACGCGCCCCCCAACGTTCAGGCGCTGGACATCGACTTTTACGCCTTCTCCGCGCACAAGCTGTATGGACCAATGGGCATCGGTGCGCTGTACGGCAAAGCCGAGCTGCTGGAAGAGATGGATGCGTGGCAAGGCGGCGGCAAGATGTTAACGCACGTCGACTTTAATGGCTTCACGCAGCAGGCGGTACCGTGGCGATTTGAAGCCGGCACGCCCAATGTCGCGGGCGTGGTGGGCCTGAGCGCGGCGCTGGAATGGCTGTCGCATCACCACGCTGAAAAAGCAGAGATGTGGAGCCAGCAACTGGCCAGCCTCGCCGAAGAGCAATTAGGCGAGATTCCCGGCTTTCGCAGTTTCCGTTGTGGTAATGCCAGTCTGCTGGCGTTTGATATCGCGGACATTCATCACAGCGATATTGTCACGCTGCTGGCAGAGCAGGATATTGCGCTGCGCGCCGGACAGCACTGTGCACAGCCTTTAATGGCGGCACTGGGTGTCAGCGGCACCCTGCGCGTATCATTCGCCCCCTATAATAATTTGCAGGACGTGGATGCGCTGGTGCGCGCCATGCATCATGCCGTAGACCTATTGAGTGAATAACGTTATGACCACCCTGATCGGCCCACATCCGTTTGGCGATGTGATTACTGAAGCCAGCCTGACCGAAAAATTTTCCCATTTTCATCAGTGGGAAGATCGCTATCGCCAGCTGATCCAGCTCAGCCGCCAGCTGCCTGCTCTGGAAGATGACGTGAAGACGGCAGAGATTGAGCTGAGCGGTTGCGAAAATCGTGTCTGGCTGAGCAGCCAACGGCTACCCAACGGCAAACTGCACTTTTACGGCGACAGTGAAGGCCGCATCGTGCGCGGTTTGCTGGCGGTGCTGTTGACGGCGGTGGAAGGCAAAACGCCAGCCGATCTGTTAGCACAGGATCCGCTGGCGTTGTTTGATACTTTAGGCCTGCGTGCGCAGCTTAGCGCCTCACGCAGCAGTGGCTTAAAAGCGTTGGCGGATGCAGTGCAGCGCCACGCGCGCGCGCATCAAGCAGCCTGACGCGCCGCACGCGCGAGGAATTTCTTCAACGCGTGCGACACCGCGATAAACCCGAAAGTGGCGGTCACCATGGTGGCCGCACCGAAGCCCGCCGCACAATCCATACGCTTTGGGCCTTCAGCGGTACTTTTGGAAGTGCAGACACTGCCATCCAGCTGCGGATACACCAGCGCTTCCGTCGAAAACACACAATCAATGCCCAGCTTACCTTTGCTGTTTTTGATCACGCCAAAATCACTCTTCAGGCGCTCACGCAGTTTTGCCGCCAGCGGATCCTGAATGGTTTTGGCTAAATCGCTGACCTGAATCTGCGTCGGATCGATCTGCCCGCCCGCACCGCCAGTGGTGATCAACGGAATCTTGTTACGACGACACCAGGCAATCAGCGCGGCTTTCGGGCGCACACTGTCAATCGCATCAATCACGTAATCAAAACCGGCTGACAGCATTTCAGCGGTGTTATCCGGCGTGATGAAATCATCAATGCAGATCACTTCGCACTCAGGATTTATGGCGCGAATACGCTCCGCCATCACCTCGGTTTTCGCTTGTCCTACTTTTCCTTGCAGGGCGTGGATCTGGCGATTGGTGTTGGTAATGCAGACGTCGTCCATATCGATCAGCGTGATTTTACCAATCCCGGTGCGCGCTAACGCTTCGGCGGACCACGAACCGACACCGCCGATACCAATCACACAAAAATGGGCGTCGGCAAAACGCTGCAGCGCCTCTTCCCCATACAGACGTGCCGTACCGCCAAAACGTTGCCGCCAGGCATCGCTGACTACTTTCATATCAAACCTTTTGATGCGGTGCGCAGGAATACGCACCCTACAGAAACAGTGATGGACGCATTGGATCGCGAAGACTGGCGACCCATGGCAAATCAGCTGAATACTCCCGCTGATTTGCTGCAGGGAAGAATATCAATTCGCCCCGATAATCAGTGAACCATTATTGCCATTTTGCGGATTGCTGAACAGCGGCTGTCCTGCACCTGGCGCGGCTTTCAGCACCCAAACGCGGCCATAGTGATTATAAAATCCGGCAAGATGCGCAGCGTCTGGACCCACACCCTGATAGATGTCGAAGTGCTGACCTTTGATCGCCCCACCCACATCCAGTGCCACCATCAGGCGCATCTCATACTTGCCGTTAAATTTGCCCTTATCGTTCAACTGCGGCACTTCGGCTAACAGCGCCGTACCTGCGGGAATCAATGAACGATCGGATGCGACAGACGCTTTGGCAATCAAAGGCACTGCGCTGGCACCGCGCACCGGCACATACTCTTCTGGCTTAAAGAACACGAATGATTGGTTGGTCTCCAGCACGTCACGCACCTGCTCCGGCGTATGTTCCTGTGCCCACTGGCGAATCGCCTGCATCGACATATCTTCTCGCTTCACTTCACCACGATCGATCAGTTCTTTGCCGATGCTGTGATAGGCCCAGCCATTTTTGCCGCCGTAGCCAAAGAAGCGCAGCGGGCGACCGTCGCCGAAATCAACGTAGCCGCTCCCCTGCACGTCCATCATAAAGTTGTCGATCAGCGAGTTGCTCCAGGCAATCACGTAACGATCATCAAGTCCGCCACTATATATAGAAGCACGGCTCGGCAGCTTCTGACCGCGCGTGCGCGGTGGCATGCGATAAATGGGATACTGGAACTCACCCTGACGCGTGTAGCGTGCTTCCACCACAGGGGTGTAGTAGCCGGTAAACTGCACGTTACCGTAATTATCGGTGCCTTCCATCTGATAAGCATTAAGTCCAAACTGGCTCAACTGACGGGTATCGGCACCGGAGAGCAGCCAGTTCTGAATAGCGCTGTAAGTGCCGGTGTTGCGGCTGTATAAGCCGCTGGAGGCACTCTGAATCTGCTGAATCTGCACACCAAAATCTCTGCCATTCACCGGACGCCCTTTGGCATTCGGTTCATTGACCAGCCCAAGCGGTTGCTCCAGCTTGCCATCAATATATTGCTGACCACGGTCAGTCGGTTTAGAACTACAACCTGCTAACAGCGCGAGAAACGCGCCAGTAAGTGCATACTTCGCCCAATGTCCTTTCATCACTTTCTCTTTTTCTCGGTTGTTTGCACCGCGACGATAACAAAGGGGCAGAGAGAATGAAATCCGCCACGAGTTACCGCGCTCACATCTGTACAATTAATCGCCCAATGGCACTATTAATCACCAACTGGCTGTAAATTTAAGGCTTTAACACAAAAAGGGGTTGCATCGCCGCGCGTCGAGAGTATAGTGCGCATCCACGGACGCGGGGTGGAGCAGCCTGGTAGCTCGTCGGGCTCATAACCCGAAGGTCGTCGGTTCGAATCCGGCCCCCGCAACCAATTCTTCTTAAGTGAAGAGACAATTTGAAAGTCGTGTAACGCGTCAGACGGACGCGGGGTGGAGCAGCCTGGTAGCTCGTCGGGCTCATAACCCGAAGGTCGTCGGTTCGAATCCGGCCCCCGCAACCAATTGTCTTAAGAAGAATACAATGTGAAAAGTCGCTTAACGCGGCAGACGGACGCGGGGTGGAGCAGCCTGGTAGCTCGTCGGGCTCATAACCCGAAGGTCGTCGGTTCGAATCCGGCCCCCGCAACCAATTACAGATAAGCACCTTAACGGGTGTTTTTTTGTTTTTGGCTTCCGGTAAAAAAAGCGGCGCAGTGGCCGCCCTCCTCTCAGCGACGCGCCAGCACCGCACCTTTATCGAAATACGCCTTAATCCCATGCAGAATCGCCTCAGCCACCTGATGCTGATAACGCGGCGTGCGCAGCTTACGCTCCTCCTCCACATTACTGATAAACGCGGTCTCCACCAGAATCGACGGAATATCTGGGGCTTTAAGCACCGCAAACCCCGCCTGATCCACCGTGCGTTTATGCAGGTGATTAATATGGCCCATGCGCGATAACACCTCTTTGCCGAACTTCAGGCTGTCGCTGATAGTCTGCCGCTGCACCATGTCGAACATGGTGTGATCCAGATAGCGGTCACCGCTCATGCTCACCCCACCAATCAGATCCGATTCGTTCTGGGTTTGTGCCAGGAAGCGCGCGGCAGTTGAGGTTGCGCCGCTGGTCGAAAGGGCGAACACCGACGAACCACGCGCCGCACGGCTGGTAAAAGCATCGGCGTGAATCGAGACAAACAGATCGGCGCGCTGTTTACGTGCTTTCGCTACCCGCACGCGCAGCGGGATAAACACATCCTCGTTGCGCGTCATATACGCCTTCATGTTGCGCTCTTTGTCGATCAGCGCCTTCAGATAGCGACCAATCTTCAACACAATGTCTTTTTCGCGCGTTTTGTATTTGCCATGTGCGCCGGGATCTTCGCCACCGTGACCGGGATCGATCATGATGATGATCGGACGGTCGCGCCCCGCTTTGCCCGGCAAAGGTGCTTGCGCCGGTTGATCTCGCTCAAGATCGCCCTGGTTGTAATCGTTCAGTAACGCCAGTAGCGGATCCTCTTCCGGCGAGGGCTGGCTCGGATAGAGATCGACCACTAAGCGATGTTTGATGCCCGCAACCGGTGCCAGCGTGAAGATCTTCGGCGCCACGTTGCGTTTCAGTTCCAGCACCACCCGCACCGTGTTGGCATCAAACTGGCCAACTCGCGCATGTTTGATATAGGGATCGTCAACGCGCACCTGCTTATCCACCCCTCTCAGGACCGGATTGATATGCAGGTTATCGATGTCGATCACCAGACGATCGGGATTGCTCAACGTGAACTGTTTGTACTTGAGGGGGACGTTCGACTCCAGCGTCACTCGGGAGTAGGTTGACGAAGGCCAGATGCGCACCGCCACAATATGCTGACTGGCCGCCAGCCCGGTTCGCGTTACGCTTAATAGCATGAGCGCGCCCGCACCCTGTAATAATCGTCGTCGTGTAAATGCTTCGGACATGCCGCTCCAACTGCTGTGTAATGTCTAAAATATCGTCAATCGACGAGTGAAAGGCGAAAACTTTGCTTAGCAAGCCGTGTCATGTTTTGCCAGAAAAACCAGATAATGCAGGCTGTTAGCATGGGTTGCATCAGGAAAATCGTAAAGTAACGTCAGGCCCGGCGCTTGCATTAGCTGGCAAAAGAGCATAAAAATACACAAATTACGAATAAACATTCACAGAGGGTTTGCCGTGAAGGAACGTAGTACTGAACTGGTTCAGGGTTTTCGCCATACCGTTCCCTATATAAATGCCCACCGTGACAAGACCTTTGTCATTATGCTTGGCGGCGAAGCTATCGAGCATGAGAACTTTTCCAACATCGTTAACGACATTGGCTTGTTGCATAGTCTCGGCATTCGCCTGGTGGTTGTCTATGGTGCCAGACCGCAAATTGATGCCAGCATGGCGCAACAGCAGCTGGAACCGATTTACCACAAACACACGCGCGTAACCGATGCCCAATCACTGGAACTGGTGAAGCAGGCAGCAGGACGTTTGCAGCTGGATATCACCGCACGTCTGTCGATGAGCCTGAATAACACCCCGCTGCAGGGCGCGCACATCAACGTGGTAAGCGGTAACTTTATTATTGCCCAGCCGCTGGGCGTCGATGATGGCGTGGACTACTGCCACAGCGGCCGTATTCGTCGTATTGATGAAGAAGCCATCCATCGTCAGTTGGATAATGATGCCATTGTGCTGCTCGGCCCAGTCGCGGTGTCGGTGACCGGTGAAAGCTTTAACCTGACATCAGAAGAAGTGGCCACGCAGTTGGCGATTAAGCTGAAAGCCGAGAAAATGATTGGCTTCTGCTCTGAACAAGGCGTCACCAACCGCGAAGGTACCATTATCTCTGAGCTGTTCCCCAACGAAGCGCAGGCGCGTATCGATGAGATGGAGAACGACGGTGATTTCCTGTCGGGCACCGTGCGTTTCCTGCGTGGTGCGGTGAAAGCTTGCCGCAGCGGCGTGCGTCGTAGCCATCTGATTAGCTATCAGGAAGATGGCGCGCTGATTCAGGAGCTATTCTCCCGTGACGGTATTGGTACGCAGATCGTGATGGAGTCCGCTGAGCAGATTCGCCGCGCCACCATCAACGATATCGGCGGTATTCTCGAATTGATTCGCCCGCTGGAGCAGCAAGGCATTCTGGTGCGTCGTTCTCGCGAGCAGCTGGAAATGGAGATCGACAAGTTCACCATTATTCAGCGCGATAGCCTGACCATTGCCTGTGCCGCGCTCTATCCGTTCCCGGATGAGCAGATTGGTGAAATGGCCTGCGTGGCGGTGCATCCTGACTACCGCAGTTCCTCACGCGGCGAGTTGCTGCTGGAGCGCGTAGCCCTGCAGGCACGCCAGATGGGGTTGAAGAAGCTGTTTGTGCTGACCACCCGCAGTATTCACTGGTTCCAGGAACGCGGCTTTACGCCGGTGGATATTGAATCACTGCCGGAGAGTAAGAAGCAGATGTATAACTATCAGCGCCGTTCAAAAGTGTTGATGGCGGATTTGCGCTAACGGCGGGGAATGCCAGCTAGCGCGGTTAAAGGCAGCGTAGGGTAGGTTTCGCTAAACGGTCTGGAATTGCCCAACGTCTTAAACTGATAACGTTGTCAGGATGCGCATCCACGCGCATCCAATAAAACATCTGCATTGCCTGCGGTCGGTTTCTTTACCGACCTCAACTCTCGCTCAGAATGACTCTCCGCTTAACCGGTCCAACAATCCGCTGCGACGCTGAGTGCGTAATTGCACCGCACGACGAAATACGCCTTCATCGCTGTAAAGGGTTAACTGTTTGCGCGCACGCGTAATGGCGGTGTAAATCAGTTCGCGGGTGAGTACCGGTAAAAACTGTGCCGGCATCACCAGCGCGGTATGGTCGAACTCCGATCCCTGCGATTTATGCACCGTCATCGACCAGGCCGTATCATGCGCCGGTAACCGGCTTGGCTGTACGGCTTTGATGCTGCCATCCGGCAACGGGAAGAAAACTTTCAGCAGCCCTTCATCATCAAACAGCGTAATGCCAATATCGCCGTTAAACAGCCCAAGCGCGCTGTCATTGCGAGTCACCATCACCGGACGGCCCTGATACCAGCGGCTCCCCCCCAGCGGACGACGAATCAGCTGCATCTGCATCAGTTTTTGCTCAATACGCTGATTTAATCCCTGCACGCCAAACGGCCCTTCGCGCAATGCGCACAGCAGCTGATAATGCCCAAATGCGTGCAGAATCTCTGCGGGCTGTGCTCGCTGGCTCACCAGCCGCAGGAATGGACGGTAGCCTTCCGCGATAGCATTCAGCATTGCCTGATAGGCCTCGCCATCATTGAGTGGCTGGCGTGATATATCGCTGAAGCCCGCGTTAAATGCGGCCTCAACCGCCTTTGGCTCACCGGCATTGACCGCAGCCGCCAGCTTGCCGATGCCCGAGTTAGCATCAAAGCGATAGCTCTTGCGTAGTAGGCAGATGGCGTCGCGCACGGCTGGCGCGCTGTCATCATCGTGGCCTTCAACCTGGCAACCGGTTAACGCACTCAGCTGGGCTGCACGCGCGACGCTGTATCCCGCTTCCGCACAGCGGCAAATATCGCCCAGTACCGCCCCGGCTTCTACTGACGCCAGCTGATCGCGGTCACCAAGAAAAATCACGCGCGCCTGGGGTGGCAGTGCGGCGATGAGATTGGCCATCATGCCCAAATCAACCATTGAGGCTTCATCCACCACCAGCACATCCAGATGCAGCAGGTTACCGGCGTGATAGCGCAAGCGCTGGGTTTCGGGCTGGGCACCGAGCAAACGGTGCAGCGTGGTAGCTTCCGCTGGGAAGCGTTGGCGCTCAGTGTCGCTGACCGGCAGTTTTTGCAGCGCTTTACCGAGCGATTCGGTTAAACGCGCCGCCGCTTTGCCGGTCGGGGCTGCCAGTTGAATGCGCAGTGCACCCTGGCTCAGGCGAATCAATGCCGCCAGCAATTTTGCCACGGTGGTGGTTTTCCCGGTGCCTGGGCCGCCGGAAATGACTGCTGTTTTCTGCGTTAGCGCCACCGCTGCCGCGATTTTTTGCCAGTCATCGGGTTCAGTACCAAACAGGTTATCCAGTACAGCACGCACCTCTCCATCAGGAAATGCCTGCGGAGCAGACTGCGCCTGAAAGAAACGCGCCACCTGCCCTTCATGGTGCCAGAGACGATGCAGATAAAGACGGCCTTCGGTCAGTACAATCGGTGCTGCCTGATCGTTGTTGCTGTTGCTCAGAGCAGGCCAGCCAGCCAGAATTTGCGTCCAGTCCTGCGGCTCGCCCGCCGCCAGCCAGATGGCCTGCGCCAGTTCAGGATGGCGGCCATTGAATAACCCTTCACGGCTCAGCTGTGACAGCGGTAAGCAGACGTGCCCCTCACCCGCTTCCGCGCTGAGACAGGCAGCCGCCAGGAGGCGTGCTGGCTGCGTGCCATCCGCCAGCAACAGGGCGAACTGAACATCCAGTGAGCGCAGCAAACGCAGCTCAACCGCCTGTTGAAGTAGCGCTGTAATGCCACTCATGCCGAGGCTCCCTGCCCGCGAAACAGGCTATCCAGTTGTGAAACAAAATCCAGAGTTGGCCGTGTGTGGAATACGCCGTTGGCCGGTGAAGTGCCATCCATGCCACGCAGGAACAGATAAAACACGCCGCCAAAGTGCTGCTCGTAGTCATAATCTGCCACGCGATGTTGAAGATAGCGATGTAGCGCCAGCGTGTAGAGCTGATATTGCAAATCATAGCGGTGGTCGATCATCGCCTGTCTCATCGCTGCTGGTGTATAAGCTTCGTGGCTGTCGCCCAGCCAGTTGGATTTGTAATCCAGCAGGTAATATTTGCCTTGCCAGCGGAACACCAGGTCAATGAAGCCTTTCAACATGCCCTGTACCTCACGAAAATCGAGCGGCGGCGCATCGGACGATAAAGCATCCTGACGGATCAGCGCATCCAGATCATTCGCGGTCAGCAAACCGTCAATCGGCAAGTAGAAGCCCATCTCCACGAGTCGATCGCTGGTCTGTACCTGACCGAGCTGTATCCCCTGATCGTTGAGCGGCGTACTCACTACGCGCGCAATCCAATCCGTCAGTATCGGTTGCCAGTATAATGGATACCCATTCTGCTGCAGATGTTGCTCCAGCAATGCGGCCGTGGGGGGATGTGGGAAATCGAGAGATTCGAACAGTTCATGCAGGAAAGTCCCCGGCGCGGCGCCGCGCGGGAAATGGTGCGGTGTCAGTGCAGCTTCAGCGATCTCTTCCTGCTGTTCTTCGCCTGCGGCTTCCAGATCGAAGCGTGGCATCACATCAAGTAGTCGCTGGCTACCGTGTTGCTGCAAGCCTGAGTAGCTGGTGACGCGCCAGGGTTCCACCAGCGTGCGGCTAACGGTGCGGGCAGCCAATGTGTCATGAGCGGGATCAGGCGCGTGCCAGCGTTCGGCTACCTGTTCCTGCACGTGCATCACCTCGGTACCCGCGACATTGTGCTGATTGAGTAAAGTTTCCAGCTGTGCCGCTGTCGCCGCTTCACCACGCTGCAAAAGATGGCCCAGTGCGCTTTTATGCAGATCGCTCTCGCCTTCTTTTTTGCGCGTGCCGCGAAACAGCGGTGCCACACCTACGCTACAGTGATACACCGAACGGGTAAGTGCCACGTACAGCAAGCGCAGGTCTTCGGCCAAACGCTCCTGCTCGGCCATCGCCAGGCTTGCGTCATCAGCCTGCAGATCCAGCACCGCTTCAAAGTTGTCGCGATCGTGATACAGCGCGGTATCCGCCTCGCGGAATCCGGCGGCGAACGGCAGCCACACCAGCGGATATTGCAGTCCTTTAGATTTATGGATAGTGACGATCTGCACCAAATGGCGATCGCTTTCCAGACGCAATTGCTGGCTGGACGACTGACTGTCCGGGCTGGCTATCTGCTGCGCCAGATAACGCACCAGCGCGTGCGGGCTGTCGAGCTGCGCCGCCGCCTCCTGCATCAGTTCACCCAGATGCAGCAAATCGGTCAGGCGGCGTTCGCCATTTTCTGAGGCGAGCAGGTTTTCCGCAAGCTGGCGTTCCTGTATCAGCTGGCGCAGCATCGGCAGTACACCGCGCTGCTGCCACAGCAATTGCCAGCGGGCAAAAGTCTCTACCAGCTCATCCCAGCCGCGCGCATCCTGATCCAATGCATCCAACTGTGCCGCATCGAAGGCAAACAGCGAGGTAGCGAGCGCCGTGCGCAGCATGCGCTCCTGTTCGGGTGCCAGCACCGCCTGCAGTAACCACAGCAACTCACGCGCTTCGGGCGTGGTGTAGACGCTGTCGCGGTTCGATAAATAGACCGAGGGAATGCCAAGCTGGTTAAGTGCTTCACGGATCAGATTGGCTTCGTTGCGGCTGCGCACCAGCACCGTGATATCCGATGCCTGCACCGGGCGTTGCGCGGCCGCTTTACCCAGCAGCGCACGCTGTTGCTGCCCCGCCTGTAACCAGTGGCTGATATCCGCGGCACACTGTCGCGCTAACGCCTGCTGATAATCGCCTACGCTGCACCCGTCGCCCGGCAGCAGCCAGAAACGCAGTGCCGCCTGATCCTGGTTATCCAGTGTGAGAGAAAGCGTCTGATTTGGCTCAGCGAAGTGCACCGGCAAGAAAGGGATAGCATCAAAGACAAAAGGCGCTTCGAGCCGATTGAACAGCTGATTGACGCTCTCCACCATTGCTGGCGAAGAGCGCCAGTTGGTGTCGAGGGTGTAATGCGCGCTCACTTCATTGCGCGCGCGGATATAGGTAAAGATGTCTGCGCCACGAAAGGCGTAAATGGCCTGTTTTGGATCGCCAATTAACAGCAATGCATGGTCAGGCTGATTACCGTACAGCGTACGGAAAATGCGATATTGCTGCGGATCGGTGTCCTGGAACTCATCAATTAACGCCACCGGGAAACGCTGACGAATCGCCTGCGCCAGCATTTCTCCTGCAGGCTGCTGCAGGGCATCATCCAGTCGGCTCAGGAGATCATCAAAACCCAGCAGCGCCTGCTGGCGTTTCTCTTTCCGTACGGCGGCGCGGATATCCACCAGCGCGCGCGCAATCAGCAAATCGCGTAGTGAAATGGGCTGAGTCAGAAACAGGTCGATGGTCGCAAACAGGGCATGGTGCGGAGGATGGCCTTTTTTGGTTTTCTCCTCCAGCACCCGTTGACCAAAGCGCGCCAGCTCTGCGGGCACCTGATAATCCAGGGTTTCACTCTGTGCCCAGAAACTGACTTTATTCACCCACACCGGCAGATTTTTACTGCTGTAGCTGCGTTTGTCCACGTCGGACTGCCCCACCAGCGTCAGCACCTCTTCACCCACCGCGCGCCACTCGGCTTTCATCGCGTTAATACGCGCCAGGTTTTCGTTGTGGCGCATCGTCAGCGTTTCGTCGTCAGCGGGCGCTAAACGCAGGTTAGGTGATTCGCCTTGCAGCCACGGCCGCAACGTCGCCAGCAATTGCTCCGGACCACTCCACTCACTGACAATCACGCGGGCAATATCCAGTGAGAGTGGATAACAGTGGCGACGCCAGAAATCGGCAGTGGCCTGACGCAGCAGCTGTTGTTCATCTTCAATCAACTGCTGTTCAAACAGCATGCCGGATTCAAAGGCGTTGAGATTGAGCATGCGCTGACAAAAGCCGTGGATGGTAAAGATCGCCGCTTCATCCATCTGCCGCTCTGCAGCCAGCAGTAGCGATGCCGCTTCTGCTGGCTGCGGCATCTCCAGTAGCAATTGCATCAGCATCGGATTGCGGCTGGTACCGCGAATGCAGGCCAGCCGCAGCTCATGGATGTTGGCACGGATACGTCCGCGCAACTCTGCGGTGGCCGCCTCGGTAAAGGTCACGACCAGAATTTCTTCGACCGACAGTGGTCGGGCATAGGCATGTTGCCCGCCCAGCCCCAACAAAAGCCGCAGATAAAGCAGCCCAATAGTGAAGGTTTTGCCGGTTCCAGCAGACGCCTCAATCAGCCGCTCGCCACGCAATGGCAGCGTCAGCGGATTGAGCGGTTCTGGCGGCTGAATCAGACTCATTGCGCGTCACTCTTAACCGGCAGGGATTGCTGTAGCTTCTCCACCTGATCCCAGGTCGTGAAGCCCGGCAGAGGTGCATAATCATCTTTGGTGGCGCCATCGTGGCTACCGCCAATCTGCGAAATCATCGCCATGCCCTGCTGTTCCAGCACCGCTTTATGGAAGAAATCGGCCACGCCCTGCGGCGTGAGCTTCTGAATCTGCTCGATGGCTTTTTCACGGGTATCGAAAGCAAAATTCTGCCGGTTGAAGTCACGGCTGTAGCGATTCGCTTCTTCATCAAGCGTTTGCGGGCGCTGTTTTAAGTCGTTGATCAGCGCCTGCTGATACTGGGCAAAATCTTCCGGTTTCATGTCGCGCAGGCGTTGCTCAGCCTGCGGATAGAACGCTTCAAAGCGCTGCATCAGATAGGCCGGCTGCTTGCTGTTGCTTTGCAGCAGGAAGCCAATCCCCCACTGGCGACCAATCGGCATCTGATACGAGAACACCGCATAGCCCAACTGTTCCTGAGTGCGCAGTTGGTTATAGAACCAGGGTTGGACAATCTGGCTCAACATGGTGCTGTTAGCCATGCTTTGATACTCGTCGTAACCCAGTGGTACGTAGAGCGCAGCCAGCGCAGAATCCGTGCTGCTTCCTGCGGTTTGCAGGTTGGCCTTCATGGCTTTATCGATCACCACGTAATCGCTGTGCCAGTAACTGTGGCCATCGCTGTGCAACTGCTGTTGCAGATCGGTGCCCAGCTGTTTAACGCGATCGGCGGAGAGGTTGCCCACCACCATCATTTCCGGCGTAGCGTTGCGCAGTAAGGCATCACGGTAATCCGTCACGTCTTTCAGCGTCAGATCTTTCACTAGCTTGCGGCGCGTCTCACGCTGGGTATACGGCAGCTGTGACAGCATCTGCATCGGTTGAATCGCCTGCTCGAAGGCTTTGCCCTTCTCGGCGGCTTCCAGTCGATCCAGATACCAGGATTTTGCCTGTTCCAGTTGCTGTGCGTCCGGCTGGAAGCTGGCATAGCCCTCAACCAGTTTTTTCAGTAACTCCGGCAGACGCTGGGTAAAACCACTGGCGCTGAACACAATGCCGTCATCTTCACCGGTAGAAAAACTGATCCCCCCCACTGACGCCTGCGAGTTCAACTCATCCAGCGCCACGCTTGAGAGATAATCATTCAGGCCAAATAACACCTGCTGACGCGCGTCGCTTATTGCCGCTTTGTTGCGCAGTGCCAGAGTAATGGCTGCCTTTGGTTCACTGGCGTAGAACTGGCTTGGCATCCAGTAGATGCGCATGCTGTCACCGTCGCTCAGCGCCACCGGATGCGTATACGTTTTGCCATCACCAGGCATAATGGAGAAATCAGAAGGGATATACGGATTCAGCGTCGGCATCGACAGTTGAATCTGCTTGCCGCGCTGCTGCCAGTCACTGAACTGTGTATCACTGATTTTATCGACCTGGTAAGGCGCATTGACAAAATAGGCTTCTTTGTTGTGCGGCTCATTAGGGCTGATATACCAGATGCGGGCATTTTGCGGTGTCATCTCATTCAGACGAGATTTGATTGCCGCAGGGTCAAAGTTATCCGCGAGATAAGGTGCATCCAATGTGTGATCCACCGGCACGCGCAGCATGGTATCCACTAACCATTCAATATAATCCATGTCACGGGTGATCGACGGATAGCGGAAATCCAGCGCCAGCACATGCGACACTTCATCGAAATAGCCCTTATCGATGCCTTTATTACGCAGCATGTCGAGGTAGCTAAAGATCGCCGCCACCACTTCATCACGCTGGGCCAGGCCTTTGTCGGTCAGGGAGACCGTGATAGCAAACACGCCGCTGTTGCGGTCTGTCATTGGGTCGGCACCGGCATTCACCCCGTCAGCCAGCCCCTGCTTTTGCAGCCAGTCGTTGAGGGTATTTTTACTGCGGTTGCCCAGGATGTAACTGATCAACGTATCGGTTTTGCTGCGGAACTGGTCGCTGTTGTTGGCGATGCGGAATTCAACTTTAAGCTGTTTTCGCGGTTGGGCAGGCACGTAGTGGATGATGATGCCTTTCTGCGCATCAGTCACCACCGGCACTTCGATTTTCGGTACGATGGCCTGATGGTTAGCCACTCGTCCAAACGTCTGGACCGCAATATCAGCCATCTCTGCTAGCGATTTGTTGCTGTATATCACCGCTTTCATCAGATTGGCGGAGTAGTGGCTGTGATAAAACTCGGTCAGCGCCTGATGCAAATTGCTGTCGGGCTTATCGCGCAGCGTATCAAGGTTACCGCCTGAGTAGCGGGAAGCTGGATGCGCTGGATTCAGAGTTTCCGCCCCGACCTGCGCCATACGCAGGCCGTCGCGCGAACGCGCCATAGTGAGCTCTGCATTAACTGCATGACGCTCACGATCAGCGTTGACCGGATCGAGCAAAGGCTCTGCAATGGCATCGGCCAGACGATCCACCGCCGGTTGCAGTGCATCGTTTTCCACTTCCAGATAGAACGCGGTGCGATAAGAAGCGGTACTGGCATTGTGACTGCCGCCGTGCTTTTTCAGGAATTCGGCCAGATTATCCGGTTGCGGATAGCGTTTTGAGCCCATCAACACCATATGTTCGGTATAGTGCGCCAGCCCTAGCTGCTGATTCGGATCGTCCAGCGAGCCGATAGGCAACGTCAGTGCGGCCAGTGATTTAGGCGCTTCTTTGTCAGACACCAGCAACACCGTCATACCGTTAGTTAGCGTGATGGCCTGATAACTGCGCGGATCGTGATCGCTTTTTCGAATCGTTTCATTGATGGGCTGCCAGCCGCGATCGCTATCGGCAAAGGCATTCAGCGCCAGCATGCTCAGCAGCAGCGCTCCCATCCAGCGTGCGTAAATCCGCATTTAAACCCCTTTCTTTACCCTTTACCGCTGGCTGTGTGCCCAGCGGCGCAATAGACAACTTTTTATGATTTTGGGAACACCCGCAAAAGCGGCGTTACCCAATTGCTATTCATCATCTTGATGCGCAAGGCGCACCGGTAAATACCACTGGCGAGCGGCGGCAACAATTACCTGCACCGCCTCATCATCCAGCGTACGGCTCAGGCGCTGCAGATAAGGATCGCTGCCTTCGCCCTCCACCTGAAAACCACCCTGCCAGGCTTGCAGCAATTTGTTCAATGCCTTTTTCTGCGTGGCGTCATCGTCCAGCAACTGGCCGGATTTTCGATCAAAACTGGCATCCAGCCACGCGCCACCCGATTTGTTCAGCAACATCAACGGTTCCGTCATCCCCGCCTGATAAGCCGTCACGTATTCGTTCAACAGTGACAGCGCAGACTCAGCGTCGATGGCTTTAAAACGCCAGCGGCTTTGTTTGCGCCCGTACATGCGGCTTTCACCTGTGCCGCCCAACGCGCAGTACACCAGATGCTCCAGCCACAATAGCAGACCATCGTTCATGTTCAGCACACCCGGACGCCAGCGTAACAGTCCATCAGCTTGCACCTGGGTTAACCAACCGGTCAACTGCACCCCATTCAGCGGCAGATTGATTTCCCAACTCTCTGCGGGCTGACGCTGTCCACTCACTTCCGCAGCCACTTCCTGCATCTCTTCGGTCTGGCTCTGCCAGAAAAGTTCCCCAAAAGCACCATAAGGCAGATTGCCCGCAGCGCGATGACGCGCATAAAGCTGCGCAGGATCCTCACCGTTGACCAGGGTATTCAGTAGCTGCGCATTGATTTGATAACGCTCCAGACTATCCGGGGCAAACGGCTCGCTGTCCGGCAATTCGCTCTCTTCCATCCAGAAAGCCACGCCCAGCCGCTGCTGGAACCAGGCCCGTACCGGATGACGCCAGAAGCGCAGCAATTGCTCAAGCGAGAGCGTTTCCAGCGGCAGTGGCGGCAACCGTTGCACAAAGTCTGGCTGTGCCACGCCACTGTCGGTAGCAGCAGGCAACCACTCTGCGGCGAAGCTCTGGCCGTAAGCGTCAGGGCGGAAGTTCTCCGCTGCAAAGGGCATGCGGCTGTGGAGCTTCTGTAAATGCTCACGTACACGCTGCTCGCTGACGTCGGGTTCGCACGCTTCATCGCCTGGCAGACAAAAACTCTGACCAAGATAATCCACCAACTCTGTCACCAGCACGGAGGGATAACGCTCGGTGTTGTCCTGAATCGCGCGGCCGATATAGCTGATGTAGAGCTGATGCTGTGCCGAAATCAGGGCTTCAAGGAACAGATAGCGGTCATCATCACGGCGGCTACGATCGCCTTTGCGTGCCTGCTGCTGCATCAGGTCAAAACCGAGCGGCGCCAGCGTGCGTGGATAGACGCCATCGTTCATCCCCAGCAAGCAGACGACTTTGAACGGAATCGAACGCATTGGCATCAGGGTACAGAAGTTTATCGGCCCGGCCAGGAAGCGCTGACTGATACGCTGCTGATCGAGGCGCGAGCGCAACTCATCACGCAGTAAGGTGACGGGAATCGGTTGCTGATAATCAGCCTGCGTGCCCTGCTCAATAATCTGTTTCCACTGGGTTTCAACCAGCAGTAATGCTGCGTCGCTTTCGGCATCGCCGTTGAAGAAGTTCTCAATCAGCTCGCGGCACAGCGGCAACCACTCCGGTAGCGTACGCTCGCCGGTCAGTCGGGTGCGCCACGACTCTAAGCGAGAGAGCAATTCGGCCAGATGCCCGGCCAGTTCGGCAATCAATCCGCTGGATTCGTCGTAAGGCAGAATGCCCTGCCAGTCACCGTTGCGGCTTTCCAGCGCGTAACCGAGTAGCATGCGCTGCAGGCCGAAGCGCCAGGTATGTTGACCGGTGGCAGGCAGTGCCAATGCTTCGACGCTGGCATCATCCAGCCCCCAGCGAATACCGGATTCCATCACCCAACGGCGCAGCAGGCGCAAACCGCTTTCATCCACCGAGAAGCGCTGCGCCAGCGCAGGCACTTCGAGCAGTGCCAGCACTTCTTCGGAAGCAAAGCGGCTGTCTGGCAGCGCCAGCAAGCTTAATAAGGCCAGAATCGCCGGATGTGCCTGGCTGGCGCGGCGATCCGAGATGGCAAACGGCAGATAACGATCCGCAGGCGCACTGGCAAACGCCGCCTGAATGAAGGGCGCGTAGCTATCGATATCCGCCACCATCACGATGATGTCGCGCGGTTTGAGATCTGGATCGGCCTCCATCAGCGCCAGCAGATGATCCTGTAACACTTCCACTTCACGCTGAGCGCTATGACATACCTGCAGCGTGATGGTGCGATCATCAGGGTCGAGCACCCGTTTTTTGTGGCTGTTACCCAGTTCATCGGCGTGCAAACCGATCACGGCGTGGTCATCCAGGTTGAGCAGGTCGGCTTGCAGACTGTGTAGCAGGCTGTCCTGCGGCATCTCAACAAAGGCATCAATATCGTTAGCGGCGGATTCCATCTGACTCAGCAGAAACAGATTATCGCGCCCCAGTTTGCCCCACGAGGCCAATAACGGATTGGTGAGTTGTTGCTCGCCGAGTTCATTGAACAGCGTCGGCGCTGCTTCGGGATCGCGGAACAGCGGCTGTGCTTCTTCAGACTGCATGCGGCGACGTTTGCGGCTCTGCAATTTGGCAAGGAAAGCGTAATCCTGAATATCGCCCCAGTAGTGGCGGCAGGGGTTGGTGAACAGCAGGTGAATATCGATATGGCGGCCAAGCGCTTCCAGCGCCTGCAAATACACCGGCGGCAGCGCGGAGATACCACAAATAAACACGCGCTGCGGCAATTCCGCCGGTGGCGTTTTGGCCTGCTCCAGCGCATGGATAAAGCGCGCATACAGGTTGGCACGGTGCCACATCGGCTGGCCCAATTGTTCAGTGAACGCCACCAGATCGCGCCACAGCGGTGCCTGCCACTGCTGGGCATCGCTCAAGCCGTCGATGAGTTCTCCGCGCTCCCAACTGTTGAGCCAGTCAGATCGATACACCAGATACTGGTCAAACAGATCGGCCACGCGGGCGCTGAGCTGATAAAGCTTGCGCTTGTCATCGTCATCATTGAGGTAGTGACGCAACGGCTGAAAGGCCTCCTGCTCCAGCAAGGTGGGCAAGCGATGCATCAATTTCCAGCTCATGCTGGCTTTAGTGAAAGCGCTCTCCTCTGGAATGCCGGGCAGCACTTTGACAAACATGTTCCAGATAAAGGTCGCAGGGAGCGGAAAGTCGATATTCGCTGCAATACCAAAACTGTTTGCCAGTTCCATCTGCAGCCACTGCGCCATGCCGGGGCTTTGCACCAGCACCTGTTCGGCCGCGAACGCATCGTTCAGCGGCTGGTTTTCAATCAGAATACCTGCCAGATTTTTCAACAGATCAAGCTGATTGGAGTGGTAAACCCGGAACATAAATCTCCTTGAGAGGGAAAACAGCGCAGCCTGGTCACTCTACCCTGTATCGCTAACGATGCCTATCGCCGAGGTCACCTTAGTGACAATTGAGCTGAGCCAGGCTGGCACTGCGCTGTTGCGAGCCCGTCACCGTGATACGCTCCAGCACGCATCCTATGCCCACACTCTGCTGCTGACGATCGATCTGCCAGCCCACCACCTCACGCCCCAGCAAGGCTTGTCCGGCAACCTGCCACGCCTGGCGCTGCTGCCACTGTTGACTAAACCCTAAGGCCAGCGCTCGATGGTATTGCATCAGCGTACTAATGGTCATCGCCAGCAGCAGCATCGCCACCAGCGTTTCTGCCAGGCTAAAGCCCTGCTGATCCTTCCTGCGGCTGGCAGTGCTCAGGTTTAGACAATGGACAGTAGTCAATCCAGCCGTGCGCCTGGGGATGCAGCCGTTGGTTGCGTGGCGAGACCCATTGCCAGAGGCGGAGTTCACTCTTTTCATCCTGACCCGATAACAGCGCATTGCCCTCCTCCGTATGTAATAAACAGCTTAACCACTGGTGTACGGGCTGTTGCTGACATTGCCAGCCGGACGCCTCTGGCCAACTCTGCATCAGTCCCCATTGCAGCGCAGCCTGTGCCTGCGCAAAATCTTTATGGTGCTGCTGCGTATCGGCCACCAGCACCATATCCTGTGACAACTGCGTGCGTGTGGCATGCAGCGTCAGGCTGCCGAGCAGTAACAGCATCAGCACCATGCCCAGCGTGCTGTTGCCGTGCTGGCTCATAAGTTTCGTCCTTCAATCCAGTGCTCCACCTGCAGGCTTTGTGTACCCGATCGCCCCGTCAGATGGAGCATTAATCGGGTGCCTTGCCGCACCACGCTAAAATGTTCGATGGTGAGGAAAGCGGGATCGGTTAGGCGTTCCCAACCGTTGCCGTTGCAGTTATCCACCGCGCGCTGCATTTCCAGCTGCCCGCTGCGCAACCGATAGCCGTAAAAGTCGCTGTCACTGCTGCCCACATCTTCCCAGCGCCCATTGCTGTTTTCATCCCAGCGCAGCAGCACACAGCTGCCACTCGCAGCCAGAGTCAGTGCGGGGCCAGTACATTGCCCACGACAGTATCCCGCGCGCTGTAACGCTTTTTGCAGCGTATGAGAAAGCTGCTGTAGCTCCTGCTGCAATTGCACGCGCTGCTGCAGGCGCAGATTTTGCTCCAGCAGCAGCGGCAAAAATCGGCCCACACTCACCATCAATATCGCGCCTACTGCCAGAGCAATCAGCATTTCCAGCAGGCTGAAACCGGCCTCCGCTACTCGCACCCTTTTTCTCCGGTCTGGCAGGCGCGAATACGTGCTCGCGCAGAGATAATCACCCGCCAGCGACCGGCCGCGCTTTCAATCTCAATGCTGCCAGGGCGCGCCACGTCACGCCGTCCAAAGAAACCCGGCTCGCCGATGATGGCACTGAAGCGTACCCCGGCATGCGGCGGTGCTAGCCACCAGCGTGAAGGCAGTTCACAGCCCTCCGCCGGTTTTACACCTACGCCCAAACAGCCGCGTTCGCCGGGAATCAGCCACAAATTGAGATCGCTGTTATGCCCGTTCGCATGGGCGCGCAGCCGTAACAGAAACCCCTGCAGCTGCAGCACGCTATCGCGCAGTTGTTGATGCTGCTGCCAGCGCTGCCAACTGTGCAGGGCGCCGAGGCTGAGTATGCCGGCGATCACCATCACCAGTAGCAGCTCCAGCAGGGTGAAACCGAGGTTTGCGTGTTTGTTCATGGCAGCCAATGTGCGCTTCAATCGAACAGGCAACAAGGCATCAAGCGGCAGGATGGAAAGCGTCGCGCAGGCTGTTTTTTGCGCGGTACAGGCAGAGACAAATTTTTGCGAGGCGGATACAGATAACAGAGATAAAAAAGCCCCGCACAGTGGCAGGGCTTCAGCGTGATGACGCGTGCGTTTACACCGCAACCGGCGCTTTAATGGCCGGATGCGGGTCGTAACCCTCAATCTCAAAATCTTCAAAGTTGTAATCGAAGATAGAAGCAGGTTTACGTTTGATCACCAGTTTCGGCAGCGGGCGTGGCTCGCGCGTCAGCTGCAGCTGTGCCTGCTCCAGATGATTGCTGTACAGATGCGTGTCGCCACCGGTCCAGACAAAATCACCCACTTCCAGATCGCACTGCTGCGCCACCATATGCACCAGCAGCGCATAGCTGGCGATATTGAACGGCAGACCAAGGAAGATATCGCACGAGCGCTGATAAAGCTGGCAAGAGAGCTTGCCGTTTGCCACGTAGAACTGGAAGAAGGCATGACAAGGTGCCAGCGCCATCTGATCCAGCTCGCCCACGTTCCATGCCGATACGATGATGCGGCGTGAATCGGGATCGCGCTTCAACTGCTCAATCACTTTGCTAATCTGGTCGATCTCTTCGCCTGACGCACTGCCCCAGCTGCGCCATTGCTTACCGTAGACCGGTCCTAAATCGCCATTCTCATCCGCCCACTCGTCCCAAATCGTCACCTTGTTATCTTTCAGGTAGCTGATATTGGTTTCGCCTTTCAGGAACCACAGCAGTTCATGAATGATCGAACGCAGGTGCACCTTCTTGGTGGTGACCAGTGGAAAACCATCCTGCAAATTGAAACGCATCTGGTGGCCGAAAATCGACAGGGTGCCTGTACCGGTACGGTCGGCTTTCTCTGCGCCTTCATTCAGCACATGTTGCATTAAATCCAGATACTGTTTCATTTTACCTCACGAGTTTGTTGCTGCGGACGACGACGAAACGCCCAGATCATCATAATCACACCGGCCAGAATCATTGGGATCGAGAGAATCTGCCCCATGCTGATGCCGCCTTCAAACAGGCCCAGTTGGGCATCCGGCTGGCGGAAGAATTCGACGATGATGCGGAAAGCGCCATAGCCAATCAGGAACAGGCCAGAGACGCTGCCCATCGGGCGCGGCTTGCGAATAAACAGGTTGAGGATGATGAACAGCACGATACCTTCGAGGAACAGCTCATACAGCTGCGAAGGATGACGCGGCAACACACCGTAAGTGCTCAGCAACTGCTGATACTGCGGATTGTTGGCCGCCAGCGCGATATCTTCACTGCGCGAACCCGGGAACAGCATGGCGAATTTGAAGTTGGGATCGACACGCCCCCACAGCTCGCCGTTGATGAAGTTACCGAGACGACCGGCGCCCAAACCAAATGGAATCAGTGGTGCAATGAAATCAGATACCTGGAAGAAAGTGCGTTTAGTACGACGCGCAAACACCAGCATCACCACAATCACCCCAATCAAGCCACCGTGGAACGACATACCGCCATCCCAGACTTTGAACAGATAGAGTGGATTATCGAGGAACAGCGGCAGGTTATAGAACAGCACGTAGCCGATACGGCCACCGAGGAACACGCCGAGGAAGCCCGCATACAGCAGGTTTTCCACTTCTTCTTTTTTCCAGCCGCTGCCGGGTTTATTGGCACGGCGCACCGCCAGCCACATAGCAAATACAAAGCCCACCAGATACATCAAACCGTACCAGTGAAGCGAAATCGGTCCGATGGAGAAAATTACCGGATCGAATTGGGGAAACGAAATGTAGCCGTTAGTCATCTTTCACCATCGTTTTTTCTGCCCTGAAACGGGTCTGGCTAAGGGGTCATACCATAAAAGGCTGCGCATGATAGCACAGCCGCTTTTCACAATTGCCGCGGAAATGTAAACGCCGTTAACGGCCGCCGCGAATCAAACCGCCCAGGCCACGTCGTTCCATAAACGCGGACACCAGATGGCGCACTTCTGAAGCGGTATGGGCCGCCACACCATTTTCACTGAGCTTCTGCGTTTCCTCGTGATCGAGGTGACGCAACAGATACTTCACGCGCGGAATGTTTTTACCGTTCATGCTGAGGTGGTGATAACCCATGCCCACCAGCAGCGCCACGCACATCGGATCGCCGGCCATTTCACCACACAGGCAGAGTTCCAGTTTGGCCTGACGGGCTTCGTGGGCAATGCTCTGCAGCGCGCGCAGCATCGCCGGATGCAGCGGATCGTAAAGGTTCGCCACACGCGTGTTATTACGGTCTACCGCCAGCAGATACTGCGTCAGGTCGTTGGTGCCCACCGAAATAAAGTCCACGCGATCCGCCAGATGCGGGATCATAAACAGCATGGACGGCACTTCGATCATCACGCCAATACGCGGTTTCGGGATCACATAGCCCAGCATCTCTTCCACTTCACGACCGGCGCGATCGATCAGACGACGCGCATCGTCGATCTCATCGATATGGCTGATCATCGGCAGCAGAATGCTGAGATTGCCGGAGGCCACGTTGGCACGCAGCATGGCACGTACCTGCACCAGGAAAATTTCTGGCTGATCGAGCGTCAGACGAATGCCGCGCCAGCCGAGGCAAGGATTTTCTTCACTGATCGGCATGTAAGGCAGCTGTTTATCGGCGCCGACATCCAGCGTACGCAACGTCACCGGCTTATCGTAGAACAGTTGCAGCATGCCTTGATATTGCGCGACCTGCTCCTCTTCCGACGGGAATCCGTTGTGCAGCATAAATGGAATTTCTGTGCGGTACAGGCCGATGCCATCCACCCAGTTATCCAGCTTCTGCTCATGCTCAGGGCTCAGGCCCGCATTCAGCATCACCTGCACCCGTTCGCCGCTTTTCAGCTCGCCGGGCTGCTCCACCACACCTTCAGCCATTTTGCTCAGCGCATTTTCTTCGCTGATCAAACGCTGATACTCCTGCACCAGCACGGGTTCAGGATCGATTAACAACTCGCCGCGATAGCCATCGACAATCAGCAGGCGTTTGTTGAGCTGCGCAGGGATGATATCCGCACCCATGACGGTGGGAATGCCCATCGCGCGCGTCAGAATAGCCGCGTGGGAATTGGCCGCACCGTCGCGTACCACCACACCGGCTAAACGCTCCGGTGGCAGCTCTGCCAGCGTGGTCGCGGTGAGTTCATCCGCCACCAGCACGAAGCGTTCAGGCCAGGCATTGGTGCCGACCAGCGTATCGTCGAGATGGAATAGCAGACGTTGTCCGAGCACGCGCAAATCGCCCGCACGCTCGCGTAAATATTGATCCTGCAGGCTGGCAAACTGTTCGGCGAACTTCTCGATCACCGTTTTCACCGCCCACTCGGCAACCGATCCGCGATCAATCTCGGCAAACAGATCTTTTTTCAAACGGGCATCGGTTAACAGGTGCGAGTAGAGATCAAAGATCGCCGCACTCTCTTTCTGCACGCTGGCGGTAAAGCGTTTGCTGAAGCGGCGAAATTCATTGCCCGCCTCGCCCATTGCCAGCACCAGACGCTCGCGTTCACGCTGCACATCCAGCGTGGAGGCCGCAGAGACTTGATCCAGCAAGGGCTGGGTTTCATCAACCCAACCGGGCGCGACCGCCACGCCAGGTGCCGCCGCGATGGCTTTCACCCGCGTCTGACGGAACTGACCAAACAGTTGGCCGAGCTGTGATTGCGATAACAAGCCCGCCATCTGCGTGGCCAGCGTCACCAGGAAGGATTCTTCGCTTTCGTCGAACTGACGATGTTCGCGCTGCTGAACCACTAGCACGCCAAGCAGTTGGCGACGGCTGATGATCGGCACGCCAAGGAAAGAGCGATAACGCTCTTCTTTAACAGAAGGAATGTATTTGAAGCTGGGATGGCTTTGCGCGTCGGCAAGGTTGATCGGCTCGGCTAAACGTCCGACGAGCCCGACAATACCTTCATCAAACGCCAGCGTGACAGTGCGACCGCGCGGCTTTTTCAGCCCGCGCGTCGCCATCAGGTAGTAGCAACGACGATCGTGATCTGCGAGATAAACCGAGCAGACCTCGGTTTCCATCGCAAGGCAAATTTCGTTTACCAGAATGTCGAGTGCTTCATTCAGACGCGGAGCACTCGCCACTTTCTCTACTATTTCGCGCAACTGAGTGAGCATAAAGGGCGTGGCCTATCCTCTTTTACGTCGATGAGCGGCATTGTTATTACGCTGCCCCGCACTCTCCTGCATAGACATCACCACGCCAGCGAATTCTTTCATCACGCGGCGATAGACATCGCGCTTAAAAGAGACGACCTGACGCACCGGATACCAAAAGCTGACCCAGCGCCAACCATCAAACTCCGGCGTGCTGCTGTGTTGCACATTGATCTCCGCGTCACTACACATCAACTGCAGAAGAAACCACTTTTGTTTCTGGCCGATACACACCGGCTTTGTGTCCCAACGCACCAAACGTTTTGGCAACTTGTAACGTAACCAGTTACGGGTTGAAGCAAGTATTCGAACATCTTTGCGGTGTAAACCCACTTCTTCGAACAGTTCGCGATACATCGCCTGTTCAGCGGTTTCACCCGGATTGATGCCTCCCTGAGGAAATTGCCAGGAGTGCTGTCCAAAGCGCCTGGCCCATAACACTTGTCCTTGCCTGTTACAGATTACGATACCAACATTCGGGCGGTAGCCATCATCATCGATCACTGGACTACCTCAAAGCTAAATTTGAATAGCCTGATTGTTTCACACTCCTTACAGGCGGTAAACCACTGGATATCCGGGGCGATAGCCGAATAAAAACAGGATAACTCACAGAGTTTAGCCAAGTTATAAACAGCGGAGCGGTTTTCAGGGCGATCTTATTCACCTTTTCTGTGGATAGCTTTGTGCAGAACACGGGAATGAGTTGAATAACCACTTCGGAAAATTCTCATAAGGCAGACTAAGAATAGCACTAAAAACACCATTAATCATAGTGATAGGAAAAAATCACAGTGTTGTTTCAACGAGGATCACTTTCTAATTATCCTCAGGTTCCATTCGCTGCTCAAAGATCCACCACCGTCGCTTTTATCCACAGATAATGCCCTAAACCTGGTCAAAGAAAGGAAAAAAAGCGTTCAAATCGCTAAAGTCAAGGCTGTAAATCGAAACAGGGGTGCTCTGTGAGGGGGGTTATCCCACCATTCTGTGGATAAGTAGTCTGGAGATCCTGTTCATTGTCGATAACAAACTGGGATAACCTTGCCATAGCATCCACAACCGTCCGGCAATGCAAATAAAAAAGCACGCTTAATCATGCTATTATCACGGTTATTCACGCTGCGCGCATGTGGAAAACTCGTCCCCGCCAGCGCTGTACATCCTTTAACCAATATGAGTTTTGCCATGAATTCCCCCGTTTTATTGCCGCCGCCACCACAAGATGAAGCGGAATTACTGCAACGTGCACAACAGCTGGCAGGCCAGACGTTTGCCGCACTGGCAGCTCAGCTGGGTTTGCCGGTGCCAGCCGATTTGAGGCGGGATAAGGGCTGGGTTGGCATGCTGATTGAGCTGCACCTTGGTGCCAGCGCGGGCAGCAAAGCGGAACAGGATTTCGCCCATCTCGGTATCGAACTCAAGACCATCCCCGTGGATGCGCTGGGCAAACCGTTGGAAACCACCTTTGTCTGCGTTGCGCCTCTGACCGGCAACAGCGGCGTAACCTGGGAGACCAGCCATGTGCGCCACAAGCTGGCTCGCGTTTTGTGGATCCCGATTGAGGGTGACCGTGCTTTGCCCCTCGCGGATCGTCGAGTGGGATCGCCGCTGTTATGGCAACCGAGCGAAGAAGAAGATCAGCAGTTGCGTGAAGACTGGGAAGAGTTGATGGATATGATCGTGCTGGGCCAGGTGGAACGTATTACCGCCCGTCACGGCGCCTGGCTGCAGATTCGCCCGAAAGCGGCCAACAGCAAAGCGCTGACGGAAGCCATCGGTGAGCATGGAGAGCCTATAATGACGCTACCGCGCGGTTTTTATCTCAAGAAAAGCTTCACCGGACCGCTGCTGGCACGCCATTTTCTACTGTAAATGACTCGACTCCTTACACGACTGGTTCGGTTCCCCTGATGGGGCCTTTTTTTGGTGCAGCCATGCGGCAAGTACGCGAATCCCCGGGAGCATACATAAGTAAGTGACTGGGGTGAACGTGAGCAACCAAGGCAGCTGCAAGCCGAAACAGGACGTGTATAATCGCCGTTTAATTTTCGTTTAGGATTGAATGATTCATGTTTGACTGGATTGCTGATCCCAATGCCTGGCTGGCACTGGGAACATTGACCATTCTGGAAGTGGTTTTGGGTATCGACAACATTATCTTCCTGTCGCTGGTTGTCGCTAAGTTGCCGAAACACCAGCAAAACAAAGCTCGCCGCCTCGGTTTAATGGGTGCCATGCTGATGCGACTGGGTCTGCTGGCGTCCATTGCCTGGGTAGTCCGTCTCACCAATCCGCTGTTTACCCTGATGGATCACAGCTTCTCTGCGCGCGACCTGATCCTGCTGTTTGGTGGTCTGTTCCTGCTGTGGAAATCCAGCATGGAGATTCATGAAACCATCGAAGGCGCCGAAGGTGAGCACCAAACCAACGTCCACTCCTTCTTCGGCGCGATCGTTCAGATCATGTTGCTGGACATTATTTTCAGCCTCGATTCGGTGATCACCGCTGTCGGCTTGTCCGATCATCTGTTCATCATGATGGCTGCCGTGGTCATAGCGGTGCTGATGATGATGTTTGCCGCACGCGCCATTGGTGAATTTGTTGAGCGTCATCCATCGGTGAAAATGCTGGCGCTGGCATTCCTGATTCTGGTCGGCTTTACCCTGATTCTGGAGAGTTTCGGTATCCATGTACCAAAAGGTTACATTTATTTTGCCATGTTCTTCTCCATGGCCGTGGAGTGCCTGAACCTGATGCGCAGCAAGAAAAGCGCGGCTTAACGATGTCAAGGGCGAGCGCATCTCGCCCTTTAATTTTAGGAATGATGCGATTACGTCAGCCAGCGAAAGCATTTATTACTACACTTTTGCAGTTGAAGTAGGTTGAGGGAGATAAGAATGAAAGGGTTGGTGAGTGTCGTGGGTATTATGCTGGTCGCGCTGACGTTGAGTGGTTGCAGCAGTGATTACGTGATGGCGACCAAAGATGGCCGTATGATTAAAACTGATGGCAAACCGTCCATCGATAAAGAGACAGGTTTGGTGCAGTACACTGACGATCAAGGTCATGTGATGCAGATCAATGGTGACGAGGTCTCCACCATCATTGAGCGTTAAGTGCCAAATTCGATTGCCTGCACGATTTTTTCCCCAGTGCAGGCGATTTCCCGAACTTTCCCCCCTTCCTTCCGCGCCGCTTCACAGGATATAGTCCCAGAGGACACAACATTCCCTTTCATAATGAAAAAAGGAAGCCGGCAATGCATTATCACCGCATCCCCCACAGTACGCTGGAAGTCAGCCAACTGGGGTTAGGAACCATGACGTTTGGTGAGCAAAACAGCGAAGCCGACGCCCACGCGCAACTCGATTACGCGATTAGCAGTGGCATCAACCTGATTGATACCGCTGAAATGTATCCGGTGCCGCCGCGCCCGGAAACCCAGGGATTAACCGAACAGTACATTGGCAGCTGGCTGAAGAAGCGCGGCAGCCGTGACAAGATCATTCTGGCCAGCAAAATTGCCGGTCCGGTGCGCGGCGCAGATGCGTCGATTCGCCCTAACCAGGCGCTGGATCGCAAAAACATTCGCGAAGCGCTGGATGCCAGTCTGAAACGTCTGAACACCGACTATCTCGATCTCTACCAGCTGCACTGGCCGCAACGTCAAACCAACTACTTCGGCAAACTGGGCTACCAGTACAGCGAAACCACCGCCAACGTGACGCTGCTGGAAACGCTGGAAGCCCTGAATGAGCAGGTGCGCGCAGGTAAGATTCGCTACATCGGCGTGTCTAACGAAACCGCATGGGGCGTGATGCGCTATCTGCAGCTGGCTGAGAAGCACGAGTTGCCGCGTATTGTGACCATTCAGAACCCGTACAGCCTGCTGAACCGCAGCTTTGAAGTTGGCCTGGCGGAAATCAGCCAGCACGAAGGCGTTGAACTGCTGGCCTACTCAAGCCTGGCGTTTGGTACTTTGAGCGGCAAATATCTGAATGGTGCGAAACCAGCCGGTGCGCGTAACACCCTATTCAGCCGCTTCACCCGCTACAGCGGTGAGCAGTCGAATCAGGCGATTGCCGCTTACGTGGATTTGGCGAAGAAGCACAACCTGGATCCGTCACAGATGGCACTGGCTTACGTGCGTCAGCAGCCATTTGTCGCCAGTACCCTGCTGGGCGCGACGACGCTGGAACAGCTGAAGATTAACGTGGAGAGTTTCAACCTGACGCTGAATGCCGATGTGTTAGAGGAACTGGAAGCGATTCATCGTCAGTATACTTACCCGGCACCCTAACGGGATGTCATCGTTGCGGCGCAACGGTTTGCATCGCAACGACCTGCAGCATTGATGGCCTGGTGGCTAAGACTTTGGCCCGATGTGCCTGGATGCACACCCTACAGGCGTATGACGCAGTTTTTGATTGTGCACACCCGAATGCGCGCATTTCGGATCTATGGTCGCCATTGCTGGCGACCTGGTTTTTCAACGCACCGCCTTAACGGCGCGATTTCCACCACAGCAACGCAATCGCCACAGCAAAAATCCCACCGAACCCGATACCGGTTGCCACTGCAGGTGCACCCAACTTAACAGCGATGGTGTACAGCGCCAGCATCACCAACATCGCGATGTTTTCACCGAAGTTCTGCACGGCAATCGCATTACCCGCGCCCACCGACTCTTTGCCGCGCTCCTGCAACAGCGCATTAAGCGGCACCACGAAGAAGCCACCGAGCGCACCCAACACCATCAGTACCAGATAGGCATTCAGCAAGCTGGTTTGCAGTGAGAACACCACCACCATCACGCCAATTAATATCCCGGCGGGCATGCAGCGGCGCACGGTTTGCAGCGTCACCAGTTTCGCCGCCGCGGCAGCGCCAATCACAATCCCGATCGCCACCATGGCATTTAACGTGGTCGGCGTTTTATTGTCGGTGATACCGAGCGCCACGGGCACCCACAGCACCAGCAGGAAACGCAGCGTCACGCCTGCGCCCCAGAACATGCTGGTGCCGAGCAGGGAAAAACGCGTCTCGCCGTTACGCCACAACAGCAAAGCGGAATCTTTGAAACTGCGGAACATGGCACCAAACTGCCAGCTCTGACCCGGTCGTGCCGCCAACAGCTTAGGAATAAAGATATTCGCCACCACTGCCAACGCGTAAGTGAGTGCACACACAATCAGTGCGGCCAGTAGATTCCAGTCCGCCAGAATACCGCCCGCCACTGAACCCAACAGGATGGCAGCAATGGTAGAGGACTCCATCAGACCGTTGGCCTTCACCAGTCGTTCACCGCTAGTGATCTCGGTGAGGATGCCGTACTTAGCAGGCGAGTAGGATGCCGCACCAATACCCACCAGCGTATAGCCAAGGAATGGATTGAAGCCAAAACAGATAATCAGTGCGCCCAGCAGCTTGAGGCTGTTGGCGAACATCATCACCCGGCCTTTGGCAAAGCTGTCAGCCATCTGCCCGACAAACGGTGCCAGAAGAATGTAAGTGGCCACAAACATCATCTGCAGAATCGGCTGGCTCCAGTCGGGATAGAGCTGACTTTTCAGCACCGCCAGCGTGGCAAACAGCAGCGCGTTATCGCCAAACGCGGAGAAAAACTGCGCCACAATCACCGCCATCATATTGCGTGACAGTAACGGTGAATCGGGATTAACCGCCTGACTCATGCTTGATCCTCTTCGGCCAGCTGTTTCAGGCTGACGTAGTCTGGTTTACCGCTACCCAGCAGCGGCAGCTGTTTCATAAAGCGAATGTCACGCGGCACAGCCAGTTCTGGCGCACCGATATCGCGGGCGGCTTTAAGCAGTTGCTCACGCCCCAGTTCGCTGTCAGTAGTGAACAACACTAAGGCTTCACCGCGATGACCGTCAGGGCGCAGTGACGCGGCATGCTGCTTCTCGCCCGAGGCTTTCAAAGCGATCTGTTCGACGCTTTCCAGTGACACCATCTCACCGGCAATTTTGGCGAAGCGTTTGGCACGGCCCTGAATCTGACAGAAGCCACCTTCATCGAAGCTAACAATGTCGCCGGTATCGTACCAACCGGCTTCCATCTCGCCTTCACCGTTATCGGCTACTGGCTTCTCCAGCACGCCAGGATTCTCGACGCGCAGATAACCGTTCATGATGTTCGGACCACGCAGTTGCAGACGACCGCCCTGCTCAATACCCGGCACGGAGATCAAACGTGAATCCATGCCCGGCAGGATACGGCCCACGGTGTGGGTTTTCGCCGCCATCGGCACGTTGATTGCCACCACTGGTGCACACTCGGTCACGCCGTAGCCTTCAAGAATACGAATGCCGTACTTCTCGGCGTAGATTTGGCGCGTGCCTTCCTGCAACTTCTCTGCACCCGCTACCACATAGCGCAGGCGTGCAAAATCATACGGGCTGGCAAAGCGCGCATAGTTGCCGAGGAAAGTCGAGGTGCCAAACAGCACGGTGCAGTTACGGTCATACACCAGCTCCGGCACGATGCGGTAATGCAGCGGGCTCGGATAGAGGAACACCTGTGCGCCGGTTAGCAGCGGCGTAAACAAGCCGACCGTGAGGCCGAAAGCATGGAATAGCGGCAGCGCCGACATAAAGCGATCGCGCGGGGTGAAATCCGCCACGGTGCGAATCTGTTCAACGTTAGCCAGCAGGCTTTTGTGCGAGTGCACCACGCCTTTGGGATTGCCTTCCGAACCCGAAGTGAACAGCACCATCGCGGCATCTTCCGGCTGCTGCCTGACCTGTGCGCGACGCGGCATCAGCAAGTGAGCCAGAATCCACAACTTGTCTTTCAGTGTGACCGTATCTTTCAGGTCTTCGAGGTAGATCCACTGGACTTCCGTTAAGCCCTGCGGCAGGTGCTCCAGGTTGCCTTTCTCAAGGAACTGGCGCGAGGTGAACACGGTTTTGACCTGCGAAGCGGTGAGCGCTGCACGCATGCCGTTGACGCCCGCGGTGTAGTTGAGCATCGCCGGGATACGCCCGCGCATTGACGCCCCGAGGATTGCCGCCGCCGTGACGGTGGCATTCGGCAGCAGCAGACCAACGTATTCCCCCTGCTGGCTGTAGCGCTCAAGAATTCGACCGACGCCGAGCGATTTTTTCAGCAGCCCGGTGTAGCTGTCCGGCTTGAAGTTGATGTCTTCGATGCAAGGTTTAGTCAGGCCATAACGCTGGCGCGCATTGAGGAACGCTTCAAAGAGCGTTTCCCGTGGACGCACCGCCATACGCGCTTCCATCATCACATGATGTAAGTGCTCACCCGCCAATACGCGACGATCGCGCGCGCGTTTGGCTTCCGGCATCGGGATGACGGTGGACGGTAAGACGCTTAAGGTGATGCGCGGGAACAGGCGGCGTTTGAATACGCCCGCCAGACGACCAAACGGCGTATATTCCGCGCCTTCAATGCGCATGGGCACCACGGTCGCACCCGATTTCGCCGCGACAAAGCCCGCACCGCTGTAGATTTTCATCAGCGATCCGGTCACGGTGATACGCCCTTCCGGGAAGATCACCACCGGACGCCCCTCATTGATCATGCGCACCAGATGTTTGATCGACATCGGTTTAGTGGGATCGAGCGGCACGAAGTCGATAATCGGCTTCAGGAGCCGCATAAACCATTGATCGCTGATCGAGGAGTAGACGGCGAACACCGGTTTAATCGGCAAAAACAGCGCCACCAAAATGCCATCAAGGAATGACATATGGTTAGGGGTGATCAGCACTTTTTCTTTGTGCAGTGCGGTGAGATCGCCACGCAGTTCCACCCGCCATAACAGGCGAAACAGGAAACGCAGAACAGTGAAAAGCATGCCAGCTCCTTAGCAGCGGTAAAATATGGCGCTTACCTTGCAATATCTGGCGATTTTCGACAAGTGCTGCGGTGATTTATGGTGAGGAATTGAGGTGGGTGTGGTGTGTAGTCTGTAAAAATTTACCGTTGGGGGGCTGATAATTGTGAAATGCTGCTCAATGTTAATGCCGTCAGGGCTGCACTGGCGAAGCTGGTGATGAAGCAGATTGTGATGAGAAAACGGTGATATCGAAGACTGGGGAGAGAAACCGGTGATACGCAGTCTGGGGAGAGAAACCGGTGATAACGCAGTCTGGAGTCGCTTTGGGTCTGGCGTCCTCACGCCGCTGACGCGGTACCCTCACGCCATTCGCCTGCCTGACGGAACGGCGGGGGATGGCACATCCATGTGCCGCCCCGCCTTTCGCCCGCGTCCTTGTATCTTGAATCCTGCAGTAGGTGATGGTTAGCTACCTTCACCTGAAACAGGGTGAATCTGACGCGTCCATTAAGGTAAGACCTTGTCCCGCAGCTTAGCTCCCCTG
>NZ_JBBCKX010000015.1:0-109162 GCF_037153115.1 Pantoea sp. USMM079
GGTGTGATGAGAAAGCTGGTGCATATCTGCTTCGGTGTGCTGATGAAACAGCAGAGATATGACGAGAATTACGCAGTAGCGGCTTGACGTGCAAGACGGTAGCTGCGGGCTCTTTTCCCGCAACACCATGCCCTGCTGCTCCAACTCGTTGATCACCAAACGCATGCTCTGATGCTTCACGCCGCGCAAGCGTGCGAGATCGGCGATGGAGAGCGCCTGATGGGTATCCAGCAGATCGAGGGTTTCATGCTGTGAAGTGCGCGCCGTGGCGGTAGCAACACGTACATTGCGCACAAAGGCGCTGACAACCTGGCGCAGTTCATCAGCCAGCTGTTGGGTTTCCGAGGTCAAAGAGACGGCTCCAAAGGGGAAATAGAGAGGGCACAGTATATAAAGTTTTGCCGTTGCATCCAGTTACCCATTTCATTTGTCTGGGCGTGCAGGCCATCGTAACGATGGCCTACTCCATCATGCCCTTTATAACAAACATGCACTCAAGCTCATGAGCAGTCTGGGGCCTGTAGGTTATGCCCAGCCCTTAAACAGCAAGCTGGCATTGACGCCGCCGAAGCCAAAGCCGTTGGACAGCACATACTGCATCGCCATCGGCAGGGGTTTTAGCGCCACCAGATTGAGCCCCGCTGCGGCTTCATCGGGATGCAGCAGATTGAGCGTGGGCGGTGCGATTTGATCGCGCAGTGCCAGGATCGATAAGATCGCCTCCACGCCGCCCGCGGCACCCAGCAGATGCCCGGTGGCGGATTTGGTCGAGGTGATCGCCACATTGCTGTCCGCAAACAGCGTGCGAATGGCCGCCAGCTCGCCTTTATCGCCCACCGGCGTGGAGGTGGCATGAGCGTTGATATGCTGCACCTCGGCTGGGGTGATGCCCGCCTGCGCCAGCGCGGTTTCCATCGCACGACGCGCACCCTCACCGGTTTCCGGTCCGGCGGTGAGATGGTAGGCATCGGCACTGGTGCCATAGCCGACCAGCTCCGCCAGCGGTGTCGCACCGCGTGCCTGTGCATGTTCCAGAGATTCAATCACCAGCAGACCCGCGCCCTCACCCATTACAAAGCCATCGCGGTCACGATCAAACGGACGAGATGCCTGTTCAGGATGATCGTTAAATCCGCCTGACATCGCTTTCGCAGCCGCAAAGCCCGCCAGACTGACGCGATGGATCGCCGCCTCGGTGCCGCCGCACAGCGCGATGTCTGCCTCGCCGCTGCGGATCAATCGTGCCGCATCGCCAATCGCCTGCGCACCCGCCGCGCACGCCGTGACAGGGGCGCCAATCGGGCCGCGAAAACCGTGGGCAATCGACACATGTCCTGCCGCCAAATTGGCGAGGAAAGAGGGAATGGTAAACGGCGATAAACGACGCGGGCCGCGATTGGCGGTGGTTTCAACCGCGTTGGCAATCTCGTTGAAACCACCAATGCCAGTGGCGATCACCGTCGCGGTGCGCTGGCGATCCGCCTCATCCTGCGGGAACCAGTTGGCTTGCGTCAGCGCTTCATGCGCCGCCACCAGCGCAAACTCAATAAAGCGATCCATTTTCTTGCGATCTTTTGGCACGATCACGCGCTCGGGATCGAAGCCATGCTGTGGATCTTGCTCCAGCGTGGGCACTTGACCCGCCACTTTGCAGCTGATGTCCTGCACCATCTCGTCCGGTAAGGCGCTGATGCCGGATTTCCCTGCCAGCAGTGATTGCCACACCGCTTCTGTACCGCAGCCGAGCGGGGAAACCATCCCCATACCTGTAATCACAATACGTTTCATCGATAACTCCTAAGCTGCGGGCTTTTTCATCAAAGGCACCAGCAGCGCAGCGATACAAAATCCGACCATGATCAGCCAGAATGCGTCCGAAAAAGCCTGCGTGCGCGCCTCGCGCAGGGTGAGTGAAGCCAGCGATTGCAGCGCCGCCGTGTGCGCCGCATCCGGGCTGAGTCCGTTAAACATCAGGGCTGCGGTGCGCGATTGCAGATAGTCGCCGAGCGACAAACTGGCGCTGTTGAGGTGATCGGCCAGGCGGCTGAAGTGCAGATTGGTGCGGTCATTCAGCACAGTGCCGCACAGCGCAATGCCGATGGCACCACCGAGATTACGCATCAGATTAAACAGTCCTGAGGCTAATTTTAGTCGCGCGGGTGGCAAGCTGCCGAGCGTCAGCGTCACGGTGGGCGCCACCGCAAACTGCTGCGCCATGCCGCGAAACGCCTGCGGAAACAGCAGCTCTTTTGCGCCCCAGTCATGGGTAATCGGCACAAAGAAAAACATCGATACACCAAAACTCATCAGGCCAAACGCCAGCAAAATGCGCAGATCGACGCGGTTCGCCAGCCAGGCATAAAGCGGGATCGACAGGATCTGAAAAATGCCGGTGGAGAAGATCGCTAACCCGATCTCCAGCGCACTAAAGCCACGCACCTGGCTGAGAAACAGCGGCGTGAGATAGATGGTGGCGAAGATCCCCACGCCAGCCATAAACGAGAAATAACAGCCGAGGCTAAAGCCTGGATCTTTTAACGCGCGCAGATCCATGATCGGCTTGGCGTGGTTTAGCGTGCGGAAGATAAACAGCACGCCGCACAGCAATGCGATCCAGCCCGTGGTGGTGATGGTGCTATCGTCAAACCAACCCCAGCGCGGCCCCTCTTCCAGAGTGTACTCCAGACAGCCCAATGATAGCGCCAGCAAAACAATGCTGAAGTAATCCGCACCGCGCAGTAACTCGGGATTCGGCGAATCGATCCTGACCAACAGCGGCACCGCGATGGCGATGTAAATACCGGGAATGATGTTGATGTAAAACAGCCAGTGCCAGCTGAAGTTATCGGTGATCCAACCGCCGACCGTGGGCCCTAGCGTCGGGGCTAATGAGGCCAGCGCACCCACGGTGGCGGCCGCAATCACCCGCTGCTTACCCTGGAAAAAGGCAAAGGCGGTGGTGAACACCAGCGGAATCATCGAGCCGCCCGCCAATCCCTGCAAGGCGCGAAAGGCGATCATGCTCTGAATATTCCACGCCCAGGCGCACAGCAAGCTCATTACCGTGAAGCCGCAGGCGGAGACGGCAAACAGCCAGCGTGTAGACATCACGCTCGCCAGCCAACCGGAAAGCGGGATGATGATGATTTCCGCGATCAGGTAGCTGGTTTGCACCCACACGGTTTCATCATCTCCCGCCGACAAACCGCCGCCGATATCCCGCAATGAGGCGGAGACAATCTGAATATCCAGCAAGGCGATGAACATGCCGATGCACATGGTGGCAAAGGCGAACACCTTCTTGCTGACCGGCATCTCCGCCGGTGCCACCAGCGGTGCAGCCAGGCTGCTCATCGCGCGCTTCTCTCATCCACCGTCACCGTGACGGAAAGACCAGGGCGTAACAGACCCAGCACCGCCGCGTCGCCGTCCAGCACAATGCGCACCGGCACGCGCTGGACAATTTTGGTGAAGTTGCCAGTGGCGTTTTCTGCCGGAAGAATGCTGAAGCGTGAACCGGTGGCTGGCGACAGGCTGCCAACGTGGCCATTAAACGTGCGACCGGGTAACACGTCCGCGACGATGCGAGCCACCTGCCCCGGCTTCATATTGGCCAGCTGGCTCTCTTTGAAGTTGGCATCGATCCACAGCCCTTGCGCCGGCACCAGCGACAGTAGCTGCGCGCCGCTGCTGACATAAGAACCTGCCCAGGCGCGACGATTGCCCACCACACCATCAAAGGGGGCGCGGATTTCAGTGTATTCAAGATTGAGCTTCGCCATCGCCAGCCCCGCTTGTGCCTGAGTTAAGGCGGCTTTGGCCTGCTGCTCACGGGCATCCAGCACCTGCAACTGGCGCTCGGCAACGGTTTTGTCGGCGCGGGTTTTGCTCTCTTCCGCCATCGCCTGATGGTAATCGGCCTGAGCATGATCGCGGATCTGCTGTGACACCGCGGAGCTGCTGGCCAGCGCACTGTAACGGCGCTGATCGGAGGTGGTTTTCAGTGTCACCGCCTGCGCTGCCAGCAGAGAGGCGTGCGTGCCCGCAATAGTGGCAAGTTGCAGCTGGCGCGTGGCGGCGATATCGCTTAACGCGGCTTGCTGTGCTGCCACTTCACCCGTTGCCTGATCCACCGCCGCCAGATAATCACGGTTATCCAACTGCACCAGCAGATCGCCTTTTTTCACCTGTGCGTTGTCCTGTACCGCCAGCGTGTGAATGTAACCGGAGACTTTGGCGGAGATGGCGCTGATATCTGCCCCGACATAGGCATCATCGGTGGAAGGCATAAAGCGCGCGGTGTGCCACCAATAGTAGCCGTAACCTGCCGCCGCTAAACCGCCGATCGCCACTGCCAGCAGCAGAGCGGATTTTCTACGCGTGCGGGTCATGGCTGTTTCTCTGTAACAGGGGGAGAAAACTTCAGCGTGCCGTCACCCGCACGTTTTTTCTGCAAATAATCATGGCGATAGTGCATGATCGGCGCCGCTGCCGGGCCGGGCACCATTTGGTATTTATCGCTGGTGAGTGGTTGGCCGTTTTCGCTATCGACGAGCTGCGGTTTCACTGGACGCTGGGTGGCGGTTTCCACCAGCTGCATCTGCCTTCCTTCCGGCGAGAAGTGGGTGCTGCCCCACTCGGCCAGCGCCAGGATAACGCCACGCAAATCACGTCCGGCGGGCGTAAGGTGATATTCGAAGCGCATCGGCGTAGTGCTGTAACACACCTTTTCCAGCAAACCGTCTTCCACCAGCTCTTTCAGGCGGCGCGACAGGATGTTCGGCGCCACGCCGCTGTTTTTCTGGAATTCGTCAAAACGGGTAAAACCGGCCAGCGCATCGCGCATGATTAGCATGCTCCAGCCATCGCCGACGCGGCCAAGGCTGCGCGCAATCGGGCAGGCCATTTGATAAAGCGGTTCGTTTTTCATGGTGGGTATTCCGCAAAGGATCTTATGCGGCATAATGTTGCAGAGTGACTATCATTTTGCAAGTGACTTGCATAATGATAGCAAGGAGTGTTCATTGTGAAGCGTAATGAATTGCGCCGCTACCCAACCCGTGCGGGCCTGTAGCAGCAAGATTTATCGCGCAAATTTGCCAAAAAAAACGGCAGCCACACTGGGCTGCCGTTTCATCACAACTTAGCCATCTCTAGGTGCGCACGCGTAGCGCCGCCTCAATCTTGTCGGCGATCTTAGTGACCACATAAGCAATCACCATGTAGAACACCACCGCAATCAGGAAGGCTTCGAGGTAGTAGAAATTCAGCGCCGCCGTCAACTGCGCCTGGGCAAAGATATCCACCACTTCAATCGCAAACGCCAGCGACAGCGCTTTCATGATCACCATAAACGCATTCGCCAGATCGGGGATCGCCGCCACGATAATCTGCGGGAACATCACCCGACGGAACAGCTGTCCACCGCTGTAGCCGAGCGACAAAGCGGCATCGGATTGTCCACTGTCGAACGAGTTCAGCGCGCCTTTCCACACTTCGGCCTGGAATGCCGCGACACAGGCACTCAGTGCCACAATGATGATCACCCAGTTCGGCAGTGAATGGGCATTCACCTCGACGCCAAACAGCGTGGCAACAAAGTGCAGCGCCGGTGGCAAGCCGTAATAGGCGAGGAAAATCACCACCACCATCGGCACGCCTTTGAAGGCGATTTTGTAAGTGATCACCAACTGGCGCAGCACTGGAATGCGGCGATGTTCGATAAAGGCAAACAACCCGCCCAACAGCGTCGAACAGATAAACACCGTCACCGCCATCAGCAGCGTCACCGGTACCGCATCGAGAATGCTCCAGAAGTCCGGCAGCAAAACCTCAGCATCAAACATGGTTTGTCTCCCCGACTCAGACGCTGGTGGTGAACTTCACGCGCGGTGCAGACTTAGAGCTGTACTTCGCATGACGTTGTTCAAAGAAGCGGATAACCAGCCACGCCACACCGCACAGCAGTGAATAGAGTACGGCCAACACCAGATAGGTGCCGAACTGATACTGGTTGTAATCGCGTTCCATAATCAGGTGCGCGGTCGCCATCACATCTGCCGCACCGATGTACATCACCAGCGCCACGTTGTGAATCAGATAGATAATCGCATTGCCGTAACCCGGCAGCGCAAAGTGCACCGCCTGCGGGCCAATCACCCGCAGCATTTTCTGGCGGAAGCTGTAGCCAAGGCTGTCGGTGGCATCGTGCTGACCCCGTTCCACCGCAAGGTATGCCGGGCGCATCACTTCCGACAGATAACCGCCGTGATACAGGCTCAGGCCGATCATCGCCGCCACATTGGCGGTAAAGAAGTCACCAAAGCCGAAATTATCGGTGATCAGCGGCATGCCGTAGAAGGCCACAAACAGCTGCAGCACCACGGGCACGCTGCGCGCATAGGAAACATAGAGATCGGCCAGCTGGCTGATCACGGGAATACGGCGCACGCGAAAAACGGTGGCGATCAGCGCCAGAAAGAACCCGGCAATCATCGCGACAAACATGATGCCGAGCGTCAGTGGCAGCGCCGACAGCAGTTCTGGAATCATGGAGGATAGATTCACGGTGAAACACTCCTGCTAAAAAGGACAGCATGCGCCCGGCTCAGCACCGGGCGCAGTGAATCTCTTACTTCATGTACTTAGTGACTTCTTCGCCAAACCACTTCTGCGCCAGCTTATCCAGCGTGCCGTCGTCTTTCAGTTCTTTCAGCGCTTTGTTCACGTCATCGTTCAGGGCCTGGTTTTCGGCAGAGCGGTGGATCAGCACATAGGTATTGTTGATCACCACTGGCTCACTGGCTTTGATCGCCAGCTTCTGGTTGTCGATCACCGTCTGCTCACCGAGGTTTGAAGGCAGGATCAGCGCATCGTATTTCCCGTTCTGCACTTCTTTCAGGCGATCCGGGTAAGGCACGCCCGCGCTGGACGCTTTGATGGTGATTTTGTCGTTCGGGTTATCCTGCTGCCACTGAGTGACGAATTTATACACGCCGCCGCCTGCGGTCACCGGCACGATATTCTTGCCGACCAGATCCTTCATGCCGTTGATATTGCTATCGCTGCGGCTGTAGATCTTCATCAGGCTGGCACCGATCGGTGCATCCGGAATCAGGAACTGTTTGCTGCGCGCAGGCGCTTTGTAGTAACCGCCGGTCGCCATGTCGTACTTGCCGGTCACCAGGCCCGTTTCCTGTGCGATATCCGCCGCGCCTTCCATCACAAACTTGTACTGTGGCAGTTTGGCGTTGATGGCTTTCAGCACGTCCGGCTCGTAACCCTCAGGTTCGTGACCGATCGCGCCCCATGACAGCGGTTTGGATTCCGCAGCGGTGGCGATTTTGATGGTGCGTACCGCGTCAGCAAAGCTGTTACCGCTGATCAGAGCCAGGGCGATGATGCCAGGCGCGGCCAGGCGACGTAATGTGGTTTTGATTGCAGGCATGTCTTTGATTCCTTTAATTATTAGAATGCTCGTTCTGAACTGAGGAACTGTGCAAGGCGCGGCAGGGTTGGGTTATCAAACATCTCTGTCGGACTGCCCTGCGCGGCCACGACACCCTGATCCATAAACACGATGCGATTCGAAATGCTCTTCGCGAACTGCATCTCATGCGTCACCAGCAGCGAGGTAATGCCGGATGACGCCACGTCTTTAATCACTTTCAGCACTTCACCCACCAGCTCAGGATCGAGCGATGAGGTCGGTTCATCAAACAGCATCACATCCGGACGCACCGCCAAAGCACGGGCGATACCGGTACGCTGTAACTGGCCGCCAGACAGCTGCGACGGATAGTGATCGAGCTTGGCACCCAGACCCACACGCTCCAGCTCCTGCACGGCGATGTCGCGCGCTTGCTGTTTGGTTTTACGCTGGATGACGATCAGCGGATCCATCACGTTTTCCAGCACTGTCATGTTTTTGAACACGTTAAACTGCTGGAACACCATGGCGGTGCGCAAGCGGATCGCCTGGATCGCCGCTTTATCCGGTGACTGATAATCCATGCGGATCTGATCCAGCTGAATGGTCCCGGCTGACGGCTTAGCCAGATAGTTAATGCAGCGCAGCAGCGTGGTTTTACCGGTGCCGCTTGGCCCGATGATCGACACCACATCGCCGCGTTTTACCGACAGATCAACCCCTTTCAGGATCGGATTGCTGCCGTAAGCGAGCGTAATATTGTTGAGTTCTAACATCCGGTGCAGCCCTTATTTGTTCAGGTCAGCATGGCCGAGCACATGCATCAGACGGTTGGCCCAGCCGAAAATGGCGATGGCGTGGATCAGATCGATAATCTCCTGATCGTTCATGCCGACGGCACGCAGTGCCGCCACATCTTCCGGCGTGGCCTCAGAAGGCGTAACCGATAAACGGCGGGCAAAGCGGTAGATCGCCGCATCGCGTTCACCTAATACATCCGCTCTATCAAAATAGATGGCACTGACCACGGCGTCACTGTCAGCTAACTGTGCATGACGTCGCGCATGCACCACCGCGCAATAACGGCAGCCGTTGACGATCGAAGCCCCCAGCGCGCCCAGCTCACGATCGGCACGATCGAGGCCACCTTCAACATACATAATGGCGTTGAACAGCCCGGTACGTGCGGTGTAACTCTCGGGATCGTGCACCAGCGTGCGCACGTATTCTGAGATCTTCTTGTTGGACGGCGTGACTTTCATCGCATCGAGCTGCGCCGGTGTCGCCTGTTCAACATCGACTGGCGTGATGTATGGATGCCAGTGCAGCGGCTTGAGATTTACCGACGGAATCATGCGGACCTCATCAAACGTAAGCCAGCCGCCACGCGCGTCTGGAAGTTAACAAAGGCGATCAGCTCAGAGAGCGCAACAATTTGCGGGTTGCTCAAACCGGCCTGCTCCAGCAAGCGTATATGCTGTTCGGTAGCCTGAATGGGCTGCTGCGTGGCCATGTCAGCATGGCGCGCAATCGTGGCCAGCGGCTCTTCCGCTACGGCGCAACCTGAGGCCAGCGCCAGCAAGGCTTCAGACGGATTTAACGCCGCCAGCTGCGCCTGGTAATCACGTTGCAGCGGCGCATCGTAGTTCAACACCGCCATACGCTGCGCCAGTGCCAGACGCAGATCCGCAGGTAAACCCTGATCCTCTTCTGGCGTGAGTACTGACACACGGCACGCTTCCGCGCCCTCAACAAATTCGGGACGCAGGCGGCGCGTCTGATACAGCGCCTCTTCTGGTGTTAATCCGGCTGCTTGATCAATAGCGTCGCTCACAACGCGTTCTCCTGTTTTAGTAACGGGGTTGAATCCACCCATTCATCGCCCTGTAATTCAGGGGTGTCAAAAGCTTGTAAGTTGGCGTAGTGCTGCTCGACGTCCTCGGCAAACAGCGAGGCGGTAATACCGCGCACCAGGCGATCGGCCCCCGCGCTCACCGCAGGAATGTCGCCGGAGACTTTGCCGTGCGTCAGCATGGCGGCATCGTTGAAGCAGTGGATGTGTGCCAGCATCGGGCAGGCATCAGGCGTCAGTTCGCGGAACTCGAATGAAGGGCCGAGATCCGGCGCTTCCAGCAGGCTGTGGCGCGGATTGCCCATCTCAGGCTGATAGCGACCATCGGACCAGCTGCGAATATGCGGCGCAATGGCGGCAAACTCCGGACGACCGTGGAAATCGTTGGTAAAGCCGGTGGCAGCGATCAGGAAGTCGTAGCGCAGTGCACCCTGGGTGGTTTCAATCAGCAGGCCGTTTTCTTCCTGTTTGACGACGTTGATGCCGCAATCGAGGAAGAAGCGTGCATTGTCATGACGGGACACGCGCAAGGTTGAAGAGCGCGGCGGCGGGGTTTGCGTTGCGGCGGTGTAATCGACAAATTTCCATTTCCACGCATCCGGCAACTGATGCATGCCGTGCACCACGCCCTGACTGCCAATGCCGGTCATCTTGTTGATGCGCGGCATTTCTTTGCGGCGAATCAGCAGATCGACGGCAGCAGCGCCCTGTTCCAGCGCGGTGGCCGCGTTATCCATCGACGAGGCGCCTGCACCAATCACCGCAATGCGCTTGCCTTTTAAGGCCGTGAAATCGATGTCATCAGCGGAGTGTGCCCAGAACTGGCGATCAATGCCCCGCAGGAAATCCGGCACGGCGAAGCCACCGAGGCCAGAACGTCCGGTGGCCAGCACCAAACGGCGCGTGTAAACACGATCGGTTTCGGCACCTTCCAAATCCAGCGCAATTAAATCCCCGGCCTGCGCAATGCTGGTGACACGCACGTTGTTCTGTACAGGCAGATTCAATACCTTGCGGTACCAAATCAGGTAATCCATCCACTGCGCTTTAGGGATTTTGTCCAGCGCCTGCCACGCCTCTTTGCCCCACTGCGCCGTGAACCAGGCGCGGAAGGTCAGTTGCGCGAGGCCGAGAGCCGGGCCGTGCAGCGTTTTTGGTGAGCGCAGGGTTTCCATACGCGCAAAAGTGATCCACGGCCCCTCCAGCCCAGCGGGTGCGGCGTCATAAGCCACCGCATTGCTGATGCCGGTGAACTGTAATTTGGCGAGTGCCGCCAGACCGCACATGCCCGCACCGATCACCACCACATCACGGACCGGCGCACTCTGGAAGGTGCGTTCCGGTACCCAGGATTTGGCGGGCAGTTCCAGAAATTCCAGATCCTGCTGAAGCTGAGCTTCTAATGCAGCAAGACCTTTGGCGGCATACGTCATAGAGAGATTTCCCTGGTGTCAGCGATCGCGTTGAGAGCGAGCGAAAACGATGAAAACACGCCGATGATCCTACCTTTTTAATTATCTATAAAACGCATAATAGGTAGCTAACAATCATCAATACGCATAATAGGAGCTAAGTTTTCGCATAATCCTCTTGCCCTAAATGTGAGTCAAGATTTTCGCTCAGGATTTGACCAATGGATTTCTTATATCTTATGCCGAAAAAGTTATAAGCGTTGAAAATGAAGGGATTCATCGCGCATGATAAGTCAGGAAGCCGCGGTACTTTATCCTGCCGCTGTAGTGTAATAGGGCTATTGCGTGCCTAATGCATTCGGTTCAGATGCGTAGCGATGTGCTTCATCTATAATTGAAGCGCTAATGCTGTTGGATGAACTCAATCGCCTCGCTACGACTCCTGGTTTATCACTCGCATGATGCGCGGATGTTCACTGGCGGGCAGGCGTTCAAATCCTGGCAGCAGCTGAGCAGCGGCGTCTGCCAGCGCTTCTACCAGCGCCTGCGCGGCGCTGGAAATCTGGCGGCCTTGCGGCGTGATCACGCCAAAGAAGTAAGGAATATCTTCCTGAATCGGACGGATCGCGACACCGGCCAGCGGCATGCCCCAGCCGGTGACCGGTTCGAGGATCGCCACGCCCAATCCAGCACGCACGCAGCCCAGAATATTTGCCGATGAGTTGGTTTCGATGGTTTCCAGCAGCGGCGCTTTGACTTTCTTCAGCGCTTTTTCGTAACGACTACGCAGGCGTTGCGGACTCCACGGTGCAATCAAACGGCGGCCAGCAAGCTGGCTCAGCGAAAGCGAACTGTGTGCCGCCAGTTCATCCTCTTCCGGTAGCGCAATTACGCACTGTGATTGCCCAATCCAGTGCAACTCCACCGCATGATGCTCCAGCGGCAAGCTGCACAAACCGATGTCTGCTTCAGCGGTAATCACCGCATGTGCCGTCTGTACGGCGGACTCACTGATGATTTGCACTTTGTTCTGTAAATTGAGTGCGGCCAGTGCCTGCGGCAATAACCCGGCGGCCAGCGCGGGCGTGGCGGCAATACTGAGCGGACGATGCTGCTGATGGGCGATCTCTTGTGCACGGAGTCGGATCTGTTGCAGCGACAGCAGCGCTTTCTGCACATACTGATGCAGCTGCAGCGCCTCTTCCGAGGGATGAATACGCGGACCATTGCGGATAAACAGCGGATAACCCAGCGACTGCTCCAGCTCCTGAATCAGGCGGGAAACGGCGGGCTGCGAGCGGTTTAGTGCTTTGGCGGCCGCCGTCACGCTGCCGGCTGAAATTACCGCCGAGAAGGCTTCCAGCTGACGCAGATCGAGGTCGTTTAATGGAGTCATCGCGTGGTTACTTCCCTAAGTCATTGATCGTTCCCGACAATCATCCGGGAAAAAATCCATCATAGAGAGAGTCTGTGTAATTCGCTACTATGGCGAGGGTAATATCAGAACGCGGTGAGTTTGGTACCTCACCTCAAAATGGGCACTGAGCAATTGATGATCATAGTTTATCCGTTAGCTCGCGCTTGTTGTCATTTAGCAGGCGCAGCATCTCACGCAAACAATCATCTTCATTGCCTTTTTGCCAGGCAATACTCAGTGGCAGGCCCTTTATTTGCTCCGGCAGATCCAGTGCAATATAGCTGACGCTGTCGCTGTTCATGGTGCGATAAGAGGCTGGCACCACCGCCAGGCCTAGTCCCGCGCTGACCAGACTCAAAATGGTCTGCTTCTCTTCGGCGAATTGTGCGATATGCGGCGTTAATCCGGCGAGTTTAAACAAGCTCATAGTGAGTTCATGGCTGTGTGGCCGAGTGCGGCGATCGGGAATAATCATTGCCTCGTGCTGAAAGTCGCTTACCGCCACCTGCGATCTGCCCGCCAGTGGATGATTAAGCGGCACCGCCAGCACGCAGCTTTCTCGGGTAATAAAGCGAATTGCCAATGATGCATCCATCACCTGTGGCGCACGAATTATAATCATATCCAGCCAGCCTGATTTTAACTTCGGAATCAGATTTATGGTCTTATCTTCAATAATATGAATATCACTGGTGGGATAAAGGGGAACAAATAAGTTTAACAAGGCGGGCACTAATCCACGCGCCGCACTATCAATTGCGCCAATACGTAATGTACGACGCTCATCTTTTAACCCTGATTTAAATCTACGCGCCAGGGCATCAAATTGATCAATAAGTTTACTGGCTTCATCAAAAAATATCGCCCCTTCCGCTGTTAATGAAACATTGCGCGTTGATCGGTTCAATAAGCGCACGCCCAGGTCCTCTTCGAGTATTCGGATAAAGCGAGAAAGTGACGCAGGCATCATTTCCAGTCTTTGGGCCGCCCGGCCGAAATGGAGTTCTTTACCCACTGTCACAAAACAACGCAGTTGATTTATATCCACATTTTCCTCGCCATTCGATTATTCAAATACTTTATATAATCCACGATTAATGATTCGCCAAGTCAAAACTGCATACTGAACTCGATGACAAAAAAATAACACTACCCTACACAATCTGGAGCACTTTAATATGAACTCTCACCTCGAAAAAAGGGTGATGCGTAAAGTGACGTTACGCATTGTGCCCTTCATCATGCTGCTCTATTTCATCGCATTTCTCGATCGCGTCAACATTGGTTTTGCCGCGTTAACCATGAATCAGGATTTAGGATTCTCACCCACGGTATTTGGTTTGGGCGCCGGGATCTTTTTCCTCGGTTATTTTTTATTTGAAGTCCCCTCGAACTTAATTTTGCATAAAGTGGGTGCGCGTATCTGGATTGCCCGTGTGATGATCACCTGGGGATTGGTCTCCGGCTGCATGGCCTTCGTGCAAGGCACCACCAGTTTCTACATCCTGCGGTTCCTGCTCGGTGTGGCAGAAGCCGGTTTCTTCCCCGGCATCATCCTCTATCTCAGCTACTGGTTCCCGGCAGCAAAACGGGCGCAGGTCACGGCCATTTTCATGGCCGCGGCGCCACTCTCGACCGCGCTGGGATCGCCGATTTCCGCTGCCTTGCTGGAAATGCATGGCTTCCTGGGCTACGCAGGCTGGCAGTGGATGTTTGTGCTGGAAGCCATCCCCGCCCTGGTGCTCGGCGTGGTGGTGCTGTTCTTCCTCACCGACCGTCCGGCCAAAGCCAAATGGCTGACTGATGAAGAGCGCGCGTGGCTGGAGAACACCATGCAGGCTGAAGAGCATGCGCGGGCGGCTAAACAGAGTCACAGCAGCGCATGGCGTGGGCTGGCCGATAAGCGTGTGCTGGCTCTGGCGCTGGTCTACTTCGGCACCTCCGCCGGGTTGTATACGCTCGGCATTTGGTCACCGCAAATCATTCGCAGCTTTGGCGCTTCCTCGCTGGAGATAGGTTTCCTCAACGCCTTCCCGGCCGTGATCGGCGTCATCGCCATGATCCTGTGGGCACGTCATTCCGACCGCACCAAAGAGCGCAGTTGGCACGTGATGGGTGCCTGTCTACTGGCCGCAGTCGGGCTGATTTACGCCGGTAACGTCAGCACGCTGTTTACCGTGATTATCGCCCTGACGCTGGTGACCGTGGGAATCAGCGCATCGAAACCGCCGTTATGGAGTATGCCAACGCTGTTCCTCAGTGGCCCGGCAGCGGCAGCGGGTATCGCTACCATTAACTCCATTGGCAACCTCGGCGGTTTTGTCGGCCCGATGATGATTGGTGTCATCCGTCAGCAAACCGGTAGCTACACCTGGGGGTTGTACTTTGTCGCCGGATTACTGGCGCTCTCCGCCCTCGTGGTCCTGATTCTTTCTGCCGGGGCGAATAAGCCGCAAACGGCAGAGATTCCTCATCCTCATACTCATTGACTGGAGAAATAACCATGCGTAATTACAAAATTGCTGCCATTCCCGCTGACGGTATCGGTCCGGAAGTGATTTCGGCAGGCGTGGAAGTGTTGCACGCTGTAGCGCGCCACGATGAACAACTGAAGTTTGAGATTGAAACTTTTGACTGGGGTTCGGATTACTACAAGCAACATGGCGTGATGATGCCTGAAGACGGCCTGAACACGCTGAAAAAATTCGATGCGATTTACTTCGGCGCGGTAGGTGCACCGGATGTGCCAGACCACATCACCTTGTGGGGCCTGCGTCTGCCGATTTGCCAGGGCTTCGACCAGTACGCCAACGTGCGTCCAACTAAGATCCTGCCGGGCGTGACCTCGCCGCTGCGCAATCGCGGTCCGGGCGATCTCGATTGGGTTATCGTGCGTGAAAACTCTGAGGGCGAATACTCTGGCAACGGCGGCCGTGCGCATCGTGGCTTGCCGGAAGAAGTGGGCACCGAAGTGGCGATCTTCACGCGCGTTGGTGTCACCCGCATCATGCGTTATGCCTTTAAACTGGCGCAGTCGCGTCCGCGCAAACTGCTGACCGTGGTGACCAAATCCAACGCCCAGCGTCACGGCATGGTGATGTGGGATGAGATTGCCGCTGAAGTGGCGCTGGAGTTCCCGGATGTGGAGTGGGACAAGATGCTGGTCGATGCGATGACGCACCGCATGACGCTGCACCCGCAGACGCTGGATACCATCGTTGCCACCAACCTGCATGCCGATATCCTATCCGATCTGGCCGGTGCGCTGGCCGGCAGCCTGGGCGTGGCCCCGACCGCTAACATCGATCCGGAACGCCGCTTCCCGTCGATGTTCGAACCGATTCATGGCTCAGCATTTGATATTACCGGCAAAGGCATCGCCAACCCGATTGCGACCTTCTGGACAGCGGTGCAGATGCTGGAACATCTGGGCGAACATAATGCGGCAGCGTTGATCATGGCTGGGATCGAATATGTGTGTGAGAAAGGCATTTTGACGCCGGATATCGGTGGTACGGCTAATACCGCTGATGTGACCCGCGCTGTGGTGCAGTTTATTGAGTCCAGGGCAAAGGCAAAAGTGGCTGAGACCACATAACCATGAGAAATGAACAGTGCGCAAAACTGGCCACTTTTGTACGCTGCGGCTGGAGCAATGATGCCCCAGTAATTTGGGTAAACGAGGTGAAAAAGGTTCGCGAGTCGTCATCTGCGGTTAAGAAGTAAGGTGTTGGTGCGTTTACGTCTGGAAGAAAGGCGTAAACGCTTATTTGGTATCTTATGCAAGGATAATCAATATTAATTAACGACCACTTGGTCTACTTTTATAGGGCTTCAGCCATCAATAATTAACAAACCCCATTAACCTCAAGGGTAAACATTAACCTCCCGTAGGGGATTTATTACATCCTTCGCATTAAAACACTACTTTAACCCCATCCAAAAATTACTTATCAAAAATTAATAAACGATCATAATAAATATAATTATTACAGCCTAAAAACTCACAATCATCACTTGATACCATTCCTCAAGCAAATCCTTTAAACAGGAATAACATGAAAGCGCTATATTTACTCATCACGTTCTTTTTATCTATCCTTTCAAACACCGCGAATGCAGTAATCAGCATCACACGAGCGAATGTTCCTGCGGGTACCAATATCCTGGAAATTAGTTATAGCTCGTCAGGCAGCAACTCTACGGCCTCAATAGGATGTGCAACGCGTTATTGTCAATTTGGTATTTGGGTATTAGATGCGACAGGTAAGGTGGAAAGAGCGCCACGAACCGTGCTTGATAGTGGAAGTGGCGGTATACCAGGGACCGACACATGGTCAAATGCGAATATTGTTTTTTTAAGAAACTATCCTGCAAGTGGTTCATTTAATGCTTCGTTTTCCGTATTTGGGCCCGGACCTCATTCTGTATGCGTCGGTGGCGCTTCAAATAACCTAGGAGCGCAATATAGGAATCAGCCCGGGACTTCATGCCGGACTGTTTCCGTCCCGCCCATTCCTACCAGTTGCGCCTTCTCTGGTTCACCCAACATCGATCACGGCACACTTCAGGCAGACAAAGTGAACGGTAAGCAAGATAGCGTATCAATCAATGTGAACTGCAATCGTGCGACCAATGCGACGATTGGCAGCCTGGGTGGCACCATTAACCTCGGCGGTGGCGTGACTTCAACGCTGACTTTTGATGGTCGTAGCTCAGGAGCTATTTATCTGCCCAGCGGTGCCTCCACTCACACGGTAGCTTCAACTTTGGCAGCCACAAATCCTACGCCCGGTGATAAGAGCGGCAGCGGTACCATTGTGATCAATTTGCCGTAATGTCATCGATGTAAAAGCTGCGTTTAGCCATTTTCAGGTTTCACCGCCCGGCAATTGCCGGGTTTTTTATCGCTACACTTGCATAGAAAACGATTGCGCCCGAAACTATTCTCTCCCTAATCCTGATTCACATGGAAGAGAAAGGAATGGCGTTATGACGCAGAATGGCATCCCAGCTAACCGCACCTTGTTGCTCGCACTGCTGGTTGCAGTCACCTTCTTTATGGAAAACCTCGACGCCACCGTCATTACCACTGCTATTCCACAAATGGCGCGCGATTTCGCTGCCAGCCCGGTGGCGCTTAACGTGGGTGTGAGTGCTTATTTGTTAGCAGTAGCGGTGGGTATTCCGATGAGCGGCTGGTTAGCGGAACGCTACGGAGCGCGAACGGTGTTTGCCAGTGCGATTCTGGTATTTACTGTTGCGTCGATACTGTGTGGGCTCAGCGATACCCTGCCAATGTTCACGTTAAGCCGCGTTTTGCAGGGCATTGGCGGCGCGATGATGGTGCCAGTCGGTCGTATGGTAGTGCTCCGTGTGACCGAAAAAAAAGACATGGTGAAAACCATCGCCTTTATTACCTGGCCGGGATTGATTGCCCCGGTGCTCGGTCCACCGCTCGGTGGCTTAATAGTGACTTACGGACATTGGCCGTGGATCTTCTGGCTCAATATCCCACTCGGCATTATCGCCATTATTGCCACCGTTTATCTGGTGCCCCAGTTTAAAGCAGAACAACCGCGTCCGTTTGAAGTGCGCGGATTTGTGCTGACCGCTACCGCCTGCACCGCGCTGATTATCTCCCTGGAAGCGCTAGGACAAATGCATCTCAGCCTTGGCATTCCATTGCTGTTACTTGGCATGTTGTGCAGTGTGCTGGCCTATCGCCACAGCTTCAGCCATCCGCAACCGCTGTTGCCGTTCAGTGCCATGACTATTGATACCTTCCGAAATGCCGTTGTCGGGGGATCACTGTTCCGCGCATCCATTAATGCCGTCCCTTTTCTGTTGCCATTGCTGTTTCAGCTTGGATTTGGCTGGAGCGCCGCGCAGGCAGGCGCCATGGTGCTGTGGGTATTTGCCGGCAATCTGGCAATGAAACCCGCGACCACCTGGCTGATGAAACGCTTTGGCTTCCGGCGGGTATTGATGGTTAACGGCATCATCAGCTTGGGCGCAATGCTGGGCTGCTTGCTGCTCAGCCCTTCACTTGGGTACTTTGCGATTGCTGGGATTCTGTTTATAGGGGGCTTGTCGCGCTCGCTGCAGTTCAGCTGCTACAACAGTTTGGGTTTTGCTGATGTGCCACAAGCGAAAATGAGTGATGCGTCTGTGGTGTTTAGTATTTTCTTCCAGTTCAGCATGAGCGCCGGCATTGCGCTAGCCGCCCTGTTCTTAAGGGGAGCCATGCTGTGGCATGATCATGCAACCATTGAGCAGAATGATATTCACATCGCATTTGCAGGTGTGGCTTCATTGGTGTTGATGTCTCTGTTTGATGTCTGGCGGCTGGAGAAAAATGCTGGTGCGCAGGTGCTGAGCCGTTAACAACAAAGTTGCCTGTGCGGGGATTGCTGTGGGCAGTCTTATTAACATTTTAAAGATGAAGATATTTTATCTTTTAGTAAACATACTTAACTGATCTCGTAATATTTACGACTCTGCTCACATTAATCTCACGCTCGCAATGTTATAGTTTTCATCAATTGGACCAATAGGTCATTCAAATTAAGAACGATGAGAAACCTCTTCTCATTAATGCTTATCACTTCGCTTGTAATACCCCCCTTACAAACACCCCATTCGCTCACTACACCAACAGAAAATAAATCTTATTTTCAATAACGGACCACCTGCCCATAATACCTTCCAACGACGCAATGAAAAAATAAAACAAAAAGCTCAGAGAAATAAATCATGCAGATCTGAATTTGCATGTTTAAGGAGCACCTGATAGCAGTGTGTAAATACTGATATTTTTTCATATCAGAGGCGTAACTCATCGCTCAAACGCCGGATGAAATCTCAGTGAAAGCATATTTCTTAAAACAAGAAAATGTGGATACAAACCAAAATGGAAGATATTAAATGAAAAAGTGTATTATCGCTCTGTCTGTATTAAGCCTGTTTACCGCTTCCTCTGTCTACGCTGCAGGTGGCACCGGTAAAGTCACCTTTACCGGTTCTATTATCGATGCGCCTTGCTCAATTGCACCGGGTTCTTTAGACCAAACTGTCCCACTGGGCGCTATTTCTAATGTGGCACTGGCGGCCAACGGAAATACCGGTTCTTCCAGCCCTAAGCCTTTCCACATTGAACTGGAAGATTGCGTCATCACTACACCAGGAACGAAAGATAAAGTCAGCGTCACCTTTACCGGAGCAGCCTCTCCACATGACTCTGATAGCCTGGCTCTGGTCGGTGGTGATGCCCGTGGTGCTTCTATCGTGCTGACTGATGGTGATGGCGTTAAAGTTAAACTGAACACCGCGTCCACTGGCCAGACCGTTATCAATGGCAATAACACCCTGACCTTCACTGCGCGCGTTCAAGGTGGTGGTGCAGCAGCCACAATCGTACCGGGTACGTTCCAGGTTCCTGCTAACTTTGTACTGAATTACAACTAAGCAATAACACTTTTACTAACCTGCGGCGAGCCTGCCGCAGGTTTTTTCTCTCCTCTATTCTGGAGTGCGCAAATGTTATTTAAGTCATTATCCTCACGATATTCGGCCGTCTATTTTTTACTTTTAGGTGTTTTGCTAATAACAAAAAAATCCTTTGCAAACGCTGAAGGATTTGGCCGCGTGAATATGACTGGTTCAATAGTTGAGACACCTTGCGCAATTGAAGTCGGCGATCGTGACCAGACCCTTTATATGGGAAACCATCCTGTCAGCAAAATCATTCGGGAAGGACAAGGACCAAAGAAAGAATTTTCCATTCGTTTATTTGGTTGCACCCTCACCCGATTAGACCCCAGTAAACCTGACTGGAAAAATTTTAAAGTCATGTTCGATGGTGAGGAAGATAAAGGCCATTTCAAAACTTCAGGCATGGCCAGCGGTGTCGCGGTAAGAATCAGTGACCATGTGGGCAACATAGCATCACCGGGCGTACATCTGCCTGAAAGAGATCTCATGGCAGATAACATGCACCTTAAATACACACTGAACTTAGTCGGCAATCAGGAAATATTACAAGCTGGCGATCACCAATTAACGATTCGATTCAGAATAGATTATAACTAATGAGGCTCGCGATCATGCTGTTATGCCTTCCGCGTCAAGCGGCTTCAATCTTATGTTTTACCGCCATTGGGACAATCTTATTCATCGGAAAGCTGACATCATCGATTGCAGCTAACGAAGTACAGTTCAATACGGATGTTCTCGATCTTAAAGATCGCAGCAATATCGATCTCAGCCAGTTTTCACGTAAAGGTTTTATTCTGCCCGGGACTTATTCCCTGTCTATCAACCTGAATGCCATCCCTCTTTCCGAGAGACAAATTCATTTCTATCCTTCCGAACAGGATGCCAATGAAACGGTTGCCTGTGTGACCCCCGAAATGTTGCCGCAATTTGGACTCAAGGATTCTTCTTTAGCCAAACTCACATGGTGGCGGGATGGACAGTGCCTTGCGCTGGAAAGCATTCCAGGAATGGAGGTGCGCGGTGATTTAGGCAAATCGACGCTGTTCGTAAGCATTCCGCAAGCTTACCTTGAGTACAGCAGCCCTTATTGGGATCCCCCCGCTCGCTGGGAAGAGGGGATTTCCGGCGCCCTGTTTGACTACAACCTCAACCTGCAAACCTTGCAACAAAACGGCGCGGGCGGTGGAAGTGGCACCAATTTGTCAGGCAACGGTACCAGCGGTGCGAATTTCGGGGCATGGCGTTTGCGCGCAGATTGGCAGGCACGTTATGACCGTCGCAGCGGCAATAATCATGAGTCCGGAACCCATAACTGGGACTGGAGCCGCTTCTATGCCTATCGCGCCCTGACTAAAATCGGCGCGAAATTCAGTTTGGGTGAAGATTATCTCAGCTCTTCTCTTTTCGATAGCTTCCGTTACACAGGTCTAAGTCTGGTATCAGATGACAATATGTTGCCACCCAATCTGCGCGGCTATGCTCCGGAAGTCAGCGGTGTGGCAAAAAGCAATGCGAAGATCATCATCAGCCAGCTGGGCCGCATCATTAAAGAAGTGCAGGTCGCGGCCGGTCCCTATCGTATTCAGGATCTTGATAGCGCCGTTTCCGGCAATCTTGATGTTCGTGTGGAAGAGCAGGATGGCAGCATCACACAGTATCAGGTGAGCACCGCAACCATTCCCTATCTCACCCGCCCGGGCCAGATACGCTACAAAACGGCATTGGGAAAACCGACCGACTGGAAGCATCGTGTGGAAGGCCCCCTGTTCGCTGCCGGAGAGTTTTCCTGGGGAATTAGTAACGGATGGTCGCTTTATGGCGGTGGAATGGGTGGCGAGGAATATAACGCGCTATCGATGGGGATTGGCCGAGATCTCCTTTCATTAGGCGCGCTGTCAACGGATGTCACGATGTCGCAGGCTAAAGCCCCCAATCAGGACGTCCAACGTGGCGGTTCTTATCGTCTGAGCTATGCTAAACGCTTCGAGGAGACAGGCAGCCAGGTCACCTTTGCTGGCTACCGCTTTTCTGATAGTGGCTATCGCTCTATGGCGGAATATCTGGATTCCCTGGACGGAGACATCAGTGCTGGCCGCAGCAAAGAGATGTACACCATTTCGCTTAACCAGCAGTTTGAATCGCTGAACCTGACGGCGTATTTGAATTACAACCATCAGACCTACTGGAATCAAGCCGCGAACGATCGTTATGACTTATCACTCTCACGCTTTTTCGATCTGGGTCGCTTCCGAAATCTCAGCCTGTCACTGACCGCCTATCGCAATAAATTTAATAACACCAACGATGACGGCATGTATATGTCGCTGTCATTGCCGTGGGGTGAGTCTGGCACGGTGAGTTACAACGGTTCCTATTCGAAAGGCGATAACCGCCAGAGTGCAAGTTATTACAGCCGGGTCGGCGCGTCAGATTCTTATCAAGTCAGCACCGGTGTTGCACGTCAGGGTGCCGATCTCAGTGGCTATTACACCCACAATGGCACCCTCGCGCAGATTAACAGTTCGGCGAGCTATCGCGAGGGGCAGTACAGTGCACTGGGCGCTTCCATTCAAGGTGGTGCCACACTCACTGCGCAGGGCGGCGCATTGCATCGCACCAATATTTTAGGAGGCACACGTATGCTGGTTGATACCGGTGGCGTGGCAGGTGTGCCAGTGGGAGCCTATGGCAATGCCGCTTACACCAACCAATTTGGCAAAGCTGTTGTGAGTGATATCAGCAGTTACTATCGCAACAGTGTGCGCATCAATGTTGATAAGTTGGCAGATAACGTAGAAGCCCCGCAATCCGTAGTGCAGGGAACGCTGACAGAAGGGGCAATCGGCTATCGTGCATTCAACGTTATTTCTGGTGAGAAAGCGATGGCGGTCATACGCCTGGCCGATGGTTCTGCTCCGCCTTTCGGCGCCACCATTTTAAATATGAAAAATCAGGAAGCCGGTATCGTAAATGACGATGGCAACGTCTATCTCAGTGGAATTAATTTGGGTGAAACAATGGTAGTGCGCTGGAATAATGAAGAACAATGCAAAATATCGCTACCTAAAAACCTGCCATCAAACATGATGAACAACATATTACTTCCATGCGAACTCATATCGCAGTTATAAAAAAATTCATCCACCAACTGACTCTGCAGGAAAATAATGAACAGAAAAAATATAGCTTTCATCTTTACGGCAACCACTATAAGCCTGATCACTCATTCGGTATCAGCAGCTATTTCACTCGACCGAACGCGGGTCATATTTCCTGGTTCAGAGAAATCAGTCAGTTTGACGGTCAGCAACCAAAACACGGAACTGCCTTATTTAGCGCAAGGTTGGCTGGAAGACGAACAAGGTGAAAAGCTCAATACCAGCAGTCCACTCACCGTGGTGCCACCGGTACAGCGCATTGAACCTAAAGCTGAAAGCCAGGTAAAAGTGCAGGCGCTGACTTCAGCGGAATCTTTCAAGAAATTACCTCAGGATCGTGAGTCACTGTTTTATTTTAATCTGAGAGAGATTCCTCCTAAAAGCGATAAACCAAATGTTTTGCAAATTGCTCTGCAAACGCGCATCAAACTATTTTACCGTCCGGCTTCATTAGCAGAGGCAGCAGCGGCACAGCATGCGTTGCCTTTTCAGGAAAAAATAACCCTAAGTAAAAGTGGCGATAAATATACCGTGATCAATCCAACGCCCTATTACATCACGCTAATTGGTGCCAGCGCCAAAAAAGAAGGTGATGTCATTAAAGGGTTTGATGCATTGATGATTTCGCCTAAAAACCAGACTGTATTGGGTGGCAGCGCAGCGGCATTGGGTGCTACTCCGGTATTGGTCTACGTCAATGATTACGGCGGCCAGACAGCACTAACCTTTAAATGCAGCGGCAATGTTTGCAATGTCGATACCAGTAAGCGCGCAACACCTAAATAATCAGGAAAGAAACTCATGCAAAAAATCGTCTTTACCGCGCGCCCGGCAGTGATTATCAGGAACGTGCAAGGCTCAGCGATCCTGGCTGGCACACTGTTATTTTCTTCTATCACACAGGCAGGATTTACTGATGGTCTGGTCGATGGCAATTACGGCGTTATCCGCGCGCACGGTACTTTGACCGAAAGTGCATGCCGGTTGGATATGCGGTCGGCCGACCAATCTGTATCTTTAGGCAATGTCGCCACAGCCGACTTACAGCGCCCCGGTGACAATGGCAATTTAGTCCCTATTGCCCTCTACTTACATGACTGCCTACGCACATCCTCTGCGAATCGCGATACGAGAGGAAATCTTGCATGGAATGCCAGTCAACCCGCGGTTTCCTTCACCTTCACCGCAGTTGAAGACTTAGTGAATCCTCAATTGATCAAAGCACAGGGCGTCGACGGGATGGGATTGCGCTTAAAAGATGCGCATCGTAATAACGTTATCCTTGGGCAAAAAGAAAAACCCTTGTTATTAACACCGGCCAATAACGTTGTAATCTATTACATTGCAGCGGAGCGAACTCGTGACGAACTGCGCGCAGGCGTTTATTCAGCCAATGTGAACTTCAGGTTGAATTATGATTAGTCTGCACTCAGGAAATAAAGTTCGTGCAATGGGGCTCTGGTGCGCTATGGCAGTTTATTTTTGGCCACTGACATTGTCTAACTCCGCACTGGCATTCTCGACGACTGCCACGGTCAAAGTCAAAGTCTTAGCGCCGCCTTGCATCGTCAATGGAAATAGAGATATTCCAATTGATTTTGGTAACGATATTATTGTCTCACGCATTGACAGTCGTATTTATGAACGTCCTATACCCTATGTACTTGACTGTTCAGCGGGTACTTCAAAGGCACTCAAGATGCAAATTTTAGGAGGCGGTGCTTCTTTTGATACGACAGTACTGGGTACAAGCAAAGCCAATCTTGCTATTGAATTAAAAAGTAACGGGACAAAGATGGCAGTGAATAGCTGGCATAATTTTACCGACCCTGCACGACCGTCATTAAGTGCGGTTTTGATTAAAAATAGAAGTGGTGCCGTCACTGGCGGAAGCTTCACGGCGACCTCAACGTTGCTGGTTGATTATCAATAAGAAGATGAGATGAAAAAAATCAAACATCCCAACAGAAAACAGATAACTTCATTTTTATGCCTGTTCATGATTTTCCCATTGGCGCAAGCAACAAATGTCAACTTCAGAGGAACCCTCGTGGAGTCTATTCCTTGTGAGATTAATAGAGGCGGACTCATTGAAATAGACTTCGACACCGTAATTATTCGCGGTATCGATGGTAACAAATATCGTCAAACTGTACCGTATACCGTAACTTGTTCGGGAACCGGAAGCGTGCGTTTAGCCGTTCAGGGAACTGCAGCAAGCTTTGATAATACGGCTATTGTCACAAATAAAAGTGGTTTAGGCATCAGGGTTGAGCAAAATGGCTCTCCATTACGTATTAATCAATTAATTTCAATCAACTTGTTACGGCCGCCGACTTTGACTGTCGTCCCTGTTGCTAATCCGGCCTCCTTACCTACCGCAGGCCCTTTTACATCTCAGGCGACCATCATCGCTGATTATCAATAGGGCAAGTTATGAAGCGAATCATTACATTGTTAATTATCCTATGCACACCGGGCTTTGGAGTGATGCTTCCTGCGCGAGCCTTCGCTGCAGAAAATCTTATTATGCGTGGGACGCTTGTTGATACACCCTGCTTCATACGTCCGGGGGATGAATTAATTAAGCTAGATTTCGAGGAGGTGATCGATAAATTTCTGTATCGCTATACTCGCACACCCAGCAGACCATTAAAGATTCATCTAGAAGACTGTGACATCAGTGTCTTTAACGAAGTTGAAGTGACTTTTCAAGGCACAGAAAATACCTCTTTGCCGGGATTTTTGCGCCTCGATCCGGGAAGTGTTGCCAGTGGAGTTGCGATCGGAATTGAAAGTATTGACGGTTCAACGATAGGAATTAATAAAGCAGCACCTGCGAAAAAATTGCAGGCTGGCGATATGGTGCTGGCATTTCAGGCCTATGTGCAGGGGGAACCTAATGCGATTCTTAACAAACGAATTGGGCACGGACAATTTACTGCCACGGCAACATTCGTGTTGAATTACCTCTAAATCAGAAACCTGTAACGTCTGCTTTACTTTTCACTAATCGGGCAGACGTTGCACTCCATTGGCTAACCTCACCTCTCGCGCTAGATTTGATGCCTTTCCCTGGTTGCTGAGGTAGTTAATGCATAGTCTCTTCGTTTACGGCACGCTCGGTCCAGGCCGCCCTAATTCGCATATAATGGAAAATATTGGCGGAAGCTGGCAGCAAGGTTACGTGCTGGGCAATCTACGTGAAGCGGGCTGGGGCGCAGCGATGGGTTTTCCTGGTATTGAACTCTCTGCCGAAGGCACACAGGTCAACGGCTTTGTCTTCAGCTCGGAAAATCTTCCGGCAAACTGGTCGATGCTTGATGAGTTTGAGGGCGAAGGCTATCAGCGTGTGTCCGTTGAAGTGGTGCTGCAAGATGGCAGCACCCTGATATCAGAAATCTACGCGCTAAAATGACCTAAGCGCCGTTTCCAGCCGATCCAGCGCGCAGAGAATGCCATAGCTGCGCGCCTGCTGATCATCCGGCAACGGTAACCAAATATCAGCCTGACTCGCCAGATCCAGCTTCGTTGGACAAACGGCAATCACTGGCGTTTTTTGAATATGTGCATGATGCACCGCGCTGAGCACGCTGCTGTTAACCGCATCCGGCGCGAGAATCAGCAATAAATCATCCGGCTGCAATCGGCTTAACGTCATACGCAACAGGTTATCGTCCTGGATCCATGCCAGCGCCAGACCTGTCGCCGTTAATCGCTGGTGTACTTCAGCCACCAGGGGCGTAGTCTGCCCTGCCGCACCAATCAACAGCACGCTGCGAGCTTTAACTAGCATTCGCGCCGCCCGCTCCCAGGTCTCGGTTTCAGTCAATGACCACTGCTGGGCTAACGCCTGATGAATTGCCTCCAACTGCGGAATACCCTGCGCAGTTGGGGTTGAAGGTATCGAACTGGCCCTGGCCAGCCGCATACGCAATTCGCGAATATCTTCACAACCCACAGAACGGGCAAAGCGGGTGATGGTGGCTGCACTGACTTCGGCGCGTCCGGCTAATTGCTCGATGGTGGCCGAGGCGGCAAACGCGATATCGTTAAGAATTGCCAGCGCCACACGGTTTTCCTGCTGGCTCAGCGATGACTGGCGCTGCCGGATGACATCGAGAAATGCCCCTTCCTGCTGTCCTGCTTTGCGCACCTGATGCAGGAAATCATCCAGATCGCGACAGCCCGCTGAAGCGGCAAAACGGTGCAACACATCCGTGCTGACGCCAGCCTGCTTAGCCAGACTCTCCATGGTGGCCTGCGCGCTGACGTGCAGGTTTTCCAGAATAAAACGCGCCAGCTTAGATTCCGGCGCATCCGCGCGTGCCGACTGCTGCCGCAGTTGCCAGACAATATCCATCCGCTCACCACATCCTCTCGTTGCGAACACTCATCATGCATGAAAATATTTTTCAGTGTGAGTTTTTTTTCAGCAACTCCACCACTACCAGCGTTAAAAACCGCTTATGTTAACGATAAATTACAGCACCGATCACAGTCATGAAAAATATTTTCACAAGCAATCAGAGCATAACTCATTAATTTTAAATCGTTAATTATTCATTCATCAGAAAACCGTCTGTCCGGAGGGTATTTACACCGTCTTCAACACGGGTCTTTAATGGCCCCGACAAATCACAGGAGGAAATCATATGCGTATCGTACTTTGCTGTGCTGCAGGGATGTCCACCAGCATGCTGGTCAACAAAATGCAGAGCGCGGCTCAGGGGCGCGGGCTGACCATTGATATCAAAGCGGTGCCGGTAGCGGAATTCGAACGCATCCTGCCGGATGCCGACGTGGTGCTGCTCGGCCCGCAAGTGAAGTTTGAAGCCGCCCGCCTGACTGCCATCGCCGAGCCACAGGGCAAAGCTGTCGCCGTCATCGACATGATGGATTACGGCATGATGCGTGGTGAACAGGTGCTGGATACCGCCCTGGCGTTGCACACCTCGTAATACCTCCGTTTTACCCTAACTGACCGAAATATACACGGCCTTGTGCTGTGGGGGATTCTGCATGTCCGAAGAAGTGATTATCGAGTTTGAAGAACAAATCATGCTGCTGCTGGTACAGGCCGGTGCCGCTCGCAGTGCAGCACTGAGCGCCCTGCGATTGGCGCGCGAGGGCCAGTTTGCTGCTGCCGAGCAACAGCTCATGGCGGCGAAAGAGAGCGTTAATGGCGCGCATCAGCAGCAGACGGCATTGATCAGTCTCGATGAAGGCAGCGGCAAACTGCCCGTCACCCTGATTTTGGTACATGCCCAGGATCACCTGATGAACGCCATGCTGGTGCAGGATCTGGCGGGCGAAATCATTGAACTCTACCGCCGCACTGCGGCAGGAGGAACCGATGCTTAAGATAGCCATTATTGGTGGTGGCAGCAGCTACTCACCGGAACTGGTCGAAGGGATTATCAACCGTTACGCGCAGTTGCCGGTGACTGAACTGGCCCTGGTGGATGTGGAATCGGGTCGGGAGAAAGTGAATATTATTGCCGACCTCACCCGCCGCATGCTGCAGCAGAATGGCTTAGAACAGGTCAACGTCAGCGTGCACTTTGAGCTGGATGATGCCATCCGTGGTGCCAGTTTCGTGCTAACCCAGCTGCGTGTCGGCCAGCTGGCGGCGCGCGCAGCCGATGAACGCCTTGGCCTGAAATACGGTCGTCTCGGCCAGGAAACCACGGGCGTGGGCGGTTTTGCCAAAGCCCTGCGCACTATTCCGGTGATGCTGAACGTGGCGCGGAAAGTGGAAGAGCTGGCGCCCGATGCCTTTATCATTAACTTCACCAATCCCGCCGGGATCGTCACTGAAGCGGTATCGCGTTACAGCAACGCCAAAATCATCGGCCTGTGTAACGTACCGGTGAATATGCATCATATGATTGCCGGTATGCTCGACGCGCCATGGGATGATGTGCAGTTGCGCTTTGCCGGGCTCAATCATCTGGTGTGGGTGCATCAGGTCACTTGCCGTGGCGAAGATGTCACCAAACAGGTGATTGACCAACTGTGTGATGGCCAGTCGCTGACCATGAACAACATCAAAGATATGCCGTGGTCACCGCAGTTCCTGCGGGCGCTGAATGCCATTCCCTGTCCGTATCATCGCTACTACTGGCAGACGCCGCAGATGCTGGCTGAAGAACAAGAGAAAGCCAAAAACGGTCATGAAGGCACCCGCGCTGAGCAAGTGATGAAGGTCGAAGCGGAGCTGTTCGCGCTGTATGCCGATCCGCATCTGGCGCATAAACCGGAGCAACTGAGTTTCCGCGGTGGTGCTTATTACTCTGAAGTGGCGGTTGAGCTGATCAGCGCGATTCACAACAACAGCGGCAAGAATCTGGTGGTGAACTGCAGCAATCAAGGCGCGATTCACGGCCTGCCCGATGACGCGGTGGTGGAAGTGAACTGTCTGGTAGATGCTCAGGGCGCGCACCCGTTAGTGTTTGGCGAGTTGCCACCGTTGATGAACGGCCTGACACAGCAGATTAAAGCTTTCGAGCGCTTAACCATCGAAGCTGCGGTACACGGCGATCGTAATCAGGCATTGCTGGCGCTGCTGGGCAATCCGCTGGTCGGCGATGTCGCAACAGCGGAAGCCCTGCTGGACGAAGTGTTAACCCTGAACAAGCCGTGGTTGCCGCAGTTCTCATCGGCTCAATAGCGCCGTAACGGTGCAATCGCGAGAATGTGGCTCCAGATATGCCCGATAAAACGTGCCGCTGCACAATTGAGGGCATCTGGCAATGTAAGGTCACCTGCACCAACGCTAACAGCGCGAATGATCCGCCGCTAGCGTTGGTGCAAATGGACCGCTTATTATCATTTTGTTGCGCCATTGAGCCTGAGGAGGCCCTGTGTCCAACCGTACTCTTATTGAACGTTATGTGTTGCCCGCAGCGCTGAAAGTCGCCGGACAAAAGCATGTACTTTCGGTGCGTGACGGCATCATTCTCAACATGCCATTTATGCTGATTGGCAGTTTCTTCCTGATTTTCGCCTACCTGCCAATTCCGGCGTGGGGCCATTTGATGGCGGATCTGTTTGGCGACACCTGGCGCAACAAATTGCTCTATCCGGTGCGCGCCACCTACGACATCATGGCGCTGATCTCCAGCTTCGGCATCGCCTATCGTCTGGCGGAGAAGTACCGCACGCTGGATCCGCTCACCAGCGGCGCCATGGCGTTAGTGGCTTTTGTGATGACTATTCCGCAGCAGACCTTGTTTGCCCCAGTCGAAAATGCACCCGCACAGCTGGTGACCGGCGTGCTGCCGATCTCGATGATTGGCAGCCAGGGCTTGTTCGTGGCCATTGTGATTGCGCTGATGTCGACGGAGATTTATCGCTTCGTCCACTGCCGCAATCTGGTGATTAAGATGCCGGAAGGCGTGCCGCCTGCGGTGGCAAAATCCTTCCTCGCACTGGTGCCCGGCTTCTGCGTGCTGGCGGTGGTGCTGATCATCCGTCTGGCAGTGGAAGCCTCGCCGTTTGGCGACATCAACAACCTGATCGCCACCGTGATTGGATTGCCGATGCACCACGTCGGCGGCACGTTGCCGGGCATGATCTTCTCGGTGCTACTGATCGGGATTCTCTGGACGCTGGGGTTGCACGGCGATGCCATTGTGCTGGTGTTCATCCAGCCGGTCTGGCTCTCCAACATGAGTGAAAACCTCGAAGCGTTCCAGCATAACCAGCCGATCCCGCACATCTTTACGCAGCAGTTTTATGATCTGTGGATAGCGCCTGGCGGCACCGGTGCTTTGCTGGGTCTGGTGATCTTTATGCTGATCCGCTCTCGCAGCCGCCAGATGAAACAGCTGGGTAAGATTGCCGGACCTGCCGCGCTGTTCAACATCAGCGAGCCATTGGTATTTGGCATTCCGCTGGTGATGAACCCGTACCTGTTCCTGCCGTTTATTCTCACCCCGGTGGTGCTGGTGATTGTCTCCTGGGCGGCCATGACCACCGGACTGGTTGCCCCGCCAGCCGGCATCGCCCTGCCGTTTACCACGCCGATATTTGTCAGCGGCTATCTGGCAACTGGGGGGCACATTTCCGGCACGGTGTTACAGGTGGTTAACCTGGCGATCTCGATGGTGATTTACTATCCGTTCTTCCGCGTATGGGATCGTTTGAAACAGCGCGAAGAACAGCAAAGCGAACAGCAGGCTCAGGCTGTAGCAGGGAGTGCGGTAGTTTCATAATTTCCGGCCAACCCCGCGCGGCAATAGCGATACGCATGACTGCGCGCCCTGCAAAATAGGTTTAATGATTTTGCAGGGTCGCCGTGCATCAACACCGCCCGCCATTCTTCCATTTTCCGCAATAATGACTTCGCAAACCCGGCTATTCTGCCGCGCCACAGGCTGTGCCAACCTTTAGACAGGGTTCGGGATCATCCCGGCCACCACGAAAGGACACTGATGATGAAACTCTACCACTTCCCGCTTTCTGGTCATGCGCACCGTGCACGTCTGCTCCTGTCCCTGCTCGACCTGCCACACGAGGTGATTGATGTTGACCTCGCTAACGGTGAACACAAATCCCCGGCGTTTCTCGCCATCAACCCGTTCGGCCAGGTGCCGGTGCTGGAGGATGACGGCGTGTATATCTCCGACTCCAACGCCATCCTGGTTTATCTGGCGAAAAAATCAGGCCGCAGTGAGTGGCTGCCCGAAGATGCACTGGGCGCGGCGCAGGTGCAGCGCTGGTTATCGGTGGCGGCAGGCGAACTGGCTTATGGCCCTTGTGCGGCACGCTTGATTACCGTGTTTGGTCGCCCGTTCAACCCTGACGAAGTAATCGCTCGTGCGCACACCATTTTGGCGTTAATGGATCAACATCTTACCGGGCGTGAATGGCTGGTCGGCGATCGCCCGACCATCGCGGATATCGCGCAGTACAGCTACCTGATCGGCGCGCCGGAAGGCAATGTGGATCTCTCTGGCTATCCGGCGGTCAATGCGCTGTTACGCCGTATTGAAGCGTTGCCGGGCTTTGTTCCCTTCCCGCAAACCGCTGCCGGTCTGCGCAGCATCGCGTGAGTTAACTATCATGGGCGAGAAACTTCCGGTATGGCATGCAGGTGAAATAGCCCTGCAGCAGCAAGCGGGCGTAGCCGAACGCATGGCGGAAGTCGGCCAACGTGTGATTCGCGACTACATGCCCGATCAGCATCGTGACTTCTACGCGCAACTGCCGTTTATCGTGGTAGGCAGCGTGGACCCGCGAGGCGATGCCTGGGTTACGCTGCTGGAAGGCCAGCCCGGTTTTATTTTCTCGCCCAATGCCACCACGCTGGATATTGCCGCCCAGCCGGATCCCCGCGATCCGGCTGCTGCCGGGTTCACTGATGGCGCTCCGGTTGGCCTGCTCGGCATTGAGTTGCACACCCGTCGCCGTAACCGCATGAATGGCATGTTGAGCGCGATTGGCGGTGGCTTTCGGGTACAGGTGGAGCAGAGTTTCGGCAACTGTCCGCGCTACATTCAGCTGCGCGACTTCCGCTTTGCTCGTTCGCCCAATGCGCCTGCTATAGGTGAGGTTGAAGTGCTCAGCACGCTCGATGAGGCGGCCCGCAACACCATCGCCACCGCCGATACGTTTTATGTCGCGACTTATGCCGAGCATCAGGTTGATGCCTCGCATCGCGGCGGCAAACCCGGTTTTGTGCGTGTGGATGACGATGGCCTGCTCACCATTCCCGATTTTAACGGCAACCTCTTCTTCTCCACGCTCGGCAACATCCACCAGAGCGGGAAAGCCGGACTGCTGTTTGTCGATTACCACAGCGGCGATACGCTGCAAATGACCGGCGATGCCAGCGTGATCCTCGACTCGCCGGAGATAGCTGCATTCCAGGGCGCCGAACGGTTGTGGACATTCCGCCCGCGCCGCATCGTGCGTCGTCATGCCGCCCTCGCCTTGCGCTGGGAAACGGAAGCAGGCGGTATCTCACCGGCGTCAGAAATGACGGGTGACTGGCAATCGGCTGCCGAACGCCTGCATGCCAGCGAACTGGCGCGACGCTGGCGGCCTTTTAGGGTGACGAAGATTGTCGATGAGAGCGCATCGATTCGCTCGTTTCATCTGATGCCAGATGATGGCGCCGGTTTGCTGGCGTATCAGGCAGGACAGCACTTGCCGATTCGCGTGCAGTTGCCTGGTACAGACAAACCGCTGATTCGTCACTACACCCTGTCGGTTGCGCCGTCGGACGGTTTTTATCGCATCAGCGTCAAACGCGATGGCGTGGTCTCGTGCTATCTGCACGAACATCTTCGGGTTGGTGATCGAATTGATACCCGTGCGCCAGCCGGTGATTTCACTATCGATGCACAAGAGACACGCCCAGCGGTGTTGATGGCAGCGGGTGTCGGCATCACCCCGATGCTGGCGATGCTGCGCCATCTGGTTTATGAAGGACGCCGCAAACAGCGGATGCGCCCGACCTACTTTTTCCAGTCCGCGCGCAACAAAGCGGAACGCCCTTTTGTCCGTGAACTGGATGCGTTGCTGGTGGCCTCACAGGGCGCATGCAAAATGGTGCGCGTGTTGAGCCAGCCAGAGAATGCAGAATCAGGATTCGATTACGATGTCGTAGGACGCATCGATATGGCGCTGCTCTCCCGGGTGCTGCCCTTTAACGACTACGATTTTTACCTGTGCGGTCCGCCGCAGTTTACGCAGGCGTTATATGACGGGCTGCGCAGCTACAATATCGCCGATAAACGCATTCACGCCGAAGCCTTTGGCCCGTCCTCGCTTCAGCGTCACAAAGATGAAGCGGACCCCGAATTGGCGCTGCCAGCGGTCGCAACGAGCGACGTACCGATTAAATTTATGACGTCGCTGAAAGAGGCGCCCTGGACACCGCAAAGTGGTTCACTGCTGGAGCTGGCCGAGGCGCGTGGCCTCAGCCCGGAATACAGTTGTCGTGAAGGGCATTGCGGCAGTTGCAAAACCCGGTTGCTGCGAGGTGCAGTCACTTATACAACCCGCCCGAGTGCCAGTGTGGCTGAGGATGAGGTGCTGATCTGCTGCGCGGTTCCGGCCCAGCAGGATGGGGACGTTGACGAAATTCATCTGGATATCTAAGTGTGCGCGACTGCCCGACCTTCAAATTAAAGTCATAACGCGCAGTAACCGATAACAGAATCATCACCTGAATCGGAGCAGTACGATGCGCATTCAACCACTGATTTTACTACTATCCATGTGCACGAGCGGGCTGACCCTCGCGCAAAGTGTTGAATTACGCGTCACGGGCGTCATTCAACCGTCAGGTTGCAAAACGCAGGTCATTCAGCCAACACTGTCGGCATCATCACTCAGTACGCCTTATACGTTTCAGTGTCAGCCAGGAAATAATGCGGTATTACGCCAGGCTTATACACCTGATGGAGCGAAGATCGACATGACCGCTGCCAGGGGTAAAGCCGGTGAAACCCATGGCCAACTGACTTTACATCGTATGCCCGCCACAGGTACGCATAATGCTTACCTTGAGGTTTATTACTATTAGCGACATGCGTAATGTTTATACGTTTGAGCATTGGCGTTGTAGTTGAAGTGAAATTAAGACGAGAAAACCGAACAAGATTATAAATATCGCGGCTGGCATGAATTTAAAACCAGCCGCACATGACACATGCTTTATTTATCTACCGGCCCACAACCACCGATGATTTTAGATATAGATACTGCCGGATGAAGCAAGTAATCGTAGTCACAGTTCTTTTCTTTGTTGTATACGCTTCCAGTACATCCAGACAACAAGGCGATTGCCGCAGCGGCAATTGAAAACTTGATGAGCTTATTCATAATAACGCGTCCATTTGTTAAAAGTGTTTTTGAAGATGTTGAATTACTGTTCTCATGCATTTAAAAATCAAGAAATCGCTGAGAATAGCAAGTAACAGGACATAAGAACCTTACAGCGCTTATGCGATAAATTATTAATTAAATATATAACTAAAGACAACATGACGAACCATCTCATGGTTATCATTTTTTGATTAAACTTTTGTAGTAAAAACCTGACAACTTCCATTAATGTCAGAAAACCCTTCAGGTTGATAATATTAATCATCAATTAAAGAGTTAGCAGGAATTTTAGGAAAATGACTACACTAGTGTTTAAACTAGTTATTTCGTTGTGAAGAATTAATCAGCATCCATACCAAATATGGCCTTCAGACGATCATATAATGTTGGCGACTACACAAATTTGAAAACACATCATTATTCTTACTGGCTCAAAAAATTATCATATGTAACATTACCTACAGTTACTGCATGAATGTTAAATAGGGATAGGTAATGGCACTTCAGAGAAAGTTGGCTTTAAACAGTGAAATCTGTGCGTTTACCCGCCAGGCGTTTATGAATACTTTAATGGTATCCGTACCAGGCAAGCCTTCACTTATGGCCCGAGAATTAATTGAGGTCGTGGCCAATGGCTCAAGTACTTGCCCGTAGAATCGCAAAATGCGTTTTCTTTATACTGTTGTCGCTTGTTGTTGGCAGATCGATCGGTTGCGCTGAAACGTATATCTCTCAGGATTTCGCCGATAAGATCGCAGTATTTATCAGCGGTGAATCCAATATTGAAACTCTCTATGATGCCTATTTCTATATTGATTTTTCCATCGTGATGTCCATCACTACAGCTGTTTACTTAACAATCGCGAAGTTAATTAAAAAAAAAAGGAGCAAGTAAAATGCCAATCCCTACGTATATGTGGCTAAAAGACGGTGGTGGAGCAGATATTCAAGGATCTGTCGATGTTCAGGATCGTGAAGGCAGCATTGAAATTATCGGCATGAGCCATGGCATTAACCTGTCGGTGTATGGATCTGACTGTAGATACCGTCACCTGGCAAGCGCTCTGTATCTGGTGAGCTACTGCTGAGCATACCGTTAAAGCGCAGGCATCAAGATTAATGCTTTTGATGGCGCTGAAGACGTAAAGGTGTTTTAGAAACCCACAAAAGCAAAAACCCAGCCATAAAGGCTGGGTTTTCAAAATGTTGGTGCCCGGACGCGGAATCGAACCACGGACACGGGGATTTTCAATCCCCTTGCTGAGAATTTCAGGTTGATTCCCTGCGGGAAAATGAGTCTTTAAACGGGTTTTACAGAATTGACGAGATGCATATTCGAACTTACTTCGGATGTGCAAAATGAAAATACTTCCCGTAATTTCCACCAAAGGTGGAGAAGGCAAATCTACGCAAGCCGCAAACCTCTGTGGCTTCCTCGCTGATGCAGGACTGAAGACGCTTTTAATCGATGGTGACTTCGGCCAGCCCACTGCCAGCAGCATCTATCAACTCACCTATGAAGCGCCGTGCGGCATATATGAACTGCTAATGCAGTCGGTAGATCTCGGTGATTCAACCAACATAATTTCCAACAGTTTCATCCCTAATCTCGACGTCATCATCTCCAACGACCCGCAAGCCCACTTGCTGACTGCCATGCTGCACGCCCCAGATGGTCGGTTACGCATGCGTAACGTGCTGCAGCATCCGCTGTTCAATGAGTACGACGTCATCATCATTGATTCACAGGGCGCGCGTTCGGTGATGTTGGAGCTTATTGCGCTCGCCGCCACTGACACAACCATCGGCATAGTGAAGCCGGTGCTGCCCGACATCCGCGAGTTTCTGCGCGGTGCTATCGCGATGTTCGAACAGCTACGCTCACTCTCCTCTTACGGCATAGCGCTACCGGCGATTCGCATTCTGGTGAATTGCATGGATTACACCTCGCTGGCCAAAACCACACTCGGGCAACTGGAGACGATTGTCAGCGAAGGGAAATATAGTCCCTACGCTGACGAGATCCCCGTGTCGTTGCTGAACACTCAAATCTACGATCTCGACATCTATAAGGCGGGCCACTTTGCTGGCGAGCCTGCGCACCGGCTTGAAACGCAGACCCGCCGCAAAAGCGATTCGGCGCTGCAAACCATGCACAACCTAGCGTGTGAATTGTTCCCGGAATGGCGCAATCAGTTTGGTGCGCTACTTTCACGCTCAGTGAAGGAGGTGAATCATGTCTAAGTCCAACAATTATCCAATCGAATTGCCGCATTCCATCGATGCTGAGCAGGCAGTGTTGGGCGCGCTAATGCTCGATAACGATCGCTGGGATGATGTGGTTACGCTGATTCAACGCGAAGACTTCTTCTCCGGTCCGCATCGCTCGATTTTTAAAGGCATCGACGAGCTGGCCAAAACCAACAGCCCGTTCGACCTGATCACGCTCAGCGAACTTCTGGAGCGTCACAACCTCATCGATCAGTGTGGTGGATTTGCTTACCTCGCCGAGCTGAGCAAAAACACGCCGAGCGCCGCCAACATCCTCGCCTACGCGCGGATAATTGCCGAAAAGAGCCAGCTGCGTCAGTTGTATGTGCTTGGCAACCAACTTACGCGCGATGTGCAGCTACCCAACGCCACCGCCAACAACATCACCGAAGTCGCCGAAAGCCAGCTGTTCAACCTTGCCGAGAAAGGCCATGCGCGCCAGCACCAGGAAATCACTGTTCTCGATGGCATGTCGCAATTGCTTACCCGGCTAGAAGAGACCACCGGCGGCAATGGCATCACTGGCACGCCGTCGGGTTTTCGGGAGCTCGACCAGATGACCTGTGGTTTGCAGGCGGGCGATTTAATTCTGCTGGCCGCGCGTCCTTCGATGGGCAAAACGGCGCTGGCATTGGCGATGTGCGAATCGGCGCTGGATGCACTGGAGAGCAATTTAGTTTTTTGCTTTAGCCTGGAAATGCCCGCTGAGCAGCTGATGATGCGGCTGGTTGCAATGCTGGGTAAGGTGGAGCTGAATTTGCTGCGCAGCGGCCAGCTCGATGATGAATGCTGGGCCAGAATCAGCATGGCAATGGAGCGCGTCACAGCCTGGAAAGATCGGCTGATCATCGATGAAAACAGCGACCAGACTCCTGCGCTGTTACGTGCCCGCGCGCGGCGTTACATCCGCAAATACGGACAACCGAGCCTGATTCTGGTCGATTACCTGCAGCTGATGCGCGCGCCTGAGCAGGAGAATCGCACGCAGGAGATATCAGAGATCTCGCGCTGCCTGAAAGCGCTGGCCAAAGAGTTGAAATGTCCACTGGTAGCATTATCCCAGCTCAATCGCCAGGTTGAATCGCGCCCCAATAAGCGGCCAAACAACGGCGATCTGCGTGATTCCGGCGCGCTGGAACAGGACGCCGATCTGATTCTCTTCATCTATCGCGATGAAGTTTATAACGAGAACTCCATCGAAAAAGGCATCGCCGAAATCATCATTGGCAAGCAACGTCAGGGCCCTATCGGCACCGTTAAAACCGCCTATGATGGCCGCTACACGCGCTTTTCAAATGCTGAAAACAACTCCTATCACTTCGGTTATGGGAGGGCTCAGGCATGACAGCGATGACAAAACAGCGCACAACCGGCCTGACAGATGCGCTTTTAAAACGCGGTCGTCAGGCCGAAGCAACATTAACCGTGGCAACGCCAGATGCGCCAGGCAGCGAAATGCCAATGGTGCTGACGCTGGAGCAGTTACGCCCCAATCCAGATAACCCACGCACTAGCCGTAATCCACGTTTTGATGACATCAAGGCATCGATTCGCGCGCGCGGCCTCGATACCGTGCCGAAAGTCACGCTCGATCCCGACAATCCAGGCTCTTACATCTTTAGTGACGGCGGCAACACGCGTTACCAGGCGTTGAGTGAGTTGTGGGCGGAGACGCATAGCGAACATTTCTACCGCGTGCATTGCTTGTTCAAACCCTGGCCAGGTCGCATCAAATGTGTGATTGGTCATCTGGCGGAAAACGAACTGCGTGGTGAGCTGAGCTTTATAGAGAAAGCGATCGGCATCCGCAACGCCCGCCAAATCATTGAGGATGAATCGGGCAAAGCGGTTTCCCTGCGAGAGCTGGCAACGGTGCTGACAGATCAAGGCTATCCGGTTAGTTACTCCAGCCTGAGCCGCATGGACAGTTGCGTCCGTCATCTCTATCCGCATTTACCGGCGCTGCTGGAGTCGGGTCTTGGCCGTCCGCAGATCAACGCGTTGTTGGTACTGCGCAGCGATGCCGAGAAATTATGGAATCACTATGCGGCAGAAGCCAAGCCGGAAGTGACGTTTGAAAACGTGATGACCAAAGTGTGCCCGCATTTCAATTCACCGGAGAGCTGGTCGCTGGAGATGTTCCGCGACGAGTTTATCGGCGAGCTGGTCAGCGCGTTGCCGCATCCATCGCTCAACTACGATCGTTGGCTGATTGAGCTTGATCCCAGTGAACAAAACCGTCGCCAGCTGTTTGGCGAACCCGAACCGGTTGCACCGCAGCTTCAGCAGCAAAACCAGCAGCCTGAACCGGAAGCAGCACCGCGCGCGCCTGCGCCGGTTCGCAAGCCAACTCCACCACCCACCACGCCCGGTGTTGCCAGTGGCAACACCTCCGAACCGAATTCCACTGTTGCCACTGGCAACACCTCCGAGCCGAGTTCTACTGTTGCCACTGGCAACACTTTAGAGATGGTTTCTGATGTTGCCAGTGGCAACACTCAATCAGCCGCACCAGATTTCTGGTCCATTCCGACTCTGCAGGATGACGCTGATCACCTGCGCAATATCGCCTTTCGCCTTGCCTTTGAGCTGGCCGATTCGGACAGCGATGGCGAAGCCGTCGTACCGGATAACAGCACGGCTTCAGCGGGCTATCGCATTGACGAAGAGCTCAGCGCCTCACCGATTTCATGCCTGCTTTCCTCACTGGCAGGCGGCGCGTGCGATGAGGATTTGCCTGACCTGATGCGCGAGCTGCTAATCGGCAGCAGCAATGCCGCACCTAGCTTTGATGATGCCCTCACCCAGACGTTCATGAAGTTAATCCGCACGTTGCGGCGGCTGCGCGAGCTGCAGCGCCAGAGCTGAGCGGCATTTTTAGTCGATTGAGATTACTGAAAACCGGAGATCACGATGATGAGTAACAGCTTGTCTCAGGCCACCAACGGCCTGCTTACCCAGTTAGTGATGGAACTCAAGTCAGGCTACATCCGCCGCTGCGAAGCGCTGGGTTTGATGCCAGAGGAAATGCAGATGCTTCATGGCCTCACCATTGAAGATTTGCACTACCTGATGAACAGCCCGGTATCGGTGCTGACCTTCCGCATTCACCACGAAAACCTGTCGCTGATGTTGCAGCAGGCACGGCGCGAGCAAAGACGCCTGCAGCGCATCGATCGCGCGCTGGCGCTCAACGGCTCTATCGAGTTGATGCAGCACTACTTCGGCCTTTCTACGGTTGAAGTCGCCGCACGCCGCCGCATGGCCGGTATCGAAGTGCGCAAGGGGCGCGGCGTGGTGCTCAACGACGAGGACAACGCCGAGATCTGGCGCAAGTGGCAGAAAGCCAGCATTGACGATCCCGACAGCGCCGATGGCCTCGACGTGATGATGCTGTGCGCTGAGCAGATGGATTTGTCGCTGACCGCTATCTGGCACGCCGTGCATGGCTGGCACGGCAACAAAAAGCCTGAGCCCGCAGCCATGCGGAAGATGGCATGAGTCGACGCAACCAGACGCTGACTGAAGGTCTTGTCGCGCCGGTCAACGTGCCAGAGCCCTGCCGCCGCAAAGCGGTGAGGCAACTGACGCTGTTCCGGTGCGGCAAGAACAACTTCACGCGCATCAAAGCGAACGGAGCGGACTATCTCAAAATCGACATTGGCCTGTTCTGGCGGCTGTTAAGTAAAAACAGCGGCAAAGACTGGGAACTGATGACGCATGAGAGATACAGCAAGGCGATCTGGAAATAGCGAGTGTTGTCACTCTGTATCCCGCGCGGGGTACAGCAATAACAGCATTCACCCGATGGCACGTAGCGATCGGCGGCAAAAGGAAATGACATGAATCTCCCCTCTGACAGCTTAATCGCTTTCACGATGGAAAAAATGCAGGCGCGCCTGGCGGAAAAGTCCAGTGACGATGGCGTCTCGCAGCTGCGAAGCGGTTTGCTGTATCTCGGCAATGTGCAGGATGCTTACCCGCGCCAGCTGCTGCTTGATACGCGGCTCTCACCGCTCGATAAAATGGCGTGGATGATGATCAGGCTGTACGCGCAGCAAAACCACGGCGCTGTATTCCCCAGCTATGACGAGTTGCAACTGCAGCTCGCTTCCCCGCACAAAGGCAAGGCATCGCGCGAAACGGTCAGCCGCGTGCTGCTGATGCTGCGACTTACCGGCTGGCTCAGCCTGTGTAAGCGCGTTCGCGACGATCAGGGACGCGTGCGCGGCAATATCTATGCGCAGCACGACGAACCGCTAACCTGCTGCGACGCTGAAATCATGGACCCGGCGTGGCTCGATACCGTCGCTGAAGCGTGCCGCAGCGGCAATAAAACCATCAAGCAAACTGCGTTGCAGGTGCTGGATGAAATCAAAAATGACCCGCAGATGCGCCACTGCAAAAGCCATATTAGCCAGATCGAAAGTCGTCTGGGCAAGCCACAAACGCCGCAGGAAATGGCCGTAGTCAGGAAGTTCACTCACCCGAATTCGGTTTCCGAACCGGGTATAAAAACACCGAGTTCGGAAGCCGAACCCATTATACCGGCGCATTCAAATTCACTGAGTTCGGTTTCCGAACCCTCGCTGATACCAAGGCTTCGGCCCGGAGTTCGGAATCCGAACGGTAACGTACGTTGTTTTACACAAGGTGTGAAAAAAAACACGTATACACCGGCTGCGCCAACATCGGAACTCATCCCCGAACGCTACCGGCAGCGTTTCAGCCAGGAAGATCTCACCATGCTTGAGCACCGGCTGGCAGCGTTGCCCGCTGAGCAGTCGCAGCAGCTGCTTCACCAACTTGGCCAGAATCTTGATGCCGGTTCAATCCAGAACCCAACCGGCTGGCTGCTGACGATTATCAAAAAAGCGAGAACCGGCCAGTTCACTCACGTTGCAGACCCGTCGCCTGTCGCCACACCGACTAAACCGGCACAACCTGAACCGACGACAAGGGCAACCAGCTCTGCCGCTGACATCGCTGAGATCGTGCAATCGATACGCCAACGCCTGAAAAGCTGACGAGCCAGATAACTGGCAGCTGTGTGAATGGTTTTACGATAGATGTTGCCTTAACGCTCCTGAAAACTGGTGCAGCATCATCAACTATATGGAGTGGGAAATGGCTGAAGAAAAGAACGAAACCGATACGGCCAAAGCAGGCGCGTTACGCTCCTCTTTGACCATTGAACTGCACTCGCATTATGCGATTCGATTGTGGGAAGGCCGCCGACGCCAACCTGATGACCTGCGCGAACGTGGCAGACCACAAATCCTCAGCATGCCGCGCGTGATTCAGCGCGCCGGTTTGATGAGCCGTGACGCCGAGGGTGATAACCCTTATGCAGATATGGCGCTGTTGAAGCTGGAGAACGCGCTGGATCTGGCGACCACTGAGATCCAGAAGTTGGTCGATGAGCTGGAAGCGACGCTTAAAGCCATCCCTGCGCGGATCTCACTGACGGATGTATCGTCGGTGTCGCCGCTCAATATTGGCGTCTTCAGCCGCACGCCGCTGGGTTATCGCTGCGTCTGGCTGTTGGTTGGTTATGATCAACTGGCAATGAAGGTGTTCCAGGCATCCCATTACGGGCTGATCAGCGGAAAAGAGCGCGATGAAATGCTCAGCAATGGCGGCCATCTGGTGCGCAAGGTGTATGGCATCGCACAGCACTATCGTTCGTTCGCTGTAACGCGCGCCGATCTGGAACAGAAGACGGTGATTGCCAGCGAAGCCGTCAAGCTGCTGGGCGATGTTGATCTGGAGGTGATGAGGGGAAAAATGCTCTCCACCTTCTCTCCAAACCTGAAAAAACTGGCGGATAGTAGTGAAGCTTCTGAATAACTTTCCGGCTCTTCAGCAAAGCCTTTTATGTCCTCAGCGATGCTGATAAGGTTAACAGGCTTCGATGTAGCACCCCGTGACTGCGGGATGGTTGGATGTCTTTTACGGGGACAGAAAATCATCAGTCCGGCAGGCAAATCACCGCACATCCGATTTGGTCTGTAAGGCGCACGCCCTCCGTGAAAACCGCGCCGGAGCTTTAACTCCCGGAGTAACGAATACACCATCGGTCTGCGTGCAGGCCCTGAGCGCTGGCAATTGCTGGCGCTTTTTTATTTTCATATCCGCAAAACTACTTTATCGCTGACATCCGCTTTTAGCGGCAGGACACTGGAACGGCATTATTGTTGTTGTCTCAACAACCAGCCAATGTTTCAGCAGCCTGAGAGAAACGCTTACGCGGTTGCCATCTAAAACTTCACGACCTGAGAGAAGTGCTGCTTGTGCAGTGGTCGATCCGCTCAACCTCTTAATGCGGATGTCACCTGTGTGATGAGGTTCTTTGTACTGACCAGCCAGCGCGGCATAGCTATCCGCGCTTCCTGACGGAAAGCATTTATCCGTCAGGGATGAATGTTTCTCCGTCACTATTTCCCACTCCCGGAGTAAACATCATGACTGCTACCACTACTAACAACGCTGCAAACAACGCCAACACGGCTTCTACCAAACCTGAATACTTCAATCTCAACATCAAGGGCCTGGGTTATCTGAGCAACATTCGCAGAATTGAAACCCTCACTGGCAGCTTCCTCAGCGTGGTGATTAATGCGCTGAGCGGCCCCACTGACAACCCTACCTATGTGCGCTTTGATGCCACTGTCGCCGGTAAGGAGGCAACGGACCTTATAAGCCGCTGTCAGAAAGCCGTAGACGAGGACCAGAAAGTGCTGCTTGGGTTTACTCTCAGCAACCTGACGTCTGACATTTTCACGCTCAACAAAGGTGATCATGCGGGCGAACAACGGGTTAGCCTGAAAGCTAGGCTGATTAAAGTTGATTGGATCAAGATTGGCCAGCAGATGGTTTTTAAGGCAGAAAAAACTGAAACGACCCCACCGAGTCATGCTGAAGGGCAACGCTCATATGCTAAAAATTCCTTTTAGCACAAACGAAACGCCGTGACATGTGTCACGGCGTTCTTCATCGATGAGCAAGCTCCACGCTTTAGACAAATTTAACTATGGAAACAGTGAACTTGGTGTTATAAAAACTAAAAATAAATTTCTTTTTCACAAGGACAGTAGAATGTCATTTAAACTTCGCCATTGCGTCATTCATGATTTAATTAAAGAGTCTGGAAAGCAGGCGGTTGAGACTAAAATAAAAACTAAAGTTCTTCCAAAAAATGACATCTACGTTCAAACTTTAATTGAAGAGCTTTATGGGCTTATAGGAAAAAAGGAAAGCCAAGCAGCTCGTGGCACATTCGATTCTAATGTTGACATTTATAAAGTACCTGCAGCTTTCAATAAATATTATGAAAGCAATGCAACTAGTGAAGATTTTATTTCTTTCTCCAAAACCTGTATGAATGAGCTTTCAAAGCAAGCAAAAGACCCACACAGGATAGCAGCAAGTGGCGGAGCGATTGTGTTCTCACACTTTGAAGTAAAAGGCTCTAATTATTTTTTGGTTACAATGATAAAGCAGAAAGATGCTTTAGGTTTAAATGATGATTTAATCCCAGTCAAAACTGTTGAAATAGATTTATCTAAAATTCATCAGGCCGCCAGAATCAATTATGATAGATATTTCAATCATATAACATCTCAGGATGAAGATAAGCCTAATTACTTAGCCTTTGTAAGCCCCAAGTCAAACATTGATGCCTCTGGTTACTTTGTATCGGCTTTAGGGTGCTCGGATAGCTTGCCTCCCTCAAAAGCAACCGAATTAGCTTTAACGGGGGTAAGACAGTTTTTTGAAGCAAACGCTGATCTCAAACCCTATAAACAACCAGCTTATGAGGCGGTTTTCACTTATTTGAAAGAAAAGGCGAATGGGGAAACTGCGAGTATAAATGATATTGAACATGTCGTCCGTGGCATAATTCCTCCAAAACTTGGGAATGCTATTGATAATCTTACCGAGTTCCTGAATAGCGATGACATTGGATTGCCTAATGAATTTGGCGTTAGCCAAGCTACTCTTACAAGGCGTTCCCGCGTTAGAACTAAGTCAGATGGTTGGGAATTGGTTTTTGAAAAAAGGGTGTTGGGCACTAGAGATGGTGCGGATATTAGATATGTTAAAGCTGAGAATAAGATTATCATATCTAATCTAGATGAAGACACTAAGGCAAAAATTGAAAAAGCCTTGGAAGAGAAAAATGGTTGATTTCAATGAGTTCAAGCTTTTAGTTAAACTCTACAGGCTCATTAACAGGCCTGAGTTAGATAATAATCAGTGTACCTTTGATGGCATTCTAACGCAGGATGCGCATGTCATTTTGAATGAAATTTGGTCAAATGATAATTCATTATCAGAGTTTACATTACTTAATGGTGCTAATGAGATTAGCACTACATTTGGAGACCCTTGCCCTCAATACTCCAGCGATGTTGTTAAACTATCTATTGTGTTTCCTTCGGGTGATTTTACCTTCAAGAAAAATATTTTATCTTATCTTCAAGGTAATAATCATTTGAATAAATCTGAACCCTCCTATAATGTCTATTTGTCGGATGAGGATTATGATTTCTCTGAATCAGATGAAAACGTTACCGGAAATCTAAAGTCTGCTTTAGGATTAGCTAAAATAATCAATGGGTTAAAGTTATTAAGCTCTTACTATTACGATGATAAGATATCTGGATGTCTGAATTTAGTTTTCATTGACTCAAATCCAGAGATAAAAGACACAAGTGCTCCAATAGTGATCACACCAAAGATAACTAGTGATCACTTGGAAAAGCAACTTGATAGTGTCGATATTATTGATAATATTATGTCGTCCGATATCGATAGGCTACATAAAGAAGAAAAATCATCCTTGTTTAGAGTTTCAATTCTCGAGCTTTTGAACATTGAAAGATCTGGTGGCAATCCATTTGATAAAATCGTAAACAATTGGGATGTTTTATTAAGTATTTACAGAGGGAACTTTGAAGCTTATCTGACTAAATTCTCTTTTTTAAAGCAAAAGAAGGCTGCATCTGAAAATTATATTGAATTATCATCAAAAATATCGTCCTGTCTATCTGGAATATCAGGTAAGTTATTTGGCCTTCCTGTATCGCTAGCTGTCCCTTTGGCTATATTCAAATCGAAGGATTCTTTTGAATCACTACTTCTCTTGTTAGGGGTTTATGCTGCGTCACTGTTGATTTTTATAACCACGCAAGAGCAAAGAAAAATAATAAATGCAATCAGCTCCTCTATTGATAGTACGTTTAGTTACTCTGAGGCAAATAACGGAAGCGATCTCTTTAATTTAATAAACAGTCAAAAAGAAAAGCTTAAGTCACAAGCCAAAAAGCTTAAGTTCTGGATGGTCATTTTTTCCTTTATCGCTTGGGTTCCAAGCTTGATATCAACAAAAATTTACTTCAATAAATTCATTGATTACGCGACCATTGAAAATACATTAAAATATTTATGGTCACTTATTTAGATAACCATAGTGACATAAATATACTAAGTAGTTTTTAATTTAACCTTTCACACTTTCACTTTATCGTTCATTTAAATCACGTTAATCATTACTCTTCCTTTATTTCCACCTCATAACTTTATGTTCATTTGGGAGAAGCAATGAGACGATTTTTTTTGATTTTAATTACTGTACTACTTTTACCTTTGAAGTTTGTCATTGGGGCTGAAAGTGACAATTCAGATTTTACTAAAGGCACTGTAAAATTTTCGGAAGAAAATGTAGGCAACCTTTGGGGAATTGGCAAACAAGATTATCAGCGCTTTGAAGAGCTTAAGAGTGGTAAAAGAGGAACACTGTCTCCAAATTTAGATCCATTAAGCACATTGGGCATAGAAGCCCGCAGCGACGCCGAGCGCCGCCACTACGCCGAACTCTGGGTAAAACAGGAGTACGAGCGCACCGAAAAAGAGCTTAAATTCCAGCGCGAAGTTGATGCTGCCTGGAAACGCATGATGCCCAACATGCTACCTGTGAATATGGGCAACGCCGCTGGTATCGCGCATGACTCAGGCGGTCGTCTCGCGCTGTTCGTGCGCGAAGCAGATTGCCAGCGCTGCGATGCCAGACTCTCCGCCGTTCTCGCCGATAAACGCCCCGTTGATATCTACCTTGTCGATAGCGAAGGCAGCGATCAGAAACTCCGCAACTGGGCACAACAGCACCGCATTCCCGCCGAACAAGTACGCGAACGCCGCATCACCCTTAATCACGATGCAGGCCGCTGGATGCGCTACGGCAACGGCATCATGCCGGTTCTTCTCCAGCAGGGGGAAAGCGGATGGCATATCGCAGCGTTCTAACCGCCGCGCTGATGCTGAGTGCCGCTAGCTCTCTTGCATCAACCAGCATGCAAAGCGTGCCGTCGGGTTATCAGAAAGTAGCTCTGCAACATGGTATTCCAGCTGAATCGCTTTACTCGCTGGCGCTGGCTGAATCATCGCGCAAGCTACCACAAGGTACGCGCCCGTGGCCCTGGACAATCAATGTCGCAGGCAAAGGCTACCGCTATGAAAGTAGGCAAGCGGCCTGGCAAGCGCTACAGCAGTTCATGAAAAACCATCCATTGAAGCGAATCGATGTCGGCATCGCGCAGGTCAATCTTGGCTGGAATGGCCATCACTTCAGCTCAACGTGGGATGCGTTTGACCCGTATATCAACCTGAACGCGGCTGCACGCATTCTTCGCGAATGCTGGGAGCGTAGCCCCGGCAGTTGGTTGAAAGCGGCTGGCTGCTATCACCATCCGGCTGGCGGTAAACCTGCAGCGCGCTATCAGCAGATTGTCAGCCAAAAGTTGGCTTCGCTAGCGCCTATTCAACCTCGTCCAATCGCAACACAGGCACCCGCTAATCTCGCGAGCAACCAAATACCTTCAACCGAAATCATCTGGACAGAACCCCGGAGGCAGCAATGAACAAATTGATGCTGGCTGGCGCGATCGCCGCATTGCCATTTCTCTCACATGCGGAACTCAACGTTATCGCAGATCTCGGCGGTCAATCAGCAGCGACGTTCTATGAAGGCATTAACGCTGAACCTCAGCCGCAGCAGCAGTCAATCCAACCTGATTACAGTGAAGGTTCAGTGTTGCCAGTGGCAACACCTGAACTCACTCCCGGCATCATTGAGCCACGCGTGCTGAAACTGCCGGGAATTGGTGCGCTGTTTCTGGTTGGTGATGATGAGCAATCGCAGGAATGGCTATCGCGAAACGCTGGACTGCTCAAGCGACGTGGTGCGGTTGGGATGGTGGTGAACGTCAGCAGCTCGTCATCATTGCAGCAATTGCGCCAGATTGCGCCCAATCTCCAGCTGGCTCCGGTATCAGGTAGCGATCTGGCGCGCCGCCTCAAGCTGGAACATTACCCGGTGCTGATCACCGAGCATTCAGTGAGCCAGCAGGTTTCAGCCGAGTGATGGGATTCGTCGGATTGCATGGAATCCCCCACGCAGCGCTGATGCTCCTCCCTCTGTTCTTCGTCCTTTTTCTGGCTCTGCTGCGCGCTTACTGGTGCTGGCGTAATCTGCATCACACCACGCTCAGCATGCCTGAATCCAGCCAAAAGTGAGTCACTGCTATGAGCGATCGCTATGTCATTGAAGCACTACTGCGTCCCGCAGTTGAGTTCAACACCACGCTGGTAGCCGCCACCGCCAGCTATGTTTGTGTTGCAGCGCCCTGGGCTGTCGCGCTGTCGCCTTCGGTGAGTTATGTCACCGCTACGGGCTTTGCGGTGCTGGCCGTCGTACGCGCCCGTCAGGGGTGTCAGGTGATCAGGTATCGCAGAAATCTACGCCGATTGCCGCGCTATGTGATGACCAGCCGCCAGGTTCCAGTAAGCAATCACCGGCTGTTTTTGGGTAAAGGTTTTCTTTGGCAGCAAAAACACACTCAGCGCCTACTCGATACGCGTCGGCCAGAAGTCGAAAAGTACGTGCAGCCAGCGAAGGTCTATCAGATCGCGCGCAGGCTTGAACGTGCGTGCGAGCATTCTCTGCCCTGGCTGTCATCGATGATTTCGGCTGATACGCCGATGAACCCGGTTCGCCCGCTGCCACCGGTTGGTGGCAATCCGGCGCTGCACGGCATTGAACCGAATGAGCGCGATGTATCAATGGATCTACGAGAGCGCGTTGGGCATACGTTAGTCGTTGGCACCACGCGCGTGGGCAAAACACGGCTGGAGGAGTTGCTGGTTACGCAGGATATTCGGCGCGGCAATATCACCATCGTCTTCGATCCCAAAGGCGATGCCGATTTGCTAAAACGCATGTGGGCTGAAGCGCACCGCGCCGGTCGTCAGGATGACTTCCACGTTTTCCATCTTGGCTGGCCAGAGATCTCGGCTCGTTACAACGCGGTTGGCCGCTTCGGGCGCGTGTCGGAAGTGGCTTCGCGCATTGCTGGTCAATTAGGCGCTGAAGGTAACAGCGCCGCGTTTCGCGAGTTTGCCTGGCGATTCGTGAATATCGTAACGCGCGCGCTGGTTGCGCTTGGCCAGCGCCCCGATTACTCGCTTATCCTTCGCTACGTCACCAACATAGGCGAGCTCTATCAGCGCTACGTGGAACATCTGGTTGATAAGCATTTGCCGGAGCTGCGCAGCAAAATTGAGAATGGCAGCAATGTGCTTAAGGAAAAAGATCTGCCGCGCAATATGCAGGGGCAGTCAAACGCCACGCGCATTTGGGCAATGGAGCTGGCGCTAAGTTCTGAAGCCGGTAAAAAGCTCTACGATCCCATTCTGGAAGGTCTTCGCTCAGCTGTACGTTACGACCGAACCTACTTCGATAAAATCGTCGCCTCATTGCTGCCGCTGTTGGAAAAACTCACCACCGGCAAAACGGCGGCGCTGCTCTCGCCTGACTATAAAGACCTCGACGATCCGCGCCCGATTTTCGACTGGCAACAGGTGATTCGCCAGCGCGGCATCGTTTATGTCGGGCTGGATGCGCTTTCTGACAGTGAAGTCGGCGCTGCCGTTGGCAACAGCATGTTTGCTGATTTGGTGAGTATCGCGGGGCATATCTACAAGCACGGCATCAATGATGGCTTACCGGAAAATGGCGACGGCAAGCTGCCGATCAGCCTGCACTGCGACGAGTTCAATGAACTGATGGGCGATGAGTTTATTCCGCTTATCAACAAAGGCGGTGGCGCGGGCATCGAAGTGACGGCGTACACCCAAACAATTTCTGACATCGAGGCGCGCATTGGTAGCAGCGCCAAAGCTGCGCAAGTCACGGGCAACTTCAATACGCTGATCATGCTGCGCGTGCGTGAGAACCGCACCGCCGAGCTGCTCACCAGCCAACTGCCTGAAGTGGATGTGTATTCCAAAACTCTGGTTTCGGGGTACACCGATATCACCAACCAAGAGCAAGGCACTGATTTCACCTCCAACACGCAGGACCGCGTGAGTATGGTGAAAACGCCGATGCTCACTCCGGCTGACATCATCAATCTGCCCAAAGGCCAGGCGTTCGCACTGCTGGAAGGCGGCCAGCTATGGAAGATTCGTATGCCACTGCCCGCTGCTGATAAAACCGATTTGATGCCGGAAAGCCTGGAGAAAATCGCTGCTGAAATGCGCCGTAATTACCGCACCAGCGAAGCATGGTGGTCTGGTGCTGCTGGCGCAGAACCGCCGGGAGGTGAATAATGCCACCACCAAACACCACTGCACCGCCCGCCCGCGTTCAGCAGCCTAAAGAGCATGGCTTTCTGTTTAATCTGCTATGGGAATGGCCGTGGAAGCTGATTGGCATGCTGCTGGCTTCGCTGTTTTTTAGCCTGGTAATGGAGTACATCGGTATTGCATTCTTCTGGCCAGAACAAGGTGCAGCGCATAGCCAGCAGGTAATGCAGATCGAGAGCGGCTATCTCTCCACTGAGTTTACGCGCAGCCTGCTACTGTCACAGCCCACGGTGACGGTCACTACCGGGGTAACACAGGTTTATCAGTGGCTGGTTGTCGATAGCGGCCTGCAGGGATGGATTGCCCAGCAAAATCAGGCAATGGAAAGCGGCGGAAATGCTGTTGCTGCCGGATTGAGTGCCGGTAGCCGCTGGCTGGCATCGGCTCTGCAAGAATATATGCTGGCGACGGTTTATGTCGCTGTGGTGACATTGATTCGTGTGACGATTCTGGTGTTATCAATACCGCTGTTTCTGATGGTGGTGTTGGTCGCTGTAGTTGATGGTCTGGGGCGGCGAGACCTACGGCGCTACGGCGCGGCATATGAATCCAGCTTTGTTTATCACCATGTCAAACGCTTCGTTAAACCCGCGTTCTATGTGCCCTGCATGGTGTATCTGTCGTGGCCATCGGCTGTGTACCCAAATCTGTTATTGCTACCTGCTGCGCTGATGTTGGGAATGGCGCTGGCGGTGTTGACCGCATCGTTCAAGAAATACCTCTAAGCTGGACGACAGCGTGCAAAGCTCGACTTTGTGCGCTGTCGTCAGCAGGCAAGCCGCATAGGCGGCGCGACAGGTAAAGTTAAATTAATGCTCCATACTGTCAATTTATAAATTAGGGCTGAAAATAAAGTAGACATCACTCATTTTCATGAATTAACATCGAAATCAATGCGGAACTCACTATCAACTATAAAGATTCACTTATAAAATAAAATGTTAACTACTGATGAACTAATTAAATCTTATGAAGGCTACTACCTTCTTGTAGGAAAAAATGGAAGTGGTAAAAGTAGCATGCTAAATTTCTTGTCAGAAGATATATATGAGCGAGGATTAGACACGATAACAGTTTCAAACACACTGTTCGATAAGTTTAAGTTACATCCTAAAAGTCAGAACTACAGTTATATTGGCAATCGTATAGGGAGATATTTCCCCCAGCAAGCAATTAAGAATAGCCTTTCTAGTAACAATGAAATTGTCATGAATAAATTTTTTAGCGTACTTGATTATTTGGGTTATGATCAGTTGTTAGGGATTAGAATAAACTTCAAAAAGAAATTCATTAACTCAACTAGGTACGGGCGCGATTCGAAAGGTAATGCATACCCAATATATTATGATTATTCTGATGAGGTAATTGATGATGAGTTGAAATTTTCCATCGACAGAGCAATTAATGAATCAGTAAGAACGCGCGGCGGTATTCTGTGGTTAGAAAGTGAAAGCAGTTCATTTAGTGAAGGTTTTTTTTCGGATTTTTACAAATTAATTCAGAGTGAAAAGCTACTTAAGAGAGCTGGTTTCATATCTGGCATTGATATTTATTTAGGCAAGAATGGAAGGCAATTTCCAGTAAATCATGCTAGTTCAGGTGAGTTGTCGTTCATTGCTTTATTACTTCATCTTGCTTTAAATTTAAGAGGCAAGTCTTATCTCTTTATCGATGAGCCAGAAAACAGCCTTCATCCTAAATGGCAGTCGGATTACTTCTCACTATTAAGGGGGGCCATAGGCTATAATGAATGTACGGTAGTAATAGCTACACACTCACCTCTTATTATTTCGTCAATGATTAGTAATAACAATGTGTCAGTATATAAAAGACTTAATTCCGACTTTGTTAAAATGCACGATAATGATGCCAATGCAGAAGAGGTATACCTTAATTATTTTGACACGCTAACACCAAAAAATAGAGCTCTTTCAAATAGGTGCGTTGATATACTTGACGATTTCACAGAGGGTAAAATCGGAAAAGAATTAGCTAAAAGCAGGATTGAATATTACAAGCACCTTACTGAAGATGAGGCACAGCAAGAATTTCTTTTCGGAGTGACAAATCTTATTGATGATATATCCTTCAACAAGAAGGAGTCATCATAATGCCCCTGGAATTTACGGATGAAGAAAAGATATTAATTACTCTTTCATTAAAAAAAGGTTATAAGTTCTGGGATGATAAAAAGCTAGACAAACTTAAAAGAAAAATAAAAAATCACCTTAGAGATATTCAACGTGAGTGCTGCTGTTACTGTTGCAGGAGTTTTGATGATGAATTCAATATGGTTTTGGATATAGAGCATATTATACCTAAATCTAAGATTGAAACAGAGATGTTTGAAATCCTTAATCTCGCAGTGTCTTGCAAAAGATGTAATATGAGAATAAAAGGCGAGAAAGTAGATTTCATTGAGGGTGGCTTTGATGAATTTAAAAGGGGCAATCAATATTACTTACCTGAAAAATATAAGTTTTTACACCCCAACTTAGATTCCTGGGATAACCATTTGGCATATAATATTAAACAGCTCAACAGAAACAAAATAGTTTACTATGACGTTCTAAATGACAGCAGCAAAGGGAAATACACTAAGGATTACTTTGAACTTGCAAAAATCCAAGTTAACACCTTTGATGAGGCCCAGGACGCTACTGAAAGGAAAGTTCCTGAAAGCCCTGCTGTTGCAAGAGCTTTCAATAGTCTTTTAAAACGTATGTTTAATTTATAGCGCCGGGGAAATTGCCAGTTTAAACATCTATGTATGTGAGGCCTGGCTTATAAATTTCTCATTGAGACGTTTTGTTTTAATGGCCAATCAACAGCAAACAGCATGCATATAATCAACCCCTTCATAGGAGGGTATTGTCATGCTTGTATTTTCAAAGAGATTAACACAAAAAATATCTGTTAGTTTATGTCTTATTTCATTATCGGCATTTGGCGCAGAATTTGACGAACTCGCCACTACCCAACGTCTACTAGACCAAGTCCAGCTCTCACTCGATCGCGCCCGCACCGTCGCCGCGCAGTCCGATCCCAATAGCCGCCGCCGTTACCTGTTCGACTACAAGAAAGCTAACGAGGACCTCAACACCATGCGTGCTGGCATTGATCGCTACACGCAGCCCTCGCGTGCGCAGCCGCTGGATTACGGCAAGGTCAGCGGCGACTACACGCGAGGCCGTCCGCTATGGCGATGACCGCCGCGCAGATCAACGCGTTTAAAACGGCATCCGGCAACATCGATATTAGCGTTCTGTATCTGGTGTCCGTTGGGCTACTACTGTGCGTGCTGTTTCTCTGGGCAGCATGGGCGGCGGTGGATGTCTGGCATGGCTGGGCAAACACCAAAGTTCGGGATGCCGCGCTTGCCCGATTTGTTATCCGTTCTGTGGCTTTATTGATCGTCTGCATCTGGATGTTCGCCAGTTAACGCAGACATTTTCGAAGTGCCTTTACCCGTCAAAGAGGAATGTTCCATGAAATCAAAGTTTGTTCGCTTGTCTCGCTTTAAAGACCGTCAGGTTATGCGTCTGGGTTCCGGATTGATTCTGGTTTGGTTGTCCTGCAAACCGGCGCTGGCCGATCTGCCTTCGGTTGAAGCGCCGGAATCCAGCGGTGGCACTGGCCTGATGGGCCAGATCAAAGGCTACGCGCAGGACTTCATTGTTTTCGCCGGTTTGCTGGTCTGTGCCGTGGCATTTATCAACGTCGCAACCAGCGCGGTGCATACGTTCGTTGAAGTGCGTAACGAGCGCGCCACCTGGACCAAGTTTGGTTCCATCGTCGCAACCGGCGTCGTGTTGTTGGTCGCGACTATCTGGCTGCTCGGTCAGTCTGCCGAAATCATTCTGTAAGGGGATAAGCATGCAGACCATCCGTTTCCTGCCCGATCGACTGAATGCCGAACCTGTCGTGTTTCGCGGTTTCACCACGCCGGAATTGGGGCTGGCGGCATTGATTGGATTAGCGGTTGGTGGCGTGGTGTGTCTGCCGTTTTTTCCACTGGTCGGCTGGGTCATCATCCCGACCGGGATGCTGCTCATGCCGCTGCTACTCATTGCGTTTGGCGGGCGCTGGATGGCCCGCCTTAAACGCGGCAAGCCTGAAAACTACATCTGGCAGCGGCTGGAGGAGAAGAAACGCCGGATGGGCTATGGCGATCGTTCTCTCATCATCAGCTCACACAGCTGGTCCTTGCGCCGTACACCTAAGGGAGCCGGAAAATGAGCCAGTTCCGCAACGCTATTCAACGCAGCGATCAGCACATCAAGTCGCTGCGCATCGCCTGCGCTTTCCTCATTCTGTTGGTGCTGATCACGTCATCTGGCTGGATGCTAGCGCCACGCAGCATGACCATTCATAACCCGCCAGACTTGCGCACCGGCAGCACGCGCCCCTGGTGGGAAGTGCCGCCGTCATCGGTTTACGCCTTTGCCTTCTATATTTTCCAGCAGCTTAATGCCTGGCCAAAAAACGGTGAGGTGGATTACCCCGCCAAAATTCGGGCGCTGTCGCCTTACCTGACGCCGGGCTGCAAAGACTTTCTGGAAAGAGATGCCACCGAGCGCACCAACCGCAACGAGCTGATTGACCGCGTGCGCGTGGTGTACGAAATCCCCGAGCGCGGCTACAGCACCAAAAGCGTCACTGTGCGCGACCGCGACAACTGGGTTGCGCGGCTGGATTTGGTAGCCGACGAGTATTTCCATACCGAGCCGGTTAAGCGCGCGATGGTGCGCTACCCGATGAAGGTCACGCGCTGGAATGGCGATCCCGAAACGAATCAGTTTGGCCTGGCGCTGGATTGCTACGACGGCATGCCGCAGCGTCTGGAGGCCGCGCCGCCTGCACCTAAGCCTGAGCATAAGGGGATGTTTTGATGAATACGCTCACCAGATTGCATGTTGCCTGCAGGCTGATGTTCGCGGTGTTGCCAGTGGCAACACTTACACCGAATCCGGTTCAGGCAGTTGAATTGATGAAGTGGGAGCGCATCCCGTTGCAGGTCACGCTCAAGGTTGGCCAGGAGCGTGTGGTATTCGTCGATAAAAACGTGCGCGTAGGCATCGCGCCAGCGCTGAAGGGTAAGCTGCGCGTGCAAAGCACCGGCGGCGCGGTGTACCTGAAAGCGAACGAAGCGTTTTCCCAGACCCGCGTCCAGCTGCAGGATGTGGAGAACGGCGAGATCATCATGCTCGATGTCACCGCAGGCGCGAAAGGCTCTGCCGAGTCGGTAAAGCTGGTTTATGAAGCTGGCGACAGCGAGGCTGAAGCCAGTCCTGAGCAAGCTGAAGTCGCCAAAGAAGAGAAGAAAGTCAGTTATTCTGCGCCGCTGCCGGTGCTGCTCACGCGTTACGCGTCGCAGCGATTGTATGCGCCGCTGCGCACGGTTGAGCCGGTTCCCGGCGTGCGTTCGCTGCCGCTACATTTACCCAGCCGTGTTACCACGCTCTATCCCGCTGAACCGTTAGAGATCCAGCCTATCGCCGCATGGGCGGTGCAAAGCCAGAACGTGGTGGCGTTTCGCGTGCGCAACATGACCAGCCGTAAAATCGTTCTCGATCCCCGCTCGCTGCAGGGCAAGTTTGTTTCCGCCACTTTCCAGCACCGTTTCCTCGGTTTAGTCGGCACGCCTGAAGACACTACCATGCTCTATCTGGTGATGGATTCGCGCCCCGAAAACGCATTGATTCCAGAAGCGAAGGTGAGCCGCAAAGCGCGAGGTAAACACCATGCAGATTAAATCGAACACGCTGGTCAAAGTGCTGGTGCCGGTCTTCCTGCTCGCGGGCGTCGCGGTGGGCATGAAAAGTTGCAGCATCAAGAATGAAACTGAGAAAACCAGCGCCACGCCAGAAAAGCCCAAAGCGCTGGCCGATCTGACGCCTGCCGAGCTCAAGGCGCTGGGCGTCGAGGGCGATACGCCGGAAGACACGCTGCGCACGCTGGTTGGCACGCTGAAAACCATTCGCGGTAAGCAGGAAACGCTCGACCGCCAGAACCTCAATCTGGTGAAAGAGAATGACCGCCTGCGCACGCGTAACCAGAACGTTGCTGGTCAGGTTAATGAGGCGGTGGCGAATTACCAAAAACTTGCCGAAGACCGCCGCCAGCAGCTGCAGCAGGAACAGCAATCCCTGACCAGCAAAGTGCAGGAGCTGAGCAACCAGTTGGCCAAGCGCATGGCGTCTGATAAGCAGGATCAGAACAACAGCGATATTCCACTGGGGCTCGGTCTGGATGATGTTGCCAGTGGCAACACTAATGATGGCGTGATGTGGGTTTCACCCAGCGATCAGCGCAGCAGCGGCACGGGCGCGGGTTCAGCTCCCGCCGATGGCAAAGCGGCAATCGGTGGATTCCCGACATCGTTCCTCGGCGATAACGCGCTGAGTAAGAGCAAAAGCAACTACGAGCAAAAGGTGAAAGGCTACTCCAACAGCCAGAAAGAAGAGGAAAGCACTGAGCCGGTTTATACGCTGCCGGAAAACTCCACGCTGATTGGCAGCAAAGGCATGACCGCACTGCTGGGCCGCGTGCCGATTAATGGCACCGTCACCGATCCTTATCCGTTCAAAGTGCTGATTGGCCGCGACAACCTCACTGCCAACGGCATCGAGCTGCCCGATGTGGAAGGCGCGATTGTTTCCGGCACCGCGTCAGGCGACTGGACGCTTTCCTGCGTACGTGGCCAGGTGAATTCCATCACCTTCGTCTTCAGTGATGGCCGGGTTCGCACGCTGCCGCGCCCGGATAACAACGGTAAGAGCAACGGCCAGGATGGTAGCAAGAAGCAGGATGGCGGCATCGGCTGGATCTCGGATGAGGCCGGTATTCCCTGCATCAGCGGCACGCGTAAATCCAACGCATCAACTTACCTGCCAACGCTCTTCGCACTTTCCGGCGCTGCCGCTGCCGGTGAAGCGCTCAACGAAAATCAGCGTACCGGGCAAACCAACGCTTACGGCGGCGTGACCTCTACGCTCACCGGTGATGCCGGACAGGCCGCGATGGGCAAAGCGATTGCCGGTGGCGTCGGTGATGTTTCCGAATGGGTGAAACAGCGTTATGGGCAGACGTTCGACGCGGTGTATGTACCGCCCGGCGCGAATCTGGCCGTTCACATCACGCAGCAGCTGGCGATCGATTACGAAGATAAAGGCCGCAAAGTGCGTTACGACTTCAGCGTGCCGGGTAATGCCGCGCGCATCGGACTGGACTAAGGGGATTGCGAATGAACAGAGCATTTATGCCGGTCGTGTTCGCCACGCTGGTTTCAGTTCTTTCAGGCTGCAGCACGTCGAAAGATGAAATGCTGCCAGCGGGCGACAGCAACATGCTGGAGCTGTGGCAAGGCAAAGGCGCGAGCGGTTCGGCTCAGCGTGGTGCGCAGGGACGTGAAGCGCTGCGCCGCCCGCTGAGTGAAACGGAAGATCAGCGTGCCGACAAACTCGACCATTCATACAGCCGCACGCAGGAAAGTGAGATCACGCAACAATTCCCGCGCCTGCCGAATCCCGACATGGTGATGTACGTGTTTCCGCATCTTGCCGGTGGCAACTCGCCGGTTCCCGGCTACAGCACGGTGTTTCCGTTTTACAGCCAGGTGCAGTACGCCTTGCCGGGTGAGCGCACGGAGGATCTGTAATGATGTTTTCCCTGTTTAAAAAGCCCGCTTCAGAAGCCAGCAACCTCCCTGAAAGCAGTCAGCCGCAGCCACTGCCGCGCCCCGGCAAAATGACGGTGCAGGATGAAGCCGCGCTGTATCACGCCAAACCTTCCATCATTGATTACCTGCCTTGGGCCGAGTATCTGCCGGAAGATAAATGCCTGCTGCTTGATGATGGCGTTTCGGTCGGCGCGGTTTATACCATCACGCCGATTTCATCCGAGGGGCGCACCGCCGCGCGCCTGGAGGAAATCCGCGATCAGGTGGAAGATGCGCTGCAGGACAGCCTGGAAGAAGACGATATCTCGCCGTGGGTGGTGCAGTTCTTTTGTCAGGATGAAGACGATCCCTCGCCCTATCTGAACACGGTCAAAGAGTACGTAAAACCCTGGGCGCGCGGCACTGAATTCACCAACGCCTGGCTGAGTGAAACCGAGCGCCATTTGCGGGACATCGCCATTCCAACCGGCTTGTTCCGCGACACGCTGGTCACTGGTCAGCCGTGGCGCGGGCAGCAGCGCCGCACGCGCATGGTGATTTATCGCTGGGTGCCTGGTGCTGCCAAAGGTGTGAAAGATGTTCACGCGCTGCCACCTGTAACCATGCTTAATCAGGTTTGCGACCGGCTGGCGGCATCACTCGGTGCGTCTGGCGTTGCCTGCCAGCGCCAAACCGGCGCACAGATTCATGAATGGCTGCTGCGCCTGTTCAATCCCGATCCGCAGCATGGTTTGAGCAAAGAAGCGTTTTACGCCGCCGCGAAACATCATGATGCGCAAGCTGACGAGCTGCCGATGACCAACGATTTTGCCGAAACGCTGTGGTACACGCCGCCGCGTTCGGATGTGGAGAACGGCATGTGGTGGTTCGACGGTAAGCCGCATCGCGCCATTGCCATTGAGCGTCTGCGCCGCCCGCCTGAACCCGGCATGCTGACCGGCGAAATGGCGCGCGGCGAGCACATTAACGCGCTAATGGATCTGCTGCCTGAAGGCACAGTGGTTTCACTGACCATCGTTTCCCAGCCGCAGGACGTGCTGGAAAGCGACTTCATCAAGCTGGCCAAAAACGCCGTGGGTGAAAACACCGAATCCGGGCGCGTGCGCGAGGATGTGCGCGAAGTGAAAGAGTATCTTGGCCGCCGTCACAAGCTTTATCGCGGCGCGCTGACTTTCATGCTGCGCGGCAACGATCTGGCAGACCTCAACCGACGCCAGCAAAACATGTCGGCGGTTCTGCTGACCGCTGGCTTGCAGCCGGTTCGACCGGAATATAACGTATCGCCGCTGAACACCTGGCTGCGCGCACTGCCGATGTGCTTCAATCCTCAGAAAGATCGCCGCCACTGGTACACGCGCCTGACGTGGGTGCAGCATCTGGCTGGTTTGCTGCCGGTGACTGGCCGCGCCACCGGCAGCGGTCATCCCGGCTTCAGCTTCTTCAATCGCGGCGGTGAACCGCTGACCTTCGACCCGATGAATAAACAGGACCGCACGCAGAATGCGCATATGCTGCTGTTCGGACCAACCGGTGCGGGCAAGTCTGCCACGCTCTGTGCGACGCTTTCCCAGCTGATGGCCATTCATCGCCCACGTCTGTTTATTGCTGAAGCCGGTAACTCGTTTGGCCTGTATGCAGACTATTGCGAAAGCCTTGGCCTGACGGTGAATAAAATCAGCATTCGTCCCGGCTGCGGTGTCAGCCTGGCGCTGTTCGCCGACGCGCATCAGTTGCTCGACCTCAAACCGGAGCAGCTGCAGCTCAACGAAGCTGATATCCCTGACGCCGATGAAGACGATGGCGATGAACAGCGCGACATTCTCGGCGAGATGGAAATCGCCGCGCGCATGATGATCACCGGTGGCGAAAAGCGCGAAGAGGAACGGTTAACACGCTCTGACCGTGGCCTGATCCGTGAAGCCATTATGATGGCGGCGCAGACTAGCTACGACGAATCGCGCCAGATGATTGCTGAAGATCTGCAGACCGCGCTGTTTGCCATCGCGCGTGATAACAGCGTGGACAGCAGCGGCCAGCCTTTGCTGACCGAACGCCGTCGCGCGCGTGCCGATGAGATGGCCGGTGCGATGTCGATGTTTACCAGCGGCTTCGAAGGTGAGCTGTTTAACCGCCCCGGCACGCCGTGGCCGGAGGCTGATGTCACGCTTATCGATTTGGGTACGCTGGCGCGCGAGAACTATGGCGCGCAGATGGCGCTGGCGATGGTTTCCCTGGTGAACACCATTAACAACATCGCTGAGCGCGATCAGTATCTCGACCGCGAAATCGTCTTTGCCATTGATGAAGCACACATCACCACCACCAATCCGCTGCTGTCGCCGTACATGACCAAAGTGGTCAAAATGTGGCGTAAGCTCGGTGCCTGGCTGTGGATGGCGACGCAGAATCTGGCGGATTACCCGGACATCGCCGAGAAGATGCTGAACATGGCCGAATGGTGGCTGTGCCTGACGATGCCGCCTGATGAAGTGGAGCAAATCGCGCGTTTCAAGAAGCTGAGCGATGAGCAAAAATCGGTGCTGCTTTCCGCCAGTAAGCTGCCGCGCTGTTACACCGAAGGTGTTGTGCTGTCTAAGAAAACTGAAGCACTTTTTCGGGCCGTGCCGCCCAGCCTGTACCTCGCTCTTGGCATGACCGAGAAAGAGGAAAAAGCCGAACGCCGCAAGCTGATGAGACAACATAACTGTAGCGAACTGGAAGCTGCAGTGATCGTTGCCCGCCAGCTCGATGCGGCGCGCGGCCTCAAGTCAGCCGCCGCTTAAACCGGGAGCTTTATGCTGGAACTCAAATATCCCATTCCCCGCATTACCACCACGATTTCCCTCAAGGCGGCGCGCACGCTATTCACGCTGATGCCGCAGGGCGAACCGGAAATTCTCGCCAGCGATCTGGCGCTGCTCGACAGATTGTGTGATGAAATCCGTTCGCGCGTGAATCCGCCCGTAAAAATCACCAGCCATCCGCAGCGCGTCGGCAGCCATTCCTGCCTCGCGCTGCACTTCAAAGGTAAGCTATGCAGCTCGATTGATCTGCTGATTACAGTGAATAGCCATCTGAGCTGGCCAACAGAAGATGACTATCACCACCCGCGCTGGTACATGACCATTGTTGACGCCGCCGATCTGCTGTATCTCCAGCTTTATCTGGCGCATAAACTTTCAGCAAAGCACACGAAATGACGCCTGTTTCGGAGCACTCTCGCTTGTGAAGTCGTGCCAGAATTTGCATAGTCTGCACCGTCCCCGACCCAAAGGTTACACCTACCTGGCGTAGTTGTTCTGCACCCCTTCGGGCCGGGGACATTTAATTCCCTTCATCCGACACAGAGTTGTTTGCTGTACTCGACTCACATCCGGCGCACCGTTATGGCTTCTCTCACTTTGTGGAGTAAGTCTGATGAAGTCGCTGATCCCACTCTTGTTCCTTTGCTCAATATCTCCCGGTTTTGCCGCCATCACCGTGTTCACCACGGCTGGCCATCCGGCCATTAATGCTGATGCCGATACGCGCATAGTGTTTCTCGATGCGCCCGATCGGCAACAGAATGCAATGTTTGGCCAGCTCAGCAGTGAACCCGCAGCTGCTGCGCAGGATGCCAAAAGCGGCCTGCAGCGCATGAGCGCGGATCAACAGCAGCAGTTGGTGGAAGCCTGGCGCGGCGTTATCGCGGCGTGGAAGTTGGGAATTGAAAAATACCCGGCGGTGGTCTTCGATGATGTGGACGTGGTGTATGGCACAACCGATGTGGACCTGGCGAAAAACATCCGGGCACAAGGTGGCCACCCATGACGCGCGCGAAGCTGGCCACTACCGCGCTGCTGTTTGCCGCGATGCAACCGGCAGCCGAATCCGCGATCACCAGCGCGCAGATCATCGCCAGCGCGGTGTCGCCGTCCTGCATCAGTTGGCGAGTCAGCGGCATCTGTTACTGGCTGTTCTGCACACCGTGGGGCTGCAAGGTGCGCACATCGGTTAAAGTGACGCACTTTATCCCGGAAGCAGTGGTTTCAACGTATGCCCAACCCGGCGCGAATCCCTGGAAGGAAATGGCGTTCGTCAGTCAGACGGCTGGCGGGCTTGAAAACGGTATGTACGGCGTGCAAGCCGGTGGCGGCAATGAGGAGCTGAAAGCGCCGGGTAAACGTAAAACCAATCTGCACTTCAAATACGCTGACGCAATTGGCCATCCGGCTACTTCGCTGATTGGCGGCAGCATCTCCGGCTACTCCTGCGAGAGCGCAGCGACGCCACTGAATCCTTATTTACTCAGTACACTCGATACGCTGGCGTGGCGCAGCGGCATACCTGAATCGCTTTACCCGGAAGCACTGGTGCCAGGCATGCGCGAAATCGGCAGCCAGGCAACGGCCAATATGTGGAGCAACGTCTATCCGCGATCGGGCTTTGTTACGCAGACCGATGACGACAAAGCCGCCGCCGTGGTGGCGCAGCGCGTAGCCGACATCATCACCCGCACCGGCCAGCCGCACGTCTATCAAACCCTCAAAGGAAATCCTTCTCCCGGCTACTGGCCGCCCGGGCCGGTTGAGGAAAATACCGGATTCAAAAACCACAAATGGCAGAGGTTGTCTCCGCAGCTCAGCGAAAACTGCGCCGTATTCCCGGATGGCAACTTCACTGCAGCCGTTGATGGAAATCAAGCCTTCGCGCTCTGGCAGCCTTACAGCTGTTGTAAACGACGCGGCCAGACCTTCCTTTACAGCACCGATTTTGGAGGTGAATCATGATCGCGCGCATCTGGTTTACGGCGTCTGCGTTGCTGATCGCAACCAGCGCCCAGGCGTTTGACGTTTCACTGCCGCAGGTTCAGGACAGCAGCATGGGTTATGGCAAGAGTGCCAGCGGCGCGGTTTCGGACAAGTTGTTTTATACCCTCGGCGGCGGCTCGGTGATATCGCAACCGGCGACGCGCAGCAACATGCGCAAGCTGGGGCTGGACGTTGGCTGGAGTTCAGATCTGCAGTGCGGCAACTTCGACCTGAAAACCACTGTCGGCAATCAGCTCAATGGGATGACCAACGGCTTCAAAAACCTGATGGGCGATGTGGTTCAGGGTGCAACCGGCGCAGTGGCCAGTTTGCCCGCGATGGTGATCCAGCGCGCTAATCCCGGCCTGTATGAAATGCTCACCAACGGTGTGCTGCAGGCCAATGTGGCATTCGACAAAGCTCAGCTCAATTGCCAGAACATGGCGAAGCGCATGGTGGATTTCTCCGACTCCAGCAAGTGGACGCAGCAGGCCGCGATGGATGAGTACAAAAAGCTGGTAAACAGCGGCGATGCGGATGCGATACGCGTGAACGATGCCGGTGAAAAAGTGACGGGAGAATCAGGCAGCAACTGGGTTGGCGGTGAAAAACGCGGTGGTCGCGGCCAGCGCGCGATCCGTCCGACTCATGACCTGTCTGCCGCTGGCTACAACATGATGAATAATCTGCCGGTCAACAGCACCGGCAGCGTCAGCGGCGACAGCTGCACGGGTGGCAGCTGCGGTAAGTTCTCCAGCTCCGAAGAAGCAGCGGCTGCAGTGGTAAAAGTGCTGGGCGATCGCTCGATTCGCACCTGCAAAGATGCCGCGCAATGCACCGATGGCGATATCGATCAGCAACCTGGCGCCAGCGTCGCCGGAACCGGCTTTTCACCGATGCTGGAAGAAGCCACGCGCATCAATGGCGAGCAACTGGTGAAGCTGGTTAATGGTGCGGAAAAACCCAACGCCGAGAACCTGGCGAAATTGCGCACCGGCAGTCTGGCGATCACCAGCGGTGTGATCAAAGCGCTACAGCGCGACCCGGACAATGCGGCGCTGGTTGGCCGTCTGGCGGGTGAACTGGCAATGGCTGACACTGTTGAAACTGCGCTGCTGATGCGCCGCATGATCGTGACCGGCCAATCGGAGCCGAATGCAGCCGCAATGCCTGAAGCGCTGCAGGAAGGCGATCGCCGCGTGGAGTCGCTCGATCGGGAAATCAATGCGCTCAAGAATGAAATGGAGCTGAAGCGCGAACTGGCGCGTAACTCCGTGCTGACCATCATTGACCGCGAAAACAATCGCGCCACAACGAATCCGCAGCGCCAGCCGCATGAGAACACTGATTCGCGCTTCAATCAGCTTTCCGCGCCATCCGGGGAGGAGTGAGATGCGTAAATTCCTGAAGGTTCTCGCGTGCATGGTGTCGTTCACTGCGATTTTCTGCGTAGTGATTGCGACGGTAATGTCAGCCAGCGAGTCACCGGATGCACCGGCACAGTTGATGCGCTGGTTTGAGAAAACATGGGTGCTCTGGCTGACGTGGCGGCTGATTATCTATGCGGTGACGGCTTACTTCACCTTCCAGTGCTGGCAGCGCAAGAAATCAGATCCCGTGTGGCGGCGCGCCATTCTGCGCATTGGCGGCATTGGCGCGCTCTATATCGCCATTATGGAATGGGTGCTTTATGCCTCAACGGGAGGCCACTGATGACGACGAATAGCTATCTGGAATTTTTCCTCACCCTGCTGGGTTGGATCATCAACAACGGCATCTGGAATCTGCTGATCGCCACCGGTCTGTTCGCGCTGCCTTTGGTGTTCAAAGTGGTGGGGATCTGGCTCAAGGTGCGCGAAGAAGGCGATGACGAAGGCAATAAAGGCAAGCTTTCATTGCCGCGCATCGAGAACGCGCTCTACAGCGCGTTTTTTGTGATGCTGATTTGCTGCCTGCCGATCATCAACGTCAGCCTAGACAGCATTCAATACGATGAATCCCGCTCCAAGAGCTGCGGCACCTGGACGCCCAAAGCGCCAGATAAAAGCGGTTATTCGACGATCATCAGCAGCATGGACGGGCAAACGGCAGCAGCGCCAATTTGGTGGGTGCTGATGCACAAGCTGTCCAAAGGCATCACTCAGGCAGCTGTGGCCACCATTCCCTGCCGCCCGGATTTACGTCAGCTGCGCTTTGAAGTTCAGCACACCCGCATCAGTAATCCGGCGCTCGCCGCCGAACTGCAGGACTTCACTAACGATTGCTATGCACTGGCGCTCTACCTATGGAAGCAACAGGATCAGGGGCAAACGAAAGAAGAAGACGAGCTACGCGATGTTGAGTGGTTGGGTAGCAGTACATTTTTGAACGGCAGCGGCTATTACGATCAGCTGCAGTCGAAGACGCCACGCGCGTCATTCCCCTGGAACGAGAGCCGCGACAGCGGCAGACCGGACACCGGGCGCGGCGGCTATCCAACCTGCCGCGAATGGTGGTCCAGCGCTGACACCGGATTGGAGGCGCGTGTAGTCGATCAGGCGTCACCTGGCATGTGGCTGCGCATGTCAGCTGCATTGAAAATGATGGGCAAGGACAACACCGAATACAAAGAGAGCATTGTTCGCCGCCTTGTGAGCCCGGAGAGTTTGACCGTTTCGCAGAATGGCCGCACCTATGCCGGTTATGGCGGCAATGCTGATTTCACGTTGGATAACTCCGCCAGCCGCATTGGTGGTATTGCGGGAATGTCATTAGGCAGCTTAGCTGCGTTTCCGGCATTCGATGCGATGCGCCAGGCATTACCGATGGTTCAGGCTTTATTATTGATGGCCATTTACGTGATGCTTCCATTGATATTGGCGTTCGGTAGTTATGAATTTAAAACTGTTATTACCGTCAGCTTTGTGGTGTTCGCGCTTAATTTCCTGACATTCTGGTGGGAACTGGCGCGCTGGCTGGATAGCTGGCTGATGGAAGCCCTTTATAGTTCTGATACGCATAGCCGCTGGAATGCGGCTGGCTTCCAGAATAGCTCTGATGATTTGATTATGAACTTTGTTATGGGGGCGATGTTTATTGTGTTGCCTGCGTTGTGGATGGCTGCATTTTCATGGGCAGGAATAAGAATTGGTGAAATAGCACGGATGGCAAGTGATGGTGCATCAAGTGTTAAAAATGCAGCTGGTAGTGCTGGTGAAACAATTAGCTCTAAAATCTCAAAGTAAATTATGAGCCAGTTGAACCATCAGATCCATTAGAGCCATTGGAACCGTAATTGTGGTCATTTTCTTGTTTTTCTGCACCCTCTTTATTTGTAGAAGAAGGAAATACGTTTACTCCGCAGATTGCGGTTCCAATTGCTATTGAGATAGCCATAGCGAAAACACTACCTGAGATAATGCTCAAAGCTAAAAGTATTAGTAAAAATAGAAGCACTGTTTTTGCCAAATTAAACCGAACATTCAGCCTGCGGCTGACAGTCATCGATAGTGAACTTAAAGCAGCCGAAGACTTTCCAAATATCACATGAATGAAATTATGTTGTGACTTCCTGTTGTTGTTCATCACTTCCCCCATATGAAAATTCACCCTTTCGGTACAAATCTGCTGCCCATTGCAAGGCTTGCAATTTGATTTAAGTTTGACCATTTCTGGCGATATTGCTAGTGTTTTAATCGTTGCCATAGTTGTTTACGCAACCAACAAAGCCCTCATGACCTGAAAGGGGCACCCCAGCGGCGGTCATCAGCGAAAGTTTCAGCAGCCTGTGAGAAACGCCATTTGGCGGCTGCATCCGGGATAACCGGCAAAGCTACTCAACCTTTGCAAGTAGCGGGCAAAAGCAACGTCCAAGGTTTCCACTACATCACTACGGTTCAATAAACTTCATCCCATCGATACGAGCTACAGCGCACGGCCAGTTTGCGTGATCGTTTCCGCCATTTGGAACATTTGGCGACGAACGAACCTCGCAAATACAGGCAGAAGTTGCGCGGCGTCACTTGCGTTGGCGCGTAGCAACAACCAAGTGACGCGCGCAGCGCGTATACGTCAACACCACGTAATACGGACTTCTGCGACGACGCTTACCGTCTGACCAACACGTAATTCGTTATTACAACCATCAACCACCCCAGCATTCAGTGAACGTTGGCAACTTATTTGAGGAGAAATTCAACGCGATATCAAGGCGACGTCAGCGACCCTGACGGACGGAGGCGTCCTGAGAAATCAGGAACCGGCATTAGCCGCGATCAGCTCTGAGAGCTGTGGAGACCTCGCAACAACTCAACATTTCGCCGCCCCGATGCACAGATATCCGCTGAGACGCAGGAAGCGCAACCTGAAACCGTGCCGTCGGGGTAGAGATGTTTATTTGGAGGATGTATGTCGCGAGGAAATAAGCAGTTCAGCAAACAGCTGGTGACGTTGGCCAGACAATCTGGCGGCAGTTTTAAAACCGTTGCCGATCGTTCGCGCATAGCAGCACGGCTGGCCGAGCAGATGTTGAAACTCAATATCCAGATCAGGGACGTGAACCATATCAAGACCCATCACATCGAGCATTACGTGCGTAGCCGTCTGGCGGATGATATCTCAAAACGCACGCTGCAGAACGAAATGGCGGCGCTGCGCGCGATTCTGACCACTGCAGGCAGAACTAAACTTGCCGATCCGAAGCATGAAAAGTTGAGTAACGATGCTCTCAATCTGTCAGGTGCCAGTCGAGCCGGATCAAAGACGGCGATTACGGACGAGCGCTTTCACGAGGCGCTCGCCCTCGTACGTAGTAAAGACGAAGGTGTCGCGTTGGCGATGGAGATTGCGCGTTATATCGGATTGCGAACGGAAGAAGCGGTGCAGTCGGCTAAATCACTAAAGACGTGGCAGCAGGCGCTGGCGCGTGGGGATGAACGGTTGCGCGTCGTGTTTGGTACGAAAGGTGGTAGACCGAGAGATACTACGGTCGTCAAGCGCGATGAACTGGTGCAAAGCTTGAATGCAGCAGTAGCGTATTCGGCAGAACATAGCGGCAAGTTAGTTGATACAGCTGGGCTTAGGAGCGCGATCGAGCGATACCGAAATGTGGTCAGAAATTCTGGACTAACGGGCAAAGAAGCACCGCATAGTTTGAGATATGCATATTCTCGAGAGGCTACCGAGTGGCATATGAAAAACGGCCTCAGCAGGAAGGAAGCTGAGGCGATGGTTTCGATGGATTTGGGACATGGGGACGGAAGAGGTAATTACATAGCTAAAATATATAACTTATAGTTTATTCCAAAATTTCAGTTCGGGTATCAGTAAGCTGTGGCTACTATTAGCGAGATCTTCTTTTTCTGTATTGCTCATAATTTGATACTTAATCAAGAGTGGTTTAAATGTATCTCCTCTCACAAATGAAGAATTATAAAAAAGTAGCACCAACTCTTGGTTTGATAATTGAGCGCAAATGAGCTTAATATAGAAATCCTTGTCGTTGTATTCTGACTTATCTACGAACCCCATTAAGTGATACAACCATCTAAAGTAATGACCAAGATGCCTTCCATATTCATCCCAGAATCGCTCATACTGAGAGCTCAAATAACCCCTATTAAATAAATCTTCAGAAAGCTCTATTTTTTTAAATTTATATTTTACTTTCAATGCATCATTCATGGTTTTAAATGTTGCCCGCCCGACAGTTTCTTCATCGCGCATTAATATTGGATTGTACTCGCTAACATTAATATCTTTAGTTATTTCATTAAGATGATTTAACATCTGAAAAAAATGATTTTCAAATACTTGACGCTTATTATTTGAGGACTGCTCTCTTAGGTTGATCAGTAGCCCAACAAATCCTAATGCAGTAAATAGGCATGTTATCACCCCGAAGCTATCTCCAAACATGCCAGCTCTTTCCATAGAATAAACATCAATGGGTCTTGTTTTATATAAAACAAAAATTGCATACAGTATCACTATTAATATAAGTATGATGTATAAATATCTTGGACCATATATTTGGAAATGTTTTTTCATGGGGTATGTCTTCCTTGCTTTAGTAATACATGTCAATTAATATCAAGAAAGTTTCGACAGCTTCACGGACCTGAAAGAAGCGCCAAAAGGTGGTCCCAATACTCGCACACCTTTAGAGCGGGTGCCATCCACGATGGTAAAGGTTCTCTCATCACATCGCCGCAAGGCTCGCATTACCCACCCTGACGGGGATTCTATCCCGTTAGCGGATAAATCCCCCATACAAACAATCTGGAGGATTTATTCATGGGCTATGTTCACTCATATCACCAAGTGAAGTCTGTACCCAACGATCAATGGCTGCTGTTGACCACTATGGTCGCCAACGTCTTTTTGCTTGCTCAAAACCGCTACGTACCCGGTTTTTTAGACCCAATGGTCATTTGCACTGCTGACGGCAAATATCCGTTACTTAAACCTAGTGAACTGCTCGTTGAAGGACTCGATGGCCAACCGGCGATTACGTTCAACGGTGAAGAGCGCCTGGACTCGTCATATGAAACTTTTCACCTCGGCCAGCATTCATCGGGCTGCGGTTTCTGTAAAACCACGTTCCTTTGGAAACCATGCAGACCATACGATTTCTTGGTCAAAGCAACGTTGCTGATAGCACACCGCTTCTGTCCGGGATGCTACGACATAAACTCAGATGGCACGATGGATGAATGGGCCAACGTTCAGGTTTGGCTAACGCTCAACTTAGGCGGTAAGTGGCCAATCCCTGAATCCATCGCACAACAAGACGAATAATTTCGTCTTCATTTCACCAACCACCCTGTGGCGTATTTCTTCGCCATCAGGGGAAGAGATGCGCCTTTCGAGGAGTATCTTATGCCTACCAAACGCAAACCCCGTAAATCCCAAACCAATCACGTTGATCTATACCAGCAGGTGACTGACAGAATCGTCGCTTCAATTGAACGCGGTGTTTTGCCCTGGCGCAAACCCTGGCGAGACAGCAAGAGATCAGCAGAATCACCTATACCATCCAACGCTGCGACACGGCGACACTACAATGGCGTGAACATCATGCTGCTGTGGCTGTCGGCTGAGGAGCAAGGCTTTCAGTCCAACCGCTGGCTAACTTGGAAGCAGGCTCAGGCACTTGGCGGCCATGTTCGCAAAGGTGAGAAATCGACCATCGCAGTTTTCTTCAAGCCGTTTGAAGTCGAATCTACAGACAAAACTGGCCAGAAGCGTGTAAACGCACAAGGTGAAACCGTGATGGAACAACGCATCATGTTGCGTAGCATTCAGCTATTCAATGTGCAGCAGTGTGATGATTTGCCCAAGTCCTTTTCAGTACCAACCGTCGCACTCGACTACCAGGAAGATGACGAGTTAGATGCCGATACACATGGGCAAATGATTGAAATCCTAAATGCAACTGGCGTTAAGATCACTTCACTTGAGCAGAACCGCGCGTATTACAACTCTGCAGCTGACCGAATTGTTTTGCCGAAAATGTCGCAGTTCTTTACCAGCGCAGATTACTGGTCAACTCTGCTGCATGAACTGGTGCATTCAAGCGGCCATCATAAGCGCCTGAACCGGGAAGGCATTACTTCGACAACGCGAAAGTTTGGCGATCCCATCTATGCGTTTGAGGAGCTGATTGCTGAATTGGGCAGTGCTTTTCTCTGCGCGCAGCTTGGTGTGTATGGCGAAGTGCAGCACGACAGCTATATCGATCACTGGTTGAAGATATTGAAGTCGGACAAGAAAGCGCTGTTCCGCGCTTGTCGTCAGGCTCGTGAGGCATCGGAATATTTGCTTCAGCCGCTTGGCGAACAAGTTGAAGAAGACGCAGCCTGAAACCAAACCATCCTCTTCTGAGGATGGTTTCTTTTTTTTGAGCGGCAATTAAATCGCATTTTCCAAAAATGATTTTAAGCTGTGATTACTTGCAGTCTGGAACGATAGTGCCTCCGATCTGGAGGTGAAACATGTTCCCAAAACTACAAAATAGATTCAGACGCAGCACCTTTCAGCCATCGTTGCCGGTTAAACGACAAGGCTACTTCACACCGCAAAACCATCAGCTGCTGCTGGGCACGCCATCGCGCCAGGCTCTGCTGAAAAAAATCTGGCAGAACTCGTTGCTGACCAAATCCGCCTATGACGAATTTTGCCTGCAACCGCTTCAAACTTTGGCCGAGCGTTATCAAAATTTGCCTGCAGTGCGTATCGCGGACTGGAATATCGAAGGTGGATTACTGGATCTCACTCTGCAGCTAATCGTTACCACGCTGCAGTTATCGAAAGGCATGGTGTTTCCTGCCAGTGCTGCACCTGAAGATCAGGCCGCGCAGTCCAGCCATTGGAACTGCGTCGTATTTTGGCTGGCTCTTTACCGGCACGTTCCCGAGTTACTTTGCATTGAAGCTGAACTGGAAGATGGCCAAATCTGGTATCCACTATCGAACGCGCCGGGTATGCAATATCGCTTCAAAGTGAACCCGCAACCCGAATTACCAACAAAAGACAACATTATCCGGCTGGCATTTGCTGCCTCAATGTTGCCTAAAAGCGCGATAAATTGGATGGAAAAACTGCCCAATGTGAGAGATTGCCTGTTTCTTGAACTGGCCGGAATTAATTCCGCAGAAAAGCAGGTCCATTTATTACTGAATAAAGCGCAACTGAATTCAGTGCCACGTGAATTACATTCCGTAGAAATAGTTCAGGAAAATGGGTCAGATTCATATGCGGAAAAAGTTAACGATCAACCCGCAGAAATCCCCGTGGAATGGTATAGCGACACTACTCATGACGAATACATTAATCAGGGTTATGTTATTGAAAGTGGCTATTTAGCTACTGCTGAAATAGAAAATAGCCGCTACAGCTCTGAAAATATCGATCATGGTTCTGATATAGATAATTTTTACATCCAGAATGGTAGTCAAGTTAGTGCGAATAATTCTGATAATGCACAAAACCAAGCCTACGGATCTTCTGAAAGTGATGAAAAATACGTCAACAAAGTTTACCTAACGCAGCGGCGTGATCCAGAATCGATCCCCGTCACACCTGAGAACACCTCACAGATTTCTAAGAAACAGATTGGCGAGGCGTTTTGGTCCTGGCTGGTTGAGGGTCTCGAAAAAGGAACGATAGCGTGCAATGAAGCAGATTCACGCGTGCAACTGGTCGCTGGTTTTGTTTTCCTGCTTGTACCGGGCATATTTTATCGATATCTGAAGCAAACCGGTCAGTCTGCTGATGAACGTGAAAACGTTCAGGCAGGGTTTGAAAGACTTAACCGACATCGGCGTAACAACGGCAAGCGTTTTACGTTTGCCACTCTCTACAACAGTGCCGACCGTAACGGCCCTTATAAACGTGTGAAAGGCTATCTGGTCAAATCCACGATGATCATCCGTAGTTCTGATGTGCCGGATGATAGTCAGTTCCTCGTGGTTCCCTGACGCTTTTCTGGAAGGTGTATGGAGGAGAGCTGCTGCCCAAAGGGTGGTATTTTAATTGCTGATCGAAGGAAAGGTTATGAGTCAGGTTGATAGCGATACAAGCTGGGATTCGTTGTTGGATGAATATTTTTTCGTAAAATTTCTTCGCCCCCATACGGAGTGGAGTTACCGAAAAGTAGTCAATGGTTTTAGGAAATATTATGGGCTTGATAGAACGCTCAGTGAGATAACTCGGCGCGATGTTCAGGAATGGCGACGGCATGTTATTAATGTGGAAGGTTCATCTGCCGTCACCTGGAATAACAAAGTAGCTCACATGCGTGCCATCATTAATTATGCCATGAAAGCGAACCTCATCCCTCAGACTGAAAACCCGTTTAATGAGGTTTTAGTCCGGGCTGATAACAAGCGTAAAAAAACATTATCTAAAACGCAGCTGACCCGTGTCTATCTTCTAATGCAGCAGCATGTTGATTTAGACACTGATCTTTCAATAGCTGAGATGAAGCGCTGTGCATTGCATCCGGCATGGTTCTGGACCACAGTTTTGGACACTTTGCGCTATACCGGCATGCGCATAAATCAATTGATGCATGTGAGGTTGATGGATATTAATCTTGAAGAGAACTGGATCGAGCTGCGCCTCGACGGCAGTAAAACGCACAGAGAGTGGCGTGTTCCAATTGTTGGTCCATTAAAACCTCAGCTGCAACTACTGATTAAGCGGGCAATTGAAAATGGTGCCGAATCAATTAGCGCTATTTTTGATGTTAATAGGTTCTTAGGTACTGAGAAAGATAGAGAAAATCTACCGCCGGTTGCCACACTACAGCCGGTAAAATCATTTTTTCGACGATTATCTAAAGAGTGCGGCTTTGCTGTTTCTCCCCATCGTTTCAGGCATACATTAGCGACTGAGCTTATGAAATCACCTGATCGAAATTTACAGATGGTTAAAGGATTGTTAGGGCATAGGAGTATTACCACGACGATGGGATATATCGATATTAATTTGGACGTGACATGTAGAACGCTGGAGTCTGAATTGGGTTTATATTTAGACAAGCATTCAATCAGATAAAAACTTTAGGCGCATTATACAATAAGTAATGCGCCTATTTATCTTTGGATTAAAAAATTAAACTAATAGCCTGAGTCGTCCATTTTGAACTCAAAAAATCGTTCGTGAATACTACTGCATTGCCTGGGATGGTATTGTTGGCTACTTCGTAATTTCATTCCGCTCTCGACGAAAACCCAATTAAATCAACGCCAACTCCCATTTTATTACATTATCAGAGCGGATTTACCATTTTGAAGTACACTTCAATTTACTAATCTGTATATGAAAATTAAGTGGTAGACGTTCATAAGTTATTAATCCTCCCAACGTGAACAATACACACATCATCACTTTATAGTGATGTACGTATACCCGCTGTACCAAAATGACGCTTTTTAACCTACCACTCCGGCTCGAAAGGCTACAAACCATTTGACGGGCTTAATTCTGTTGTAGCCAGCGCTGAACGCCCTTTGATGCAGAGTCAATTGCGCCTGCCAGATAGCCTGAGAACTGCGGCGACCATTCACTGGCAATACCCGTTATCTCGCCAGTCCATTCTCCCCTGGCGGGCAGTTGCTCAGGCACTGCGTGCCCGGCTTCCTGCAGGAGATCAAATTCCGTTGCAGTAAACGGATCGGCCGACCAGTCTTTTATATACTCAGCCTCAGGCTCTGCCGCATCCTGGCCAAATAAACGCACAAGTTGCTCCCGGCAGAGTCCTTTGAGCACAGCTTCAGTGACGGTCCGCCTCGATTTTGCCGGTACGCCAATAAAACCAAAAAGCACTATTTTACCCGAATCTGGCTCGGATACGTCGTGGATCTCAACCATTGGCCCCACGCGGCTCCCTGCGTTCCCTGAAAGCTGTCGTGCATGCAAAAAGTCTGTTTTATATACAGCGACATATTTCGCATGGGGAGCCATCCATGTCGGGGTTTTCCGCCAGTTTGAAAGCAGTCGTTCCGGCATCGCCGGTTTGAAATCTATTTCAGCTGCCAGGGCAGGAGGCAAAGCGAGGAAAACATGCTCACCGTAAAACACGGCTTTATTACTGCCTTCTGACCGGGTATGGACCTGCACTTCCTTACCGGACCGGGAAACAGCCACCACCTGATGGCCGGTTTTAATCTTCTCAACCGGGATCTGATTTTTGAGTGCCGCCGTCAGCGCCTGCATTCCTCCCTTCAGCCTGAAAGACGCCGGGGAGCTCTCCCATGCCGGGTAGCGTTCGGGGGGAATATTCAACTGGCGTTCGTAGAGCATGTCACCCGGACGGCCATGCGCTATTGTCGAAAGGTTGAGCCGATCAATCAGGTGCGCGAAGTCCGGCTGAATATCAGGCCAGAACCACGCTGCCCCCATATCTACAGGAAAACCTGCGGAGGTGCCCGCCAGTTCCAGGCCTGACAGCACGCGGCCGCCCGTTCTGTCACGGGCTTCAAGTATTACATAATCCACGCCCGCTTTTTCAAGAAGCGTGGCGGCATAAAGGCCGCTTATACCCGCACCAATAATAACAACGCTCTGCTTCAAAATGTCGCTCCGGTAAAGGTTATCGGGCTGAGATGTCCCGTTTTCAGATAAAAAAGTGCACCAGAGGCGGTGGCCATCAGAGCAGGCATATCGCCCGGTGGAAACCGCAGCCAGCTTCCTGCCTCATAGCACCCTTCCGGCGCGCCAAGTTGCCCTTTCAGAAGAAGGAGTTCTGCACCACCAACAAGCGGCGCCCAGAAGACTCGCTCGCCCGGAGCAAGCTTCTGGAGCAGAACGGTTTCAGAAGGACCGGAGAATAAGGAGCAGATTTGTCTTTGCGGCTGACCGTGCCAGTTAGCAGCCTCCTGCGTATTTATCCGGACCGGCTGGCGTTCATCGGCAGACATCTGACGCAGCTTGACGAAAATGGTTGTGCCGTCGCGGCTTGAGGGTTGGTGAGACGAACCGTCCGGACTGCGCAGGTACCAGCCGGCGGGGTGATCGACGCCGTTTTCGGTAAAAGTCCCCTCGAGCACCAGAATCTCCTCTCCGCCGGGATGGCTGTGTGCAGGAAATTCGGATCCGGGCGCATACCTGACGAGGCTTGTTGCGCGCGCCTTCTCATGACCAATCCGGTCAAGCATTATGCGTTCAACGCCGGGCTGGGGTGAAGGTACCCACTGATAATCATCCGGAGTAATTATCGCACGCTGCGAAAAATCAGAATTCAGTAACATCATAGTTAGTGATTAGACGGCCCCATAAAGAGCCGTCTGCAGGCCTATTTGTTTGGCAGGTTATCGTACACATCCAGAGCACGCGCGGTATACGTCAGCGCTGCGCCGGTGTTCAGGTTAATGGCAACAGCCAGCGCTTCGGCGATCTCTTCACGCGTCGCACCGTGCTTAACCGCAGCGTCCACGTGTACGGCCAGGCAGCCGTCACAGCGGGTGGTCACGGCTACGGCCAGCGCAATAAGCTCATGAGTTTTAGAGTCAAGGTGCTTGTTTTCAGATGCACCCTTATCCATCTGCTGAAAGCCTTTCATAAACTCAGGCTGCAGTTTGGCAAATTTACCAATGGTGGCGAGCAGACCACTGCGATATTCGTTCCAGTTTAAGAACATTCAAAACTCCGGTTTATTGTCTCAGGAATCATTAATTACATGACGTCGTAAATACATCCGTTTTAACAACCGGCCTGTAGTCACTGTCGTTGAAGGCGATTATCAGTAAGCCTGACAGCATCAACAAATCAGATAATCTTGCGGAGCAGAGAAGAAATTCTATGTCGTAGCTTGTCGAGAAATAACCATTACGCGCCCGGGATGACTGCCGAGGCGGCGTAATGCCTGAGGGGGACAGTTTATGAACGATCTAAGACGACATCCTGAAGAAGCCAGTCATGAAAAACTTTTACTTCATCACGCATGACTTTTTGCTGCGGGGTGACCAGATAATAGGACCATCTGAGCGGCCACCGGTGGTCGGGATGCAGCTGAACCAGCTGCCCTGTTTCGATAAGGTTCTTCACCAGAGCATACCGGACAATAGCTACACCCCTGCCGCTCAAGGCCGACAGGATGACTGCGGAGGTGGAATTAATATGCAGCCCGCTTTCCAGCGCTTCGTGTGCACCGACCGCCATCAGTACATCATCCCATGACGGAAAATCCGCCCCCGGATGCGGCGTGTCATCGTGTATAAGTTTTTGCGTGGCGAGCCATTCACTGCAGGCCATTTTCCCGGGTGGCAACAGACGCGGGCTGCAGACCAGCACGGCTTCTTCATCCATCAGCCAGGTTTTATTCACGCCTGGCCAGTCGCCCTGACCGCAGCGAATACCGATATCCGCTTCCCCGTGTGATACGTCCATCAGTTTTTCGGTGACGTTAAGCCGCAGATCGATACTTTCGTTAGCTTCTGAAAATCGGTTCAGGCGATCCATCAGCCAGTTCATCACCAGTACCTGAGATGCCGTCACCACCACCACCGAGCGCGACCGGCGACCGCGAAGCTTGTTTAGTCCGGTTTCAAGTTTGTCGAGTCCCTGCGTGATGTCCTGTAGCGCCTCCTGCGCTTCGTCAACCAGCGTCAGCCGCTCTTTTCCTGAGCGGGTGCGGTGAAGAAGCGGGTGCCCTACCCAGTCTTCCAGCGAGCGTACCAGCTGGCCAACTGCAGCGGGCGTAACGCCCAGCTCCTGTGCCGCGCCGGTAAAGCTGCCGTGCCTGGCGGTGGCTTCAAAAGCGTGCAGCCATTTAAGTCGGTTTAGCGATCGCATTATGGGCATCCTGATTCATAATTTTCCTCAGTATACGCCAGCGAGAAAGATTTTCTTTCCTGAGTCGCAATTTCTTCTCAGTCGTCAATCATACGCCCGGGTGGCATTCTGATTTCACACGATGAGGAGCACGCCTTTTCATTAATGACAACCATATGAATTCAAAGAGGTTAGCGATGAACGCATCTTTTGCTGGTAAAAAACTGTTAGTGGTCGGCGGTACAAGCGGTATGGGCTTCGAAACGGCGAAGCTGGTTCTGAAAAACGGTGGAAGCGTTGTGCTGGTTGGCAATCGTCAGGACAAAGCCGAGCAGGCCCGCCAGGCGCTGGCTGCGGATGGTCAGGTCTCCATCATCGTTGCCGACCTGATGAAAGAAGAAGGTATGCAGCACGTTGTTAATACTATCAATGCTGAACATAAAGATATCAGCCTGCTGGTGAATGCAGCCGGTGTGTTCTTCCCTAAACCTTTCGTCGACAATGAGATGTCCGACTACGACATGTATATGGACATTAACCGCGCGACCTTCTTCATTACCCGCGACGTGGTACGCAATATGGTCGAGGGCGGTATCAAAGGTTCAATCGTCAATATCGGTTCAATGTGGGCCCAGCAGGCTATTGGTGCTACTCCTTCTGCTGCATATTCGATGGCTAAAGCCGGTCTGCACGCGTTGACTAAAAACCTGGCCATTGAGCTCGGCGGAAACGGCATTCGTGTTAATGCGGTTTCTCCGGCCGTCGTACACACACCAATTTACGAAGGCTTCATTCCAAAAGACGATGTGAAGAATGTGATGAATAGCTTTGACAGCTTCCACCCGATCGGTCGCGTGGGTACGCAGGTCGATATCGCTGAAACCGTTGCCTTCCTGCTTTCTGACAAAACTGGCTGGGTCACCGGTGCTATCTGGGATATCGATGGCGGCGTGATGGCTGGCCGTAACGCCTGATGACCATGCCGCACGCGCTTACCCGCGTGCGGCACTGGAGTAATTATGCAAATCCAGACTGCGCATTATGACCTTGTCTCCACCTGGCAGGGTGGCATGGCCAGCCGGACGCTCTGCCAGTGCCTTTCCTCAGACAACGATCCGCCTGCACTGCAAAGTCACGTTATCGATTCCGATGAACCGGTTTCGCTGGGTGGCGAAGGGCTGGCTCCTGACCCTCAGGAGCTAATCCTTGCTGCGTTTAATGCCTGCATGATGGCTTCTTTTATTCAGGAAGCCAGAGCTGAGGGTTTCGTCCTTACCCATCTTGCAATACACACTGACGGGCACCTTCCGAAGAGTATACCGGCATTCGGCGGCAGAGCTGCGGAGGATGCTTCCGGCAGGCTTAAGTATGTCATCCACGTAAGCGGTGACGGCACGGTACATCAGCTTGAAGGGATTCATCAGCGAGTGATTAACGCTTCCCTGAACCGGTGGTTACTGGCCCAGAATATGCTGATCGAAGGTGACTTAGTACAGTGCTGACGCGGCTGGAGCGTTCTGCACATCTGTCTGGTGATAAAGAGACAGTGGAACCCGTTGCAACCGTTGTCGCCTGTAACAGGCGTGTCTCGTTTTCTTGTCGTCCTCGCCATCTGATAATCCCCATTATTAACGGTGCAATTAATGAACAAAAAATATCGCGCTATGCAGATCGTTGCTCCCGGAGTGCTGGAAATGACAGAGCGGCCGATACCCGCTCCCGGTCCGGATGAGGTGCTCATCAGGATTGAAGCGTGCGGAGTATGCGGTGCCGATCTCCGGGACGCGGAAAAAGCGCCGCAGGAGGGCCAGCCGGGCCGTATACCGGGTCATGAAATCGTCGGATTTATTGCCCGGAAGGGGGACAGCGTGCCCGATATCTGGCAAACCGGTCAGCGGGTAGGAATCGGGCGACTGGGCGGGTACTGTCAGCACTGCAGGCCCTGCCGCAGCGGACTGTTTCATCTCTGTGAAAACCAACTGACGCCGGGTCTCAGCTGCGATGGCGGCTACGCAGAGTACGTTGTCATGCGCCATACCGCGCTGATAGCCATACCCTCAGCGCTCTCTTCCGTGCATGCCGCACCCATCCTTTGCGCCGGTACCGCTACTTTCAACGCGCTGCGTAATTCTGGCGCCAGGGCAGGCGACCGGGTGGTGGTTCTCGGAATGGGGGGGCTTGGCCACATGGCCGTTCAGTACGCCTGTAAAATGGGTTTGGAGGTGACTGTGATTGCGCGGGGGAGTGAAAAAGAGCGAGCGGCCTTTGAGCTGGGTGCGCATCACTACATTGATGCACTCGAGGAAAACGCACCAGAGCGCCTGAAAAACAACGGGGGTGTGGATTTTATTGTGGCAACGGCACCGGCTTCAGAGACGGTTTCAACCCTCCTGTCCGCCCTGGCCCCAAGGGGAAAAGCGATACTGCTGGGTACCGGACAAACGCCGCTGCAGATCACGCCTGGTATGATGATCGGCGCTGAACGTACCCTGACAGGATCCTTCGTCAGCACACCAGTGCAGACTGAGCGCGCACTGCAGTTCAGCCACCTCTTTCAGGCTTTACCCGTTACAGAACCGCTGACCTTTGAGCGTGCAAATGAGGCTCTCAACAGACTCAGGATGGGTCAGGTCCGCTACCGGATAGTACTCACCATGAATCAGGATAATTAATCACATGTCCGCAGAACATTTCCTGCCTGTAGCAGAGCAGAAAAATAATATTATTCGTCTATCGGCCGCTCAGGCTCTCGCTGGCGCTAACTCGGTGGTCTTCTACGCCACGGGCGCCATTGTCGGCAACACTATTGCTCCCAGCGGCGCGCTGGCAACGTTGCCCATCACCATGTTTGTTATAGGAATGGCGGCCTGCATCCTGCCATTAGGCGCACTGGCGCGAAAGAAGGATCGTAAGGCCGCATTCATGGTCGGCACCGGAGCGGGCGTTATTACCGGCCTGGCTGCTGCCCTCGCCGTCGTCGTTGGCTCATTCCTGTTATTTTGCATTGCTGCATTTTTGGGTGGTGCATATGCAGCCGTTGCGCTCAGCTTTCGTTTTGCCGCTACGGATGGCGTCACGCCCGAACGCCGCGCCCGGGCTCTGTCGCTGGTTATGGGGGGCGGAGTAATTGCTGGTGTGGTTGGTCCTATGCTGGTTTCAGGAACGATGCACCTCTGGTCGCCTCATACCTTCGCCGTCACATTTCTCGCTCAGGCTATCGTAGCCGTCATTTCGGCATTCATACTCAAAGGCGTCAAAACTGCGGAACCGGTCGGTGCGATAAAAACGGGTGGACGGCCTTTACGCGAAATTGTTCGTCAGCCTGGATTTGCCAGAACAGTGTTCAGCGGTGCGGTAACCTATATGGTGATGAACTTCCTGATGACGGCAGCACCACTCTCGATGCATATGCACGGCATTTCTCAGCAGGCGTCCAATCTCGGCATCCAGTGGCATGTTATTGCCATGTACGGTCCGGGCTTTTTCACCGGCAAATTAATCAACCGCTTTGGCGCCATGCGTGTCGCCGCTGCGGGTCTGCTTATTACTGCAAGCTCAGTCCTGGCCGGTCTCGGTGGAACCGATATTTTCCACTACTGGCTTTCGCTGATTCTGCTGGGTCTGGGCTGGAATTTTGGCTTCACCGGCGCATCGGCGAAGATCATTGAATATCACAGTCCCGATGAGAAAACCCAGGTCCAGTCCCTGAACGATTTTGTGGTGTTTGGGGTGATGATCGTTGGATCATTTTCTTCAGGTGCTCTGCTCAGTCTTTACGGCTGGAACGCCGTGCTGTGGGGATCCTTAATTCCCATCGGGCTAGCATTTTTAGCTATTGTTAACGAGTTGCGGGCAAAACGGCAGAATAAATCCAGCTTCTGAGGCAGTTTTATCTGCTGCCTGGAAGCAAGTTATGTTGATGTAAAAGGTATCTAAAGCCCAAAGTCCAGAAGCATGACTTTGGGCATACTTGTCTCTTGTTCATTTTACCCACATTAAAGGAGGCAAGAAGCTTCCCCAGTAAGATGATTAATTAATCAGGATTGTATTTTTAAATTTCTTCCTGCACAGACACCAAAAATAATCATAATTACAGAAAGAAGCACCCCAATATACAGGACTTCTGACCAGTTCCCGGTTAATGTATGTATTCTGCCCGCAACAGCAGGGCCGAAAGCACCAATTAAAAAGTTGACACATTGGGCCATGCCAGACAGTGAAGCAGCCTGCTGAGGGTTGGTACTTCTCAGTCCGATAAACATCAGGGACAGTATAAGAGCTCCCCCACTCCCCATACCAAACATAAATGCCCATGCATAAGAAAGATCAGGAATTAAAGCGAATCCAAGCAGCGCTACGCACTGGAAGAGGCATAATACAGCTGTAATAAATTTCTGATCTTTTCTTATGGCAACTATTGATCCCAGTATCAGACCCGGCACTATCGAAGCGCACTGCATGAAACCATGGATTGATCCTGCAGTTTCTTTAGAATTTCCCGCATCGGTTAAAACGGAGGGGAGCCAGGTCACAATTGCGTAAAATATTATTGAGTTGAGGGACATAAATATAGTGACCTGCCAGGCCAGCCATGAACTCCAAACGCTTTTTCCTTTCTTCATCGGCGTAGCCACGGCGCCAGCCTGCTTACCAGATTTATTCAGTCTGCTATACAGCAGTGCTAAGCCCAGAACAGGAAAAATTAATGTGCACGCCAGAGCTACTTGCCACCCGAATCTGTTCATTAAAGGTATTGCAGTTGCTGAAGTCACAGCAGCAGAAACCCCGATCGCCACCCCATACTTACCCGTTATACTGGCAACTTTATCTGAAAAATCGCGCTTTACCATCCCAGGGAGCAGAACGTTACCAACGGCAATGCTAACGCCTATAAGTAACGTACCGCTATAAAGCTGCCACTCCTGCCCCATAGAGCGAAGAATAATCCCTGACACCATGATTAAGAGTGCAAAAAATATAGTTTTTTCAAATCCAAATACTCTGGCAAGGTTTCCAGCAAACGGAGCAATCAGCCCTAATGCTACTAATGGTAACGTTGTTAAAAAGCCAGCCATTGTTGTAGTGAGATTAAATTCCGACTGTAATGTTTGAATCAAAGGTCCTACACCTAATATAGGTGCACGTAATGTTGTAGCAATTACAAGGATTACAGCCGTAAGCAATACAGGATGTACCATGCCTGACGGGACATCTAATTTGGTTTTCATGATTGGTCTCATTTCCAAGTTTGAAAACTAAAGATAGCTTTTTGGATATTCGTAGGATATAGATATTATGACTACTTATACCTAAAAAAGGACAATATTGTTCATGATCCCTCCAATTATGCCGCTGGAATGGAATTTCGATGAAGCGGAGACTTTCGGTCCTGTAGCTGGCATGAAAATCCAAGCTTCTGATAAAGAGGGATTTCCTTTACATAAACATCCTCAGGGGCAGCTTGTCATATCCTTAAAAGGAGCGGTGTCATGTGAAGTTGCTCACGAGTTATGGGTCGTTCCGCCACAATGTGGCGTTTGGATCCCCTCCAATACTCCTCACAGTATAAGCACGACTTCTGAAGCTAAATTATGCATGTTATACATCAGGCCAGAATCATCAACTTTGCCCGATAAATGCTGCACAATTGCAATTTCCCCACTTGTGCGTGAACTTATTTTAGATATTACAGATCAATTCTCAGAATATTCAGAAAATAGCTTAACTTATCGCAAAGCTTCAATTCTTCTGGAAGAACTCGCTACAATGCCTCAGGAGAATTTTTGCCTGCCCATTTCTGATGATCCAAGGCTGTATAAAATGTTAAAAACCCTCGCGGATAATCCCGATGACCGTCGCACGCTTTCTGCTTGGAGTAGCACGCTTGCAATGAGCCACAGAACACTTGCAAGGTTAATAGTAAAGGAAACAGGCCTGACATTTGGTAAATGGCGCCAGCAACTTCATCTGGTAATTGCATTGAGACAACTTGCCTCAGGAGAGTCGGTCCAAAATGTAGCTGGCCAATTAGGTTATGATTCGGTTAATGCATTTATCACTATGTTTAAGAAATTCACAGGAAAGTCGCCAGGTAAATACTTTCAATGAACGATTTTATCCTCGTCTGTTATAAAACACCCTCATACCATCACGCGATTTTACGAGCGTTAATAGCAAAAATGACACTCGGATGAATGAGCCTATGAGCATCGTCTGCTAACCAAAATAGATGAGAAGAGCGTCTAATGAGAATGAGCCAATAAACCTTACACTAAATACTATAAGCCATTGGGTGACTGCATTCATGTATTTTCGTTGGCTCGACGAAAAGTAACTATGCTGACTGATGCTGCCGATGAAGGTATAATACCATTAACAAATTTACCTTCTGTCTTTAATTAACACAAAAAAATTCAATATCACCCGCAAAAATGCTTGTGGGTGATATTTATTATATATTTAAAACTTATAAGTCAGAGATGCAAAGATCGACCTTCCTGTACCATACGCTCCCTGATCATAAAAACCCAGGACGCTGTAATATTGTTTATCAAACAAATTGGCAATATTAACTTGCGCAGTTAGTGCATCGCTAATGTCGTAACGAGCGTATAAATCTACTAATGAGTATGACCCCTGGTTAATGCGGACATCTTCATCGTTGTAGCTGATGTCAGTATAAGTTCTGTTCTGCCATCTCAGACCACCACCTACGCTAAGTCGGTTGTTAAAGATAACCGGTTTAAACGAGGTAAAAGCTTTAACCGTTGTGCGAGGTAACTGCGTATTGATGCTGCTGTTGTCGGCGGTGTCCATGACGTAACGTGTAAAACCTAAACTAACATCCCATCCTGGCATCAGGGTACCGTTAGTCTCAATTTCGAATCCTTTGCTAATGGCTTTATTAGATGCAACATAAGCCTGATCAGAAGAGTTATTCACATAATTCGAACCATCAGCAACGGCAATGTTAGATTGTTCAGTGCGGAATATGGTGAATGATGAAGTGAATTTATCGTCCAGCGTTGACGCTTTAACTCCTGCTTCATAGTTTTTGCCATCCAACGGCTTCAAATATGAGCCATCTTGATTACGATATGTCTGAGGGCTAAAAATTCCAGAATAGCTGGTATATAGCGAATAATAATCGTTGATATCATAAACGATGCCCGCGTAAGGTGTTACCTTACTTTGCGTAGTACTATCAGAGCCCGTTGTTCTCCAGTCAGTGAAACGTCCACCTAAAATAAGCTTGGCCTGATCCGTAAGGTTTAATCTGCTTGTTGCATACAGGCTGCGCTGATAAATACTCTCAGTACCCTCATCGTTGTAGGGTCCCCAATCAGGCTCAGCGACATCACCATTAAATGAATAGATATTTTCAACAGTGAATTTTTTTCTATCGGTTCCGTATGAGTGATTTCTTTGACGACTAGCGCTAGTCCCAATAACTAATTCGTGCTCTCTGCCAAAAAGCTCAAACGGGCCCTTAGCATATGCATCAGCAGAATAAACTCTACGAGAAGAGAGATATTTGGCTGAAGTATAAGTTACGTTTCCTGTTGAAGCATCGGGCGAATCACTAAACGACGCGAGTTTCTCATCCGCTTTAGTTTCTGAGTAAGAGCTGTTTACCTTGAATTCCCATCCATTATCTAAAAAGTGATCAAGAGTAATAAAAACGCGATTATTGGTAGCTGTCCAATGCGTCCAGTTAGGGGCGGTGTTAAATGATCGAGGCCAACTTATACGATTCCCGGCAGAATCAAGGTAGGACCATCCTCCCCATGTCGAGGCACTTGGCTTAGATTTCTGATAATCATATCCGATACTCAGTACAGTATTCGTACCCAAATTGGCATCGATCACACCGTAAAAAAGCTGATTTTTTTTACTGTATCTATCTAATTGTGAGTCTGCATCCTGGAGGGTTGTGATGAAACGCCCCCGAATATCGCCATCTTCAGATAATGGAGTGCTGACATCTAAGGTAGTGCGATATTGATTCCATGATCCGACACCTGCACTTACTGAGCCAGTAAACTCTCTGCTTACAGCATGTTTTCTTACCATATTCACAGTTGCGGAAGGGTTTCCCGTGCCTGTAAGCAAGCCATTTGCTCCTCTGACAACTTCCACACGATCATAAATGGATAGGTCCATATTTGTATCGAGATATGAACTTATTGAGCCTGTTGTAGTAGGCAATCCATCATAGGAAAGATTATCAATACGATATCCACGCGACCAGTAAGTATAACGTTCAGAATCATAACTGCTTTCAGATATTCCTGTCGTATTTTTAAGGGCATCACCAATTGATTGCATGTTCTGATCTTGTATACGTGCAGGTGTTATAATTGAAACTGATTGTGGCGTTTCTTTAATGGATAAATCCAGTTTTGTTGCGGCCGTATACTTGTCAACCGTGTAGTTTCCCGAAGATTCTCCAGTAACAGTTAAAGTATCGTTACTATTTTCCGCATAAGTATAGGAGCCAAATGAAATCAGGCTTAATACACACGAGGCTTTGATTAAATTACAATTTATAGCTATTATTCTTCTCAACGCTAAATTCCTTTTGATTTATAGCAAGCATAAATATTTTGCACATTCTTAAATGTGATATTTAACTAAAGCATCACCTACATATAATTTAATTAATATTTAGTTTTTGCATGGCTGCAATATAAATATTTATTCATTCTCAATTAAATTTCAGGTGCGCTCTGGAGCACACTTTTTGCTTAAAAACAAATGATAATCATTCCCATAATCTATTGATTGGAAGCGATTCCTGATGTCGCGTTATCGACAAACTATATCGATAACGCGACAAATCAGCAGCCTGAAGCTGAGAAATGACTGAAGGTTCATGCAAGAGGTGTTGTTTTTTGGGGCACACTTGTACCCGACAAATAGGTAATTGAAGTGAAGGACGTCGCACGTGCATTCATCGTACAGCTTAATTTGGTACTTCATCTTCCTCATTAGTGATTAATGATTTCAGACGTATGGTGCAGAGCGTCATAGTAGAAATAACGCGCTGCACCCATTCAATTAACTCTGTCCCGGATAAGATAGGTAGCTCATTCCGGTGATCCATTCAGGCACGGATTCATACGCCACATAATCTGGTCGCGCGCCTTTCATTGCTCCCATTAGTGCAACCCAATTGAGTGCTTCGTGTCCTCCATGACCACCGCGTTCTTCCACCTCTGCGTAGGTCAAAGCACGCATGTATTCAACATCACCAGCTTCAAAACGCTCAAGCATTTCCCGGTCCCACTCTTCATTGACAAGTGGGTGACTTTTGCCGAGTGGCCATTCCATTTTGCTCATCATATCGATTTCATACTGCGCAAAATCAGTATAAAGAGAAGGATCGTTGACCAGGGCTTCTTTACCGATGGTTTGATAGACTTTCATGCGTTGCAGCAGTTCGTCATCTTCCGGTGCGCCTTCAGTCCAAACTGGCGGCCAGTGCGACAATCCACCTGTTGCCAGGAAATGAACATGGTAGTCATCTGGCAGCGAGTCAACTATCTCACGGACTTTAAGGCCCAGGTCATAAGCACGTGAATAAGGCATCAGCGGAGGTGAGAACACATTGATATAGACTGGTACGACGGGAATATTGAACTCAGGATTAATAAAATGAAGTGGCATCATGAGATTGTTACCATACTCAATGGCACCCATCCGTGTTGCTTCAAAACCGCCATGGATAAGCTTTTCGAGCAGTGTCGTTGCTATTTCTGCGTTACTGGCAATACTATGCTGCTTATCAAACTTTAAAGCTTCCATCATATATTCGGCTGGACCAATGTTGGCATCACTAATTGGCACAGCCAACGTTGGCATTAAATTACGGAAGTTGTTTTCGAAATGGTCATCAAGAAAGGCGATGATGAGATTAGGTTTAGTATCATCGATGCATTTTTTTAAACGGCCATGAATATCTGCGAGTCTTTGGCGTTGTTCAACAGATGGAGCATCTGCCCAGCCTAGAGCACCTGGTACATGGGACATGCTGATAGCACTAACAATCTTAGCCATTTTGTTACCTCAATAATTTAGTGTTTTCCGCTATCGGAAATGAACGTCGGAAAGAGCCCTTTTCCACATTAAGCGGAAAAGGCTCATTATTAAATTAAGAAAAACAACCCTAAGAGACTTAATCTAATCAGAAATTATTACCAACTAGACTATCGTATTAGTCAGCTCACCAATTTCCCTCATCGACACAGTGACTTCATCACCCTTCGATAAATATTTAGGCGGATTGAAACCCAAGCCAACACCGGCAGGTGTTCCAGTGGCAATGACATCACCAGGTAATAAAGTAATGTTTTGCCCAATTGTTTTAATCAACTCAGGAATGTTGAAAATTAAGTCGGAAATAGAAGCTTCCTGGCGTTTTTCACCGTTAACTGTGCAAACAATCTTTTGCTCAGAAGGATGCCCGAATTCATCCGCTGTTATAATCACAGGGCCCATTGGACAGAAGCCATCAATACCTTTGCCAAGAATCCATTGGCTGTGCTGTTTTTGCAAGTGACGTGAAGTTAAATCATTCACCAGCGTATAGCCAAAGACATATGACATTGGATCATCTGACTCTTTCACACGCCCTTTCTTACCCAGGACTACTGCCAGTTCCGCTTCGTAATCAATAGTGTTGTAAGGATCCAGAGTACTATCAATACTGTCACCGGGTCCGCTGATCGAGGTAGACGGTTTGGTAAAGATAATCGGATGCGATGGCACATTTCCAGCTGCAGCGCTTGAGTCGTAACCGCTGTTACCAAACTCTTCTGCATGGGCATAATAATTTTTCCCGACACAGAAAATATTACGGCGGGTTTCGGGAATGGGCGCAAGCAACGTAACATCGCTCAGGTTAATGTCTGCCGAATGATTTCTTTCACTACAAAGCTCAAGTTCTACCTTCAGCTCTGAATATCGCTCGATGAGCACATTCATATCATTGGTTTTGACAATGCCTGATATGTCTACAATTTTTCCGCTTTTATTGATAAGGCCAATCTTTTTTTCACCTGACAGAATATAAGTCAACAGTTTCATACATCACCTTTTAAAAAAAACATTTTAATCACGAGCACGCGCTATCGCTTCGACTTCAAGCAGAAAATCTTCTTTTACCAAGCGGTCCACTACCAATAAAGTATTTGGTGCATAATCAGAGGTTGCAAAGACTTTAGGAAAGAGTTCTTTTCGTTTCAACATAAACTTTTCAATATGCTGAGAAGCAACCAAATACGTTGTAAATTTAGCGATATCATTAAAATCACATCCTACTGCTTTAAGTACATCACTCAGGTTTTTGAAGACCTGATCAAATTGCGCGTCAAAATCGCCTTTTCCAACCACGCTTCCGTCCAAGCCAACGGACAGCTGTCCGGAAATAAAATAGAGATCGCCTGCACGGACTTTCGTCAGACTGGAATATAATCCCTGTGCGGGGCTGATGTTTTCAGGGTTAAGATATTCAACTTTATCAGTCACAATATAATCCTTCATTTCTAGGGTTTAATTAACAACTCAAAAATGGGCAACAGAACTCCCTCAGGGTAATATCCTGTAAGATTCAATTGCACACTTTGCTACAAAGATTCAGAGCCGGTATTTAATGAAAATTACCATCAAAACACTAATTAATTTTCTGTGCCCCGGCGACGTAAGCGGTCAAGGACTACAGCCAGAATGATGACTATTCCTACCGCAAGTGTCTGGTAATAGGCCGATACACCAATCATGTTCATTACATTCGACAATAGCGTGAGAACCACGACACCGGTGATTACCTGCCTGATATTGCCTGCCCCGCCAGCAAGCGCGACGCCGCCTAATACCACTGCTGCAAGTGATTGCAATGTCAGGTTAGCTGCTGCGATAGGCTGCGCTGAACTTGTCCAGGCAGTAAGCACAATTGCGCCAGTACCGGCACAGAATCCGCTCACCATGTAAACCAAGACTGTTACGAAGCGCACGTTAATGCCTGATTTTGATGCCGCCGACACGTTCGATCCGATTGCATATACATAGCGGCCAAACAGCGTAAATTTCAGCAACACCGCGACCATTACCGTTAGCGCGACCGCTATCCATACCAACATTGGCAGGCCTAATAATGTGTCGTAGCCAACTGCCTGAACATAGGCAGCAGGAACATCATAAATCGGCACACCACCCGATAAAATCAGCGCGATAGCTTGCGCCACCGAGAGCATGCCAAGTGTTATCACCAAAGGGGACGTTTTGAAGAAAGCGATAATAAAACCCGATACCGCTCCGGTCATCGTTCCGGTAATCAACATGGCCAGTAAACCTGCTGCTATTCCGTACTGATTCATGATCATGATACCCGCGACACCGGCAAGAGACATCGCTGACGATAAAGAGAGATCGAGACCACCTCTTATTACTGCCACAGCCTGACCAAGCGAAATAATCAATAAAGGCGCCAGCTGGCATGCAAGATTGACCGCATTACTCACGGTAAAGAAGCGCGGCTGGATGAAGCCAGCGACTGCCGCAGTCAACACCACCAGGAGAGGAAGCATCCAGTCAGAAAGTGAAAAATATCTATTTTTCATCATCTTTTCTGTAGATATAAAGCCCATTTCTTTGCTTGTAGTCATGACACAAACTCCTGTTCATTCTCTGAATGAAAGCGGGTTGTAACCTCGGTTTCTTTCTGGCCCACGACATCTGCAATTATGGAAGCTTTGTCATTTTCATCCGGGGCAGAGTAAGTTTTTACAATGCTGCCGTGAAACATGGTCCACACTGTATCGCTTAACATCATGGTTTCGGCCAGGTCACTTGAAAGCATCAACACAGAAACACCTGATGACGCAAGCGCACGAATTCGTTGATGAATTTCATGCTTCGCATCAATATCTACTCCTGCCGTGGGCTCTTCCAGCACCAGAATTTTTTGGGCACAGGCCATGGCTCTGGTGAGCAGAACCTTCTGCTGATTACCCCCGCTGAGGCTGGTTAGCAGATCCTGCTTACTGCCATACTTGACGCCGGATTGCTTCAATAGCTCATCCGATTTCATCTCAGTCTGACGCGTATTTAACATGCCGCAGCGGGTATATTGTTTGAGCTGCGTTATCATGAGATTTTCACTGATGGTCAACGACGCATAAACGCAATTGCTCGCTCTGCCTGCAGGAAGCCACGCGACCCCGTGACGTAAGGCTTCAGAGACACCGCTCGGCTTCCAGCGCTGACCTTCCATCCGGAAGGAAATGCCGTCATGCGCCTTACCGGGTATGAAACCAACCAGCTGCTGCAGCAAAACGTCTCCACCACAGCCGACTACCCCGTAGATGCCGACAATCTCTCCCCGCCCGATAGTGAATACCCCACGACCGCCACTGGCTTTAGGTACATTTTCGATATCAATAAGAGGTGCATAGGTGTTGCATCCTCTTCCATGAATAAAAAGGTTTTCCGGCTTCTTGCCGGTTAAACGCGTCACAATTAAGTCGCCGGTGATATCACTGTTCATCGGAAATGCATCAACGACCTGGCCATTACGCATAATGGTGACACGATCGCTTACTGCAACAACGTCATCAATGTGATGTGTAACCAGCACAGAGGCGATACCAGCAGTACGTAATCTTCTCAGTACGTTAAAAAAGTTTTCTTTTTCCACCGCGCCAAGCATAGCTGTGGGCTCGTCAAAGATAATGACGCGTGGATGGGACATGAGAGACTTACCGATCTCAATGAGCTGCTGAATAGCAACCGGGTATGCACTAACCGGACGTTCAATATCCAGCTCATCCAGGCCCAGCTGGGAAAGTACTTCACGCACTCTTTTCGTTTCTACCTGCCTGCGGGTCAGGGAAAGCAGAGTCTTCCCGTTCTCAGAACCCAACCACAGGTTGGCCCGAACTGACAAGCTCGGCGCGAGAGATAATTCCTGATAAACCATCACTACGCCCGCATGACGGGCTTCGCGGGAACTGCTAAATGAAACTTGCTCATCGGCATACCAGATAACGCCTTCATCAGCTGAATACAGCCCGCTGATGATTTTGCCGATCGTTGATTTCCCCGCACCGTTTTCACCTAAAACACAATGTATTTCACCCGCCTGAAACTGAATCGAGACATTTTTCAGCGCCTGCGTTGCACCGAAACGCTTACTTAATCCACTGACTCGCAACAGTGGTGATGGCGCGTTGCTCTCTGATGCAATATCCGCCTGAATCTTCTGCATGATGAACTCCTCAAAACGTGCTATTGCATCGACGGAATTTTCCAATCTTCAGGAACAATTTCATATGTCTCAAAGGGATGTGTCGAGACATTGGATTTATCAATGACTTTGTTGGGAACATTGAAGTGGGGATAGTTGAGACCGTCTGTTCCAGGAGCTGCTAGGTCAGGCATCGGTTTATTTTCCATTGCCCGTATAGCGTACTGCACGATCAGGCGTCCCATAATGATGCCCGGCTCAGACACTACGGCCAGTAATCTTCCGTCTATGATCATAGGCGCCGCACTCTTAACCATCGCGGAGCTCACTACCGGCGCCTGACGGTTTTGCTGGCGCACCGCCTGCGCGGCCCCCATGCCCAGTGTTATTTGCGGTGTATAAATAAAATTGATATTTGGGTTGCGCAACAGTAGATCAGAAGCCTTGGTTAACCCTTCCTGAAGATCGATATTACCGCCAAAACCCGTTTCAACTAATTCAACTGGAGTAGCGCACTTCTTAGCTTCTGCTTTGAAACCTTCATAACGCAATCGAACCCACTCAGCCCCTGCGGGGCCGGGAATCATAGCCACATTTTTAGATTTCTCTGGCGATTTACAAACTGCATCCGCCATCAGACTGCCGATGTGGGTATCATCCTGTAGCACCCCGAAATCAATGTTCTTACTGTTCACGGGAATGCCTACAGCGGCCACTTTCATGCCACTGGACTTCAATGACTTGATAATAGGATCAAACCCATTAAATGCCGCCGGTGCCAGAACGGCTACATCAGTACCCATGCTCTTAAACGCTTCGAGTTGGGCAAACTGTTCACGGACATTGCCGTAGGCTCCAGCAACCGATACCTGGACGACATCGACACCAGTACGTTTGGCTTCGTCAGTAATACCGTAAATAATCCCTTTATAAAAATCATCGTTAAGATGAACTACGGTGACACCCAGTTTAAAGGGCTTCTCCGCTTTCATTTCAGGAATTATTCCAACCAGACGATCTTCTTCTGCATGTGCTGCAAAACTAAAAATAATTGATGCCAGTAAACAGGAAGACTTTAACGGTAACGCTTTTTTATTGAATCTCGAAAGCCAGCTCATTTTAATTCCCTCGTTCAATACTTATAAAGGCCAGGTTATTAACTTCTGGAGAAAAAACCTGTGTAATGAAAGAATGACTTAATATCCAACCAGAACTTTTATCGATTCTGTTAAAAGCAAAATTCGCCTTTCTTACAGACATAACAAGTCAATCATCTTCCAATTGAAAGATACTTGTTATTAATTGATTTAAATAAAGGCGTCCGATGCCGTTATAACCTCCTGCTTCAAGATGCAGTGAATTAAAAAAGTTGTTTCACTGCAGCCATAAAAGCATCATTCCTTTCCAACACCACTGAGTGAGAGCAATTATTCAGAATCTGTAAATCAGCATATCTGATATTTTTTGCAAGTATCTCAGAGCTACTTGCAGGAAAAGGAATATCTTCACGGCCATGTAACATGATCACCGGGCATTTAATCGCTGAGAGCGTCTCTTTACTAAGAGTCGTTTTTTCAACATACTGTTGCGGTTCACCGGTGAACATTTCATCAAAATATTCTGCATATCCTTCCTGGAACACAACGGGTTCCCGCGCGCTTATGTAGTCATTATCGATAACTGATTTATCGTGGATAAGAGTACTAAGTGTAGAAATGAGTTCATCGCGATTTTTTGGGCAGCGCCAGATTCGCTGCGTTGCTTCAGACGCTTTAAAAGGTGCACCAATCGCGCCAGTCGTCAATACCGCCTTAACGCGGGAGTCGCTTGCGGCAACATTCAGCGCAATAGCAGCAGAAATTGAATGACCAATTAATCCTATTTCATTTACACCGATGACATCGATCATGGCTTTAGCCTGTCGAATCCACATCTCAAAATCGAAATAGGGTTTTTCAGCTTTACGATTGCTAATGCCGAAGCCAATAAGATCAAGAGCGTATACATTAAAATTCTCGCCTAATGGTTCGAGAATACGTCCCCAGTTACCCAAACTGGATGCTCCAGGTCCTGAACCATGTATGAGTAATAATGTTTTTCTGCCTGCTGAACCCTTGCCAATATCAGCGTAATAGTAGCCTGCTTCTATTCCTTCAAATTCAAATGAGGACTTCTTCACTGTCACGTACATAAAAACTCCTGGCGTGCTCATGTGGGTCTGAAATCAATAATACGCAACAAAAATGATTTATGAAGAAGAAAATGGATTTTTTGTGACATCATAGATATTTCGTATGAATATCCTTCTTACAGATGCTGTGCTATTATGTAATCAAAATCGTTCAAACTGTTTTCAAGCTCATGAAAATAATGAACATTCCTGGAGAGGGATTATGAAAAGCTCAAAAGAAGGAAAATCGTTAAACGAGACGATTTATGCATCTCTACGGGAGTTGATACTCACGGGACAGCTCGTTCCGGGTAGGAAACTCAAAATCTCTGAACTCGCTGGTCGCTTTGACGTTAGTCTTAATGTGGTGCGTGAAGCACTAAACAGATTGACCGGAGAACTTTTGGTAGAGGTGGCTCCGCAGCAGGGATTCAGCGTGCGAGGCCTTTATCAGGACGAGCTTATCGATCTCACTGAGCAAAGGGTCACGTTTGAAAGTATTGCGCTGCGTAAGGCAATTGCTTCCGGTGACATTGAGTGGCAGGGACGTCTAATCGCTTCCAATCATCGTCTGATTCACACACCGCAAACACTGCCCGAAAGCCCGGACAAGCTCAATCCCGACTGGCATAGCCGACATGAGGATTTCAACTTTATCATGATGGAGAACTGTGGCAGTAAATGGCTGTTCCTCATGATTAAACAACTCGCAGAAGCTTACCTGATTTATCAGCGCGTCCTGCTACCGGTTGTTCCTGACCAGGGGGAGCGCAATACAGACCATAACGAACTGCTCCAGGCCATACTTGATGGTGATGCAGAAGGTGCAGTATCTATCCTCACTGAACACCTTAACCAAACCCGGGACGTGATGCTAAACGTTTTAAACGTTACAGCGCCTTCTGGTATTGGCAGACGAATCACTCATTAAAAGATGTTGAACATGGATAAACAGCAAACCCGACAGCTCCGAGCGGTACATGTCAGCCACGTGAGCGATATTAACCCGCGTATGAAACGCATCTGTCTTACCGGTGAATCTGTTGCAGCATTCGCAGAAGCGCTACCGGCGGCATGGGTAAAAGTATTTTTTACTCCACCTAATGAACCTGAAGGACCGGGGCGCGCCTATACTATTCGACGTATTTGTCCTGTAATCAATGAGTTGGTTCTGGACTTTGTTCAACACGGTGAAGGCCCAGCGGCCAGCTGGAGCCGATCTGCTAAGGAAGGCGATATCATCAGAATCGCTGGTCCTCGTGAAGGTATCGCTTTAAAAGGCATCCAGTCATTGCTCTTGTTTGGCGATGAAACGGCAATACCGGGAATTTTTGGGATCATCGAAGCGTTAGACGAAAACGTCACTGTTCAGGTTTTCATTGTGAAAGAGACAGAGGCCTCTTATGCTCCGCCTCATACCCTCGCTGCTTTATCGCTGAATTGGCTCAAAGGTGATGAGGATTTGGCAGCTCAGGTTACATCCTGGATTCAGAACAACAGCCCTGATCATGTTTGGGGAGCTGGAGAGCACAGTGTGGTCATCCCGCTGCGAAAACATCTTTTTCAGACATTTGGCCGAAGCAGGAAAGACACTACTATTACGGCTTACTGGAAATCAGGTGAAGCTGATCACCGTGATAACGCTGAGTAATCTCGCATCATTTGCTTTTAAACCATAAACCCAACAGCACTGCCCCCAAGATCATCGGGCCAGTGCTGTTTTTGTTATGTTTCTCTTTGCATTAACCCTGAATCTGGTTCATTTTTCCCTTCACAGCTGCACAGATCCGCTTTAACCCCTCGGTCAAAACGCTACGCGGGCAGGCCGGATTAAGTCTGATAAACGCATCGGCATTGTCGACAAAACCGTTTCCGGAAACCACCAGGACATTGGCCTCGTTTATGAAGAAATCGCCCAGTGCCTTGCCTTTCAGCCCTAAAGCAGAACAGTCAATCCACATCAGATAAGTGCCTTCGCAGTCAATCATCTTCAATAAAGGCGCATGTTCCTGTAGATAACATTCGGCAAAATCAATGTTGCTTCTGATATAGGTGCGCACTTCATCCAGCCACTGATGGCCTTCTTTGTAGGCTGCCGCAAAACCAATCATGCCAAAAATATTGGGCCGTTTACTGTCGCGCGACAAGCAGTCCAGTTCAAACTTCTTTCTGAGTTCGGGATTCGCAATCACATTAACCGAGATCTGCAGACCCGCCATGTTGAAAGTTTTGGTTGGAGACATGCAGGTTATCGTGTTTTGCAGTAATGCGTCACTTAATGAGGCGATACTTATGTGCTTCCTGTTGCCAAATATCATGTCGCAATGAACTTCGTCGGAAACAATAACTATATTATTTCTAAGACAAATTTCGCCTATACGAAGCAGCTCATCTTCTGTGAGCACCCGACAGGTTGGATTATGTGGATTGCATAATATAAGCATTTTCGCCCGGGGGGATTGAGCTTTGACTTCCAGATCGTCGAAATCAATGCTGTATTTCCCATCGCGGTATAACATTGGGTTATGCGCTGGAACTCTTCCGTTAGAAACGGTAAGTTCGGTAAACAACGAAAACGCAGGCGTTTGAAAGATCACTTCATCGCCAGGTTCCGTTAGCACCCGCACGGCACCACCAATTCCAGCAATCACGCCTGGTGTATAGCTAATCCATTCGCGCTCGATATCCCAGCGATAATGCTTCTTAGACCACTCGATAAAAGAATCGAAATAATCACCAGCTGGCTGCACATATCCATAAAGGCTAAAGTTTGCGGCGTTTGTGACCGCCTTAACAACAGGTTCGGCTGTACGAAAATCCATATCAGCCAGACCCAGCGCAACAGTATTGCTGTCTTTACAATCTCGCAATTTATAAGCGGATGTATTCCGGCGGTCGATAACCTCATCAAAATTACTGCTCATGCTCATTCCTCTTAACTATGTGAAATCTCTTTTAGGCTGCTTCCCTGCTGATCATTAACTTCTTCAAATTCTTCATCTGAATATTTATTAAGACTTATGCCGCATAAGCCATAAACCAGCTCAAGCACAATCATGGTGATGTTGAAGAACATGAACGGGATAATAGCGATAAGCGGGACACCCAACGTTGCAGCGATAAACGTACCGTTCAGGCTCCACGGCACCATCATGCTCAAACAATCAGTGAAGTTACTGACTGCACGTGAGGCGTTTTCTGGGCGGTAACGAAATTTTTTATATAAAGGTGCCATTAGAGTGGCATTCATAATCATTGAAAAATAATTAGCTGCTACAAGAGACGAACACACCGCACATCCGGCAAATGTTGACGTAATTAACCCGACGCGTGAATGAATTACGTTGCTCATCGAATCAATGATTTTTCCCAGGATACCGCTGCCTTTGAGAATGCCACCCATACCTAATGCAGCAACAACAACGCCTATCAACTCCAGCATGCTGGAAATGCCACCGCGGTTGAGGATGGGATCAAGAAATTTATTGCCTGTTTCGATGCTGACACCGGTTGCGAGAAAATTACCGACCTCAGAAAATGAATGGCCTTGGTAGAACACGGATATAAACGATCCGACGAAACAGCCAACCATGATTGCGGCTACAGCCGATTGTTTACAGGCCAGTAAACCAATAACAACAGCCAGAGGGATAAGTGTAATCCAGCCGATATTGAAGGTACTCGCAAGTGACGACAGCATGTTATTGGTTGCCTGAACATCCATTGAAGCATCAGAAAAATAGAAACCTACAACTGTGTACAGTGCTGCCGATATGATAACGCCAGGAACCGCAACGCTTACCATGTGTTTTAAATGTTTCATTAATGGCACGCCAGCGATAGTGGAAGTCAGCAGCGGCGTATCTGCCACTGGCGAAACCAGATTTCCTACACATGAGCCTGATACGACTGCCCCGGCAACAATGCCTGGTGAAATACCCATTCCCATGCCAATCCCCATCATAGCGACACCAACCGTACTGACGGTTCCCCAGTTTGTACCCAGTGGCAGAGAAATGAGCATGGAGATCAGGAAAGCAACTACCAGAAAATATTTAGGAGAAATTAATTCTAAACCCCAGTAAATGAGTGTTGGGACCGTACCCGCACTGATCCAGACGGCTATCATGCAACCAATAGCCAACAACAGGGCAAATAATCCTGCACCGACTTTAATCATTTCATATACGTCTTTCTCAATCTCTTTAGGGGAATAACCTAACTTCCACGCAAAAGGGACCAGAATAAGCCATGAGAAAAACAATGTCGTTACAATAGGAATGCCGAGTAAACTCATTGATGCCACAATGAATAAGATCAATACTACGATAGTCATCAACGCGAAATTCAGTGATGGCTGTTTTTTAGGCTGCGCCTTTATATCCTCTGCTATTTCCATCGTCTTGGCCCTTCATTTGAGTAGGTTAATATGTCCAAATCAATGAGACATAAGCGGTCGTAACACCAATATATGCATTGTTTTTTTGATGATTATTCATGGCGGCTTCATGCCAGTTCCAGGTAATGAATTACATTTTTGAAATACTCATAATGTTGATATGAATTGATAATCGCTACTTTTTATAAGCGATAACCTCGATCTCAACCTTTGCACTTTTCGGCAATTTAGCAGCTTCTATACACGACCTGGCGGGCGCTGCTGAGCCTGAAAAGTACGAACTATATACCTCATTGAATTCAGCGAAGTCAGCTATATCAGCAAGAAAACACGTAGTTTTAATCACGGTACTAAGCGATGCTCCACTCTTTTCAAGGACTGCTTTGACGTTTTCAAGCGATTGTATTGTCTGTTCTTTGATACCACCTTCCGGGAACAGCATGGTTTCAGGTACCAGTGGTAGTTGCCCTGAAGTAAATACCAGATCACCGAACATAATCCCCTGCGAATAGGGACCTATAGCTTCAGGAGCATTTGAGGTGGCAATAGCTTCTTTTTGATTCATTATGTGTTCTCACTGTTATTAAGTTTAAATTCACGCAGGTATTTATAAACTGCATTTTTTGAAATACTTAACTTCTCTGCCACAATATTTGCCGACTCTTTAAGTTCAAATATTCCGCTTTCATAGAGATTGTAAACAATAGCGCGAGTACGCAATTTTTTATTAATTCTTTGATCATTATCAACCTCACTTATCGCTCTGCAGGTTGATTCATTAATTAGCTCTTGAGGATTTGAACTGAAATTTTCAGGTAGTAATCCATTGAGTATATGGTCAGGCATTAACGTTTTAACCAGTTCAGGAAAGGGAACTGAAACGTTAATGTTCACACAAAAAAGACCGATAGGTTTTTGACTTTCACCTGCTACTACACAAGTTGTCGATTTAAGTAATTTACCTTCTCTGTTGCGCGTGAAATAGCTGCGAGAATTCACCTCACCCGTCTGATTAAACTGCCTAAGCATTTTCAAACCCATATCAGTGATCGGCGAGCCCACCTCACGATTGGTATGGTGCCCATTTACGATCTTCACCACCGAAGCATCAAGACTTTCAAATGAGTGCAATACCACTTCACAGTGAGATCCAATAAGGTCTGCGACCATGTCAGCAAGCCGAAAGTAGGATGTCATGTGTTCATGATCCTTTTCGGTAAAAGCCATACTGCGCTGTATCTCGTTGTCATCAATATTCATAAATAACCATAAAATGGATTTTATTTGATTTTATGGATTATAAATAACACACAAAAAAGCAACATAAACATACTTAAAACTTATGACACCAATCACATCATTTTTAATAAAAGCATTAAAATCAATAAGTTGTATAATTTTGGTTAAAAACTTATCGTTTCAAAAGTGAACTTTTGTTTACTTTGTCTATGTCAAAAATTCCCCTTTTGTTCACCTTGGGATAAGGCGTCGGACTGATTTACAGGGTTGACGAATGAAGTGGGCACAGTGAGAAATAACAAAGAGCGTTGGGAAGAGCTTTGTTGGGGAACCTCGAAAAGGTACGCCGGAGGGAAAAAGGGCACCATCAGGTACCCTCCAATTTATCCAACAATTACGCGAGCTCTGTTTTAGCGGGCAAGAAGATAGCCATAAGCCCAACCAGGGGCAGGAAGGCGCAGATTTTGAAAACAGTAGCAATGCCAGCGTAATCAGCCACGACGCCAAGGCCTGCTGCGCCTAAGCCGCCCATGCCGAAAGCGAAGCCGAAGAACAAGCCGGAGATCATTCCAATCCGTCCCGGCACCAGTTCCTGTGCAAATACCAGAATTGCCGAAAACGCAGAAGACAGTACCAGACCGATAATGATGGAAAAAAGACATGTCATTTCGAGGTTCAGCCAGGGTAATGCCAGGCTGAATGGAGCAGTTCCCAGGATTGAACACCAGATAACTTTTTTACGTCCAAAGCGATCACCAATCGGCCCGCCGATGACCGTTCCTGCAGCAGCGGCGAAAAGAAAAGCAAATAGATATAGCTGTGCGCTCTGAACAGGCAGTCCAAATTTCTCGATTAGATAAAATGTGTAGTAACTGCTGAGGCTGGCTGTATAAACAAATTTAGAAAAGATCAGTACCAGTAGTACGCTGATGCCGATGATCACTTTTCTACGTGGAAGAGAGGACACAGCCCGAGCTGTTATCGACTTAGATGCAGCTGCATGCTGTGCAGCGTACCAGCGGCTCACCTGTAACAGAATAACTATCGCCAGCATGGCGGCCAGCACAAACCATGCGACATGTCCTCTTCCATAAGGGGCGACAACCACCGCTGCCAGCAGTGGACCTAAAGCACTTCCCAGGTTACCACCAACCTGGAAAAGCGATTGTGCCAGCCCGTGCCTGCCGCCCGACGCCATTCTGGCCACACGAGAGGATTCAGGATGGAAAACAGATGATCCTGTTCCCACTAATGCTGCGGCAATCAACAGCGCCGGGTACGACTCAGCCAATGCCAGCATCACTAAGCCCAGTAAAGTGAAACCCATACCCACCGGCAGTGAACGTGGCTGCGGATGTTTATCGGTAAACATCCCAATTAGTGGCTGGAATAAAGATGATGTCACCTGAAAAGTTAAAGTGATCAATCCAATTTGCACAAAGCTCAGTGAGAATTCTGGTTGTAGCAACGGGTAAAGCGCCAGAATCAGCGACTGGATCATGTCGTTAAGAAGGTGGGCAGCGCTAATAGCACCCAATACACCAAATGATGTGCGAGGCAAAGCCAATGATTTTGCCGTGACAGACTTGTTGTAACTCATTTTTTAACCCCGAAAAATATTATCTGAACCCTGATTTCCGAAAAATAAAACGCAGAAAGCCCGGCATATGCCGGGCCTTTATCTGGCTGTAATGACTTATAAAATGTTGCCCGCGGCATACCGTTAGTCGGACCCTTTCTTGGACATGATCGCAAACACCAGATTCACCGCGACTAATACAATTGCTCCAAGCAATACGAATGCCAACTTGAGCCCCGTAAAATGCGCGGCATAACCAATCAGCGCTGGCCCCATTAATACGCCCAGATATCCCAGGATACTGGCTGATGCAATGGCAAGCGAAGCTGGCATAGATTTTTGTCTGCCTGCAAGAGAGAACAGCACCGGCACAACGTTACCTGCAGCAAATCCGGCCAGAGCCATCGAAGCGAGTACTGCATAGAAGGACTGCACTTCAGCGGTGAGGAAAATGCCTGCAGCAGTGATAAGAACACCTGACAGAAGCATAGTTTTCTCGCCAAGCAGTGTAACGATGCGGTCACCAACAAAGCGGCTTAGAGCCATTGCTATCGCGAATACCACATATCCGATACCTGAAACATTCGCCGCGACCTGCTTAACCTGAATCAGCAAAATTGCGCCCCAGTCCAGCATCGCACCCTCCGCCAGGAAGATGATCATTGCCAGCACGCCAATTGCAACCACCTTACCGCGTGGAATGACGAACAACGGATGTTCTTCTTCTGAACGGGTATTCAGGAATCCACGTGCAGCGAGTGATATACATACAAGGATCAGTGCTGCCGCCATTGCTGCCGCAAAGACGATATGCAGGCCTGTAGCAATCAGGAGGGTGACGAAGCTCGCGCCCGCCAAGCCACCAATACTGTAAAATCCATGGAAGCCAGACATTAAAGGCTTGCCAGCTGCATTTTGCACTTCAGTGCCATGGATATTGGCAGCTACGTCAATCGCACCGATTGAGCATCCGAACAGCAGTAAAGTCAGTCCCAGGGTCAACGGGGTCGAAACATGCGCCAGCAATGGCAACGCACTAATCAGGCCCAGCGCTCCTGCAATAATGATCTTTTTACTGCCGATTTTTCCTGCAAGTCCACCTGCAGTAGGCATGCCAATTACAGCGCCTAACCCCAGACAAAGTAAAACCGTACCCAGCATCGCTGAGTCTGCATTAATACGTTGCTGCGCAAACGGAACCAAAGGTGCCCAGCATGAGAGGCCAAATCCCGCGATGAAAAATGCTATACGCGTTGACCACTTCGCTCTGCTTAAATTAAGCTGCTTTTGCTCAGCTCTGGATGAAACGGCCGACTTCTGGCCGTTCCATGAAACATCTGACTGACTCATAATTTAATTACCCATGATTAAAATTCTTTCGTGTAAGTATGATACTCATGGATGCATTGGTGTGATTCATCTATAATGACCAAATATGTCGATAACACGCCACATTGTTAAAAACCCAGATGATGCAGAGTCCGCAGTTGTTGGCCAGTCGGAAAGTTCGGCGCCTTATACCAGCGATTTGCATAGCCATCAGCGTCATCAACTGATTTTTGCTACCCGTGGGGTGGTACATATGGTGACGTCTGAAGGAGAGTGGATACTGCCTACCAGTCGAGCTTTGTGGATCAGTGGCGGCACAAAACATGCATTAACGGTTAAGCGACCATCGCACATCAGCATCTTGTATATAAAACCTGAAATCAATCCGTTCCCTGACTCAGAACGCTGCCGGGTTGTTGAGGTTTCGCCTTTAGTACGTGAACTGATATCCGCCTGCGCTAATCATCCATGGGATTACAAACCAGAATCGCCTGAGTCACGTCTGGCAGATGTGTTGATTGATCAGATCAGATTGCTGAGTAATTCCCCCCTTGATCTTATGATGCCTACAGATGAGCGAGCCCTGCGTGTGGTAGAGATTCTTAAGCGCGACCCAGGCAACCGCTCCACATTACATGAACTGGCAAGGGAGGCTGGTGCCAGCGGTCGAACGATTGAACGTCTGTTCACGCGAGATACTCACATGTCATTTGGTGCGTGGCGGCTTCGCCATCGAATGCTGTATGCCGTTGAAAGGCTCGCTTATGGTGAAAACGTTACCCGGGTAGCACTGGAAGCCGGTTACGAATCTTCATCGAGTTTTATCGCGTCCTTCCGCTCTATGTTTGGCACCACGCCTTCGCGCTATTTTGGTTAAATGAAAGCGGTTAAGCGCGCCTGATTAGCCATAAAAAGAACGGTACCCCCACTAACGCAGCAACCAGACCAGCCGGAAGCTGAAAAGGAAAAATGAGCATTCTTCCTAACCAGTCTGACCCAACCATTAGGGCGCTACCGGCTACGGCAGATATTACCAGTTGAGCTGATGCACTTCGGTAACCGAGCGCCCGTGCTGTATGGGGGGCCATTAAGCCAACAAAGCTGAGTGGTCCGACTATGAAAGTGGAGGTTGCAGTGAGAACTGCAGCAACACACATTATGGATAGCCTGCTTGCTGTTAGTGGCATGCCTGCTGATCTGGCTATCGACTCGCCTAACGGCAGCAGCGTAAGCCACCTTCTTAATAAAGGGGTAATAAGACCCAGCGCAGCGGCAACAGCTAAAGCTGACCACGCTTTTGACGCTGAAATACCATATGTCGATCCCGCAAACCAGGTAAGTAGTGTCGATACACGTGGATCACCGCCAGCCAGCATTAACATTAACAAAGCCATAAAGGCTGCATTAAGTGCCATTCCTGCCAGCATCATCCTTTGAGCAGAAAAATTACGGTAACCAGCAAGGGTGGTAACGGTGAATAAGGTGATGACAGACCCGAGGCAACCCGCAGGTAAAAGCCAGCCGCTCAGATCTCCGGGAACGAGCATAATAACTATCACCAGACCTGCCGCGGCCCCTGTGCTCACACCGACAACTTCCGGACTGGCGATCGGATTACCGGTTAAACGCTGGATCAGGCAGCCAGCAAGACCAAGCATTGCTCCTGCAGCTAACGCGGCTACGACACGTGGAAGCCTGAAATCCAAGGTTGATTGTGAAGACCATTGCCAGCCTGAACTGTTTTGCCCTAAATACAAAGCAAGCGTTATCAGCAGAAGCAGTACAGTTATCCCGACAGCTAGCCCGGTGCTTAATTTTCTTTTCTTCTCAGGAAAATCACCCGCAACGGGCGCCTTAGGCTGCATGTTTTCTCTCAGGCGCGGTAATAACCATAATAGCGCCGGCGCACCAAGAAGAGCCGTAACGGTGCCGGTCGGCACTTCTCGCCAGATTAGCGACAACAGAATGACCGCTTGATCTGAAATAAATAAAAGCAGTGCACCGACGAAAGGCGCAGCAACAATCAATTGGTTCAAGCGTCGCGCACCGAATAAGCGTGCAATAAGTGGGGCAAACAATCCGATAAAACCAATGATCCCCGAGGTTGTAACCAGTGCCGCAGTAAGACACACAGCGATGAATAAAGAAACGAAGCGCACAACATGCAGGCGCAGACCAAGATTCCGGGAAATGGAATCGTCCATGCCGAGTAGCGTAAGAGGCCTTATCAACAGGAAAGACAGTAGGAAAAAAATCAGCAATTGCGGCATAAGTTTGACTACATTTCCCCAGCCGTTTTGCGTTAGTGATCCTGTGCCCCACAAAAGTACACTCTGTAGTCTCTCATGAAAGTAGAGCCCGATAAGCTGAGAGACAGCGCTACAATAGAGTGTCATGACGAGCCCCACCAGAATGAGTGATACCGGCGAAAGCCTTTTACCTCGAATGACGATGGCCACCAAAATTCCCATGGCCATGGCACCATAAAGCGCACCTGCATAGGGGGTAATCAGTTGACCACCCCACAATGTGGCGAGCGTCATTCCAAGTTGAGCACCGTTCGCAACTCCCAATGTGGAGGGTTCAGCCAGCGGGTTTTGTAGCACCTGCTGAAACAAAAGCCCAGCCAGGCCGAGGCCTGCGCCAGTGAGTAACGACATGACTATTCGAGGTAACAGGGTATCGTGAAAGAGAACCTGTGAAATCACGTTGTTATCAGGGGCGATCAGTCCCGAAAGCCAGACATGCACCGGTAACACATTGCTGAGGTTAAACCCTGCCAGCAACAACGCTACGGCTAGGGATAATGAGATGATGCTTATACGCTGGGTTTTCATATTTTGTTCAGAAGACTTTTGAGAAGATGGCAGAAGCGCAAAGCAGTAAGCGGTCCTCCGTAGTACCAGAGCCCAGGCACCCTATGAAATTGTCCGGAGCGAACAAATGGCATAGCTTTCCAGAGTGCCGTTGAGGCCAACTCATTCATGACGGCTTCATCGTTTTGCTCTGTAAAACAAATAACATCGGTATGAACTATCGAAGCAAGTCGCTCAATACTGACAACCGCGCTTCCCCAGAAGTTGGTTTCGCCCTGCCATCCCCCCGGAATCTCTGCCCCTGTCATAACATCCATAAAAAGGCTGTTTTCGCCAAAAACCAGCGCATGTCTTGCGTCAACCAACGCCATGAAAAGCAGAGGACGCTTGATTTTGTCTGCTGCGGCCAGGCGTAATGATGCTATGTCCCGTTCCAGCCAGGCCAGAACTTCACGTGCAGTCTTTTCTTTACCGATTTTTGCAGCCAGAGACAGCAGCGCAGTGCAGGTAGTTGAAAGCGGATGACCATTTTTATCACTGAATGCAATGGCCATCGATGGGGCGATAGCGTCGTAGAGTGTTGGCGGTGGGCCATACCCTTCTGCATAAACGATCAGAGCCGGCTTGAGTGCAGCCATCAGTTCGAGGTTAGGCTCGGTACGTAAACCCAGCTCAGTCACATCTTCTGACAACACCGGCTGCTGAACGAGGGACCGGTAATTGGCAGCTTCAGCCACAGCAAGTGGCATTACACCTAAGGTAAGTAACATCTCCAATGGTAGCCACTCTGTAACCACAATTCCTGAATCTGTGTGCGGTGAACTGGTTACCATTTGAGCGTCGACAAATGGAGAGAACATTGTCGTAACAGCGAGCATACGCAGCATATGACGCCGGCCAGGATCAATTGAAGTGGATATTACTTTTTTACTGGACATAACTGACCGGGTGCCCTTTACTCGGGTGCAAGAAAGTTCCCATCAATATTCCATAGATCCCTTTCAAAACTTCAGTCTGCATAAGTTCATGTGGGGCGCCCTGTGCAATAATTCCTCCTTTTCTGAGGGCAACAAGGTGGTGACAATAGCGAGCGGCCATGTTGATATCATGCAGCACCGCGATGACGGTTACTCCCTTAGCGGATGACAATTGCCTGAACAATGTAAGCACTTCTATTTGATGACCAACATCAAGCGCAGAGGTAGGTTCATCAAGCAAAAGACAACGCGTATCCTGTGCAATAGCCATTGCAATCCATGCTCGCTGCCGTTCACCCCCTGACAGAGAGTCCACATATCGATCAGAGAGGTTGTTCAACCCTGCTGCAGTTAAAGCGTCATTAACTATAGCCCGGTCTGTCGCTTTAAAACGGCCCAGAGCTCCATGCCAGGGGTAGCGACCAAGAGATACTATCTCATATACAGTCATACCCTCAGCTGCGGGTAGCTGTTGCGGGACATAAGCTACCTGACGAGCAAAATCGGAGGATGACCAGGACTCCAGAGGTTTCCCGTTCAGCAGTAGCATTCCTGAGGTTGGCTTATGATGGCGGCCTAACAACTTAAGCAGGGTCGATTTGCCGGACCCATTGTGACCAATAAGACCTGTGAACGCCCCCACAGGAAATGACAATCTTGAACCATGAAAAAGTGGTTTTCCTGATATAGAAAACTCAGCGTCGCAAACATTAAAACAAGCAGAAGACATTCGACACATTTCCATTTAAATCATTGTGGATTATCAGCCTCCCTTCAACTTTGTGTGAGGGCATCGCATATCCGGAATGGCTTTTAAAGGCAGGATATGGGCATATCCTCTTCCGAAATCACAAGTTCCTAATCACACTCGTCGGGATAAAGTAGAACGAATAGAGAATGATTATAAGAATGGTTTTTATTTACTGAGTAGCGTAGATTTTTGACCTCTTTAAGTAATGAAGTCAGCCAAAAATCGTAATTTATACTTTAATCAATTAATTAATACACAAATAACGCTATTGCGACAATGTATGTAGATAAAACGACAATGAATGTGTTGCACTAAAATTGGCTTAAACCGACTTGATCCCAATAGGACACCGCCAGAACTGAATTAATTCTATGTGTACTGCTCCTCAACATCGCTAAAGCGACAATGTATAGTTTTAAGACGACTAATTTTCTGGCTGAAAGAAATACTAATGATCATAAGATCAAGGATTTACCGAAAAACCTTAGTTAAAATATAATTATGAATATTGGCTCTGACATGTTGAATAAAAAATTGAGAAGGCCTATTATCTGCCATTCACCGTGCAGGTGAACTCTCAGTTCGGCACATATTATCAGAGAAACCGTCAGGTTCTTAACTATATATAGCTAATTGAGATGAATTCATACAGAACCCTCTTCAAATACTCGAACCCATATTCGGGATATATTTACAGTATAGCCTCCGCAAAAGAAATATTTCCGCAGTTGCACACTTTGGTTTGATGCGAATCGCAGACATATATAATTTCTTTCACGCCAGTTAAAGGTGTTGTCTTCAATTTTTATTCAAATCTCAGTTATATGCGATTTTTTATTGTTTAGCATTTAACTGAAAATATAATCTTTTAAATATTTTATAGAGTATAAAATGACAGAATTTAAATTTCATCATAACCTTCACGAGAATATTAAAAGCCAAAACATCCTTATTAGTGGTGCAGGTATAGCTGGTTCAACTCTGGCCTTCTGGCTAAGCAAAATGGGACATAAAGTTACGGTAGTCGAACGTGCCCAGACTTTACGTCTATCAGGTCAAACCGTTGATATCAGAGATGAGGGCTGTGAGGTAGTATCCCGCATGGGAATAATGGATGAAATTCATAGCTTAATGACGCGTGAAGAGGGTTTACGATTCGTAGATAGCAGTAATCAGATACAAGCTGAATACCCTAGCGCGGGTGGGAAAAAATCGTTTGTTACCGACATTGAGATCCTTAGAGCTGATCTGTCAAATCTCCTTATGAGAAAAACAGAAGATAATGTTGAATATGTCTTTGGTGATAACATTACAGATATCAGTGAAAGCACAAACGGAGTTGACGTAAGTTTTGAACACTCTCAAATTAGATCTTTTGATTTGTTATTGATTGCAGAGGGAATGAGGTCTCGTACCCGTAAAATTATATTTGGTGAGGTCCCTGTAAAACATATCGGACTTTATACTGCATATTTTGCTATACCCTATGAGCCTCAAGATGGAACCTGGGTACGCTGGAGCAACTGCCAAGGGGGAAAATCAATTTTACTACGCCCTGATCAAGGGAGGACGACTCGCGCTTATCTCTATGTTCGTAGCGACGAGCGAGGTATAGATCTTAAGGGACGATCAGCAGTCAATGATTTTATCAAACGTAAATTCAAAGATGATAATTGGGAAGCTCCACGTATTCTTGCGGAACTTAACAAATCAGATGACATCTTCTTTGAAGATCTTGGTCAAATAAAAATGCCGGCTTGGTCTAAAGGTCGTGTTGCTGTTGTTGGTGATGCTGCTTACTGTGCTACACCTGTAAGCGGAATGGGAACAACACTTGCAATCGTAGGCGCTTACATCCTTGCTCAGGAATTGAATCGAAATAGTAATTATCAAATGGCATTCGAAAGTTATGAAAACAGGATGCGGCCTTATGCTGAAAAAGCTCAAAAGATTAATCCCTGGACAATAAGGTTGGAACAACCCTCTACTCGTTTAGGAATTAGCTTTTTTTATAAATGGAAGCGTTTAGAAAGGACTTCAATAATGCAATTTTTTATGAGACCTTTCACACCCAAACCGGAACCTGAAACTTTCCTTGATTGAATTGATAAAAATAGTAATAAAATCAATTTCACCAAAAAAAGAATGATTTAAAGTTAATAGCAGCACCTGCATAAGGTGTTGCTGACATGCCCCATGATTAGATACAGCGCTCACTTAGTAATGTCAGATCCTTGACCCTGACCCCGAATATGATCCAGGCATAATCAGGAATAACCGGCTTCAGGTTGGTTGCTAATTCTGGCAACCGGCAGATTTTTCGGCGAATTCGGATGGGGTCATCCA